>JAJQGK010000128.1 GCA_021200555.1 Clostridiales bacterium | reverse complement strand
ATATTAACGATATTAAAAGAAAAAATGAGTATGACAGATATCGCGATGAGACTAGATGGAAGGATAATCCTGAACGTTCCGGATTTTTGGGCAGGTTCAAGTTTTGGAAACCTAAGAAAATATCATATACGGTATCGGTAAAGGATGGCGTGGATGTTAATGTAAGAAATATTATTGTGGATATTATGACGATGTTTTCTGCCAGCATCAAAGACAATATCAGCAGTATGTTTAGACAGTCTGAAACACAGGTGAAAGAATATAAAGATGCGTTTAATGAGAATATAGATACGTTAAATAATGAAATCGGTAAAATCCTGAAACAACTGGAACAGGATACAAGAGAATCCGCGGCATTAGAGCAAAGAGTTAAAAATAATCAGGAACTCTCGGATTGGGTGGCTGTAAAAGAATCTGAAATAAGAACATTGTTAACTTTTTAGGAGGTAGAGAAATGCAACGTTATGAAGCGATAGAAAACGGGATAAAAAATAATGATGTGCGAGCATTGCGTGAAGCAATTGGTAGCATATGTTATACCAGCAGGGACTTTTCCAGCGGTGAGTTTGATGAAGCAATTAAATATGTAGAATCTCACGGAATAAAGTTAAAGGACTCTGAACTGGTTGGCGAGCCCTTAATTTCAAGTCGAAAAAGTACTTTTACGGATGATGATTTTGCAGATGCAGTTTTCGAATTAAAAAATAATTTTTGCGATGAACGAATAAAGGATGTCAAAACTATAGGAAAAAAGTTATATGGAACTACGCCTAAAAAAGCTGTGCCTAAAAAAGCTGCGCCCAAAGGTGAATCTAAAAGATCTGGTTCTGCTCAAAACGGGAATGGCGGTACAAGCCCAAAAGGTTCGAGCCACCAGAACAACAATACAGGAATGCTCATAGGACTGGTGGCGGTGATAGTGGTAATAATTCTTATTGTAATATTACTGCGGGTGAATTAGAAAATAAGTATGGGTGTGCCAAAGGCAGGTGTAGAAAATGCGATGAATATAAGAATTGCAGTAAAGTACCTGCTTTGAAATACTATAGAGAAATGAAGGCTTTATTTAAGGAACTGGATTTCCGCTATTCATGTCCCCAAAATGGGGGAAAACGTTGTGCTTTGAAAAAATGTTCTTCTTATTCGAAATGCACAAAAATCCAAAAGAAGAACTATTTGGCATGGCAAATGGCTTTTCGGAATAACTGTAGAATGGAAATTGAGGCATTATGCAGAGGAGATTTATAAATGGATACAAAACTGGCAGAAGCTCAGGATGTTCAAAAAATGACTGCCTCTTTAGAACTAGCGATGAATGTAATCACAAAAGATTATTTGTATCAGTTGGCTGATTACGAAGTGGCGGAATTGCCTGAAGAATTGAAGAATCTTGATATTGCTGAATACACCCGTGTATATAGATTTACTAAAATGGTGTCTGATAAAAATGAAAGTGTTATTGATAAGATGGTAACGGTTTTAAATGCCGCTTATTCCAGCAATGCAACGGTAATTACCTTAATATCAGGACATAAAGACTATACAGAATATTATTTAGGAGTCGTGAGTAAAGATATTAGTCAGCAAAATCAGATGATCGAGACGCAGGGAGAAACGTTTAAAGGTGTTTTGACTGGTAATTTTCCTGGCCTAGAAATTGAAGCTATATCTGGGGAAAACAAGAAAAGGTTGCTGAAAAATATATTTGTATATGATTATGTTACTTCTATTTCGGGAATTGCATCTGTAAGAAATGAAAAAGATGGTTCATATGAAAAATTTGTACAGGGTATTGAACATCTGGTAGATTCATTACAGGGACGAGAGTATACAGTAGTTGTTATTGCGGATCCTGTAAATGCACAGGAATTAGCCATTGCGAAAACGGGATATGAGTCGTTATATACACAGTTATCTCCGTTCCTTAAAACCTCTATTAGTTTTAATGAATCTGATTCAGTTACTCTTACTCAGAGCCACACGGAAGGCGTTACGCATTCTGTAGGTGAAAGTACTTCGTTAACTCAGAATTACGCTAAAACGAGTGGGTGGAGTGAGTCATTTGGTCAAGGCAGCAATGAAAATAAAGAATCAGGACATCTCATTGGATCAGTGGCAGGTGCAGTAGTCGGCATAGGGGCTACTGTATTAACTGCTGGAGCAGCCGCACCTGCAGCGGCAGCGATTGCTACGGCGGCTTTTGCAGGCAGCAGTGTTGGCTCTCAGGTTGGTGGTGGTTTAATAGGCTCTCATGGAACTAATACGAATGAATCTGCTTCCCGAAGCGGAAGTATAACAGAATCCTCCGGAAATACGGAGACTAAAACCAGTTCAGAAGCGACGCAGAATAGCGATACAAAAAGCGAAGCTGAAGGAAGCACTCATGGTAAGACAATTCAGTTTTCGAATGAAAATAAGCAAGTGAAGAATTTGTTGAATATGATAGACAAGCATATTGACAGGCTTCAGAAATGCGAATCATATGGTGCTTTCAATTGTGCGACGTACGTGATTTCCTCTGATCCAGAGACGAATGCAATTGTTTCGAGCGGATACAATGCGCTGATGAGAGGAGATAATTCCTCTTTGCAGGCTTCCCAAATTAATAATTGGAATGCGAGTGATGGTAAAGGAAGAGTTGTAAAAGACTATCTGGAAAGATTTTCACATCCATTGTTTGTCAATCCTTTAAATCATGATATTTTGCTCAGCCCTGCATCTGTTTCTAATTCGTATGAATTGGCTGTAAATATGGGATTACCTAAAAAATCAATAAATGGACTGCCGGTTTTTGAAATGGCTTCTTTTGGAAGAAATGTATATGTGACAAATCAATCTTCTGTTTCGCAGAAAGTGAAACTGGGCAGGATATACCATATGGGTGTAGTTCAAAATGTAGAAGTTGGTCTAGACTTAAAAAGTCTGGCCATGCATACGTTTGTTACAGGATCAACAGGTTCAGGAAAATCAAATACGGTGTATCAATTGCTTAGAGAATTGATGAGACAGGGGGTTCGTTTTCTTGTTATAGAACCTGCTAAGGGAGAATATAAGCATGTGTTTGGAAATAATGAAGCAAAAGTATATGGAACGAATGCAGGACTATCGCCACTTTTAAAGATAAATCCTTTTAGATTTCCTAAAGAAATACATGTATTGGAGCACATAGACCGTCTGGTCGAAATATTTAATGTTTGTTGGCCTATGTATGCAGCAATGCCGGCTGTATTAAAGGATTCGGTAGAGAAAGCATATATAAAGGCAGGATGGAATTTATCTGAATCGCAAAATAAATATTCGGATGAATTATTTCCGACATTTACTGATGTCCTGGTGGAATTAAATAATGTTGTTACAGAATCTGCATTTTCACAGGAAGTGAAGGACAACTATATCGGATCTTTGGCAACAAGAATTAAATCTTTGACGAATGGATTATATGGCAGAATATTCGCAAATGATGAATTGGGAGATGAAGCATTATTTGACGATAATGTTATAGTTGATTTAAGTCGTGTAGGCTCTGTTGAGACGAAATCAATGATTATGGGTATCCTTGTGATGAGACTTCAGGAATACCGTATGTCATGTGGAGAAATGAATGCAGATTTGAAGCATGTTACTGTCCTTGAAGAAGCGCATAACCTTTTAAAACGAACATCTACAGAACAAAGCGGTGAATCGGCAAATTTACTTGGAAAATCTGTCGAAATGTTGTCAAATGCAATCGCAGAAGTAAGAACGTATGGGGAAGGATTTATAATAGCAGATCAGGCTCCAGGTTTGCTTGATATGAGCGTGATCAGAAATACAAATACAAAAATTATTATGAGACTTCCAGATGCGGAAGACAGGAATTTAGTTGGAAGATCCGCTAATTTAAATGATGAGCAAATTAAAGAATTGGCAAAAATTCCTACAGGGGTTGCAGCTGTATACCAGAATAACTGGCTGGAACCTGTATTGTGTAAGGTTACATATCAAAATACGGAGAGCGTGTATTCTTATCATGATAATCATAAAGAATTTTTATTTGACACAAGAGACAGAATCATATTACATTTGTTGAACAAGGTTTCAGGAGAACGACTTGACCTCAATATGGATCAGCTGTGTCAGGAAGTGATTGATGCACCTTTACCAACGACACAAAAGACCAGGATTCTCAGAATATTAAAAACGAATGGAATTGTTGAACTCAAAGACATTAGCTCAATTATATATGATATTGTTGCAACACCTGAGTTGGAGAAGGAAGCAGATGAGGCGGAATCTATTGATGAATGGAAAAATACGTTTCTATTTGCTGATGAATCAGTTGTTGCTAATTTAGATGAGATTTCTCAAAATCAAATAGCAGAATGTATTCTTCGAGAAGAAATTGAGAGATTTGACAAACCAAATGAATATCTGGAAACATGGTATAGATACATAAAAGGGGAGGTGATGTAATGAATCCGTTCAGCGAAGTGAAAGAATTAAATATTAATCAAAAAAATGATGTGGGAAATAAGCTTAATGCATTTGAAAAAGCAGCTAATGATGTGAACGAGGTCCGGCATATAAAAACCATACGAGAAGATTTGGAAGGAACGAATTACCCGGGAACAAATGTAAGGTACAAATTACATACTTTTAAACTGGACGGAGAAAAGGTAGAAGGAGTGTTTCCGGTGTTTGATAGTAAATTCGACACCTGTTTGTCAAAAAAGTTAAGGGAAGCAAGCGATGAGGAACAGTTTAACGCTTGCACAAAACGTTTACAATCTAGAATAGAACAGGAT
>JAJQGK010000025.1 GCA_021200555.1 Clostridiales bacterium | reverse complement strand
CCGCTTTGCGGCTTGCGGGCGGACACATGGGTCCGCCCCTACGGCGGGCTATTTTTGTTTGTGCGACACATGGGTTCGCTCCTACGGAAGTAGTAATTAAAATCAAAAAAAGAGAGCGTTATTATGAAATTTTTTCAAGATGCCGTTGAGGTTACGTTCGCCGGAATAGATCACGTTTTCACCGTGTCCTCTGTTTTCTGCGAATTTACTGTAGGCGGACATGAATTTTCCATTAAATGGTACGGCGTGATTATCGCCTTCGGCTTTGTTCTTGCAGCCCTTTTCGGCGGCAGGATGGCTTATGTGTGGAAAATGGACTTAAACAAAATGGTCGATGTGCTTATTTACGGCACAATCGGCGGAATTATCGGCGCAAGGCTTTATTACTGTATATTCCAATGGGATTATTACGGCTCCAACCTTTTGGATATTTTCAAAATTTGGGAGGGCGGTCTTGCCATTTACGGCGGAATTATAGGCGGGCTTATTGCGGCGTTTATCACATGCAAGGTCGAAAAGCTCAACTTCCTGAATTTGCTTGACCTTGCGGGAATGAGCCTTCTTATCGGACAGGGAATAGGACGCTGGGGAAATTACGCCAATCAGGAGGCTTTCGGCTGCAATACGGACGGAAGCTACGGTATGATGAGCGAAAAGGTTTCCTCTTACATTATCAATCATCAGTCCTCATTGCCGGACGTTGACCCGTATACGCCCGTACATCCCACTTTTTTCTATGAATTTGTATGGTGTATGATAGGCTTTGTGCTGCTTTACATTATGTGCAAAAAATTCAGAAAATTCAGCGGACAGATAATTTTGGGCTACGGCATTTGGTACGGCGCCGGAAGAACGGTTATCGAGGGACTGAGAACCGACAGCCTTTATATAGGAAGTACGGATATCAGGGTTTCTCAGCTTTTGTCGGCGGTGGCAGCGGTTGTCTGCGCAGTGCTTATGGTTGTTTTCCTGATTAAGTACACCAAGCACCCCAAGCCCATCGAGGGAATAGACTTCTACGTTGAACCCGTCCCCTTCTTTAAATCAAATCGGAAAAAAGCCGAGGAGACGAAGGAAGACAAGACGGAGGGGAAAGATTAATTTTCAGGAAGTATGAGTGAAATTTTAATTTCTGCATACCCGTTGGAGAATGAGCAATGAGCAATTAGCAATTAGCAATGAGCAATGAGCAATTAGCAATGAATGGCGGGACACCCGCACCCCATTATAAAATGTACGATGTACAATGTACAATGAATGAAAGGGCAAGCCCTTTAACCCATTATAAGTGACCGGTGGATAGTGGACAGTGAACAGTATTTTGAAAATTTCAGTCTGACCACTAAACACTGAACACTGAACACTAAATTAGAGTGAGCGTTAGCGAACGGAGTAAGCCCGTTAGGGCTTCCGAAATTCCTAATTCCTAATTCCTAATTCCTCATTCAGCAAGGTTGTTGAACCGCACAGATTAAAAAATTACTCAAGCTCAATGAAGTGCAGAAGTAGAGCGAACGCAGTGAGCGAAGAATACGGAGGTAAAAAATGTATACCAAAATTGACGGTAAGCAGGTATCACAGGCTGTCAGGGCACGGATTGCCGAAGAGACTGCATCACTTAAAAGCAAGGGAATTGAGCCGGGACTGGCTGTCATAATTGTAGGAAACGATCCTGCTTCAAGAGTTTATGTAAACAACAAGAAAAAAGCCTGCGAACAGACGGGAATAAACTCCTTCGAGTACGCAATGGCGGAGGATACTTCCACGGAAGAGCTTATTTCCCTTATAGAAAAATTAAACAATGACAAAAGAGTCAGCGGAATACTTTGCCAGCTCCCCGTTCCCAAGCAGATTGACGAGGAAAGGGTTCTCAACGCAATTTCTCCGGATAAGGACGTTGACGGCTTTCATCCCGTGAACTGCGGAAGGCTTATGACGGGCTGCGCAAAATTTGCGCCCTGTACCCCTGCGGGAATGGTTGAAATGCTTAAGTATTACAATATACCCATTGCGGGCAAGCACTGCGTAATCATCGGCAGAAGCAATATTGTGGGCAAGCCTATGGCAATGCTTATGCTTGCAAACAACGCCACCGTTACCGTTTGCCATTCAAAAACGGATAACCTTCCCGAAATAACAAAGCAGGCGGATATTTTGGTCGCCGCAGTGGGGAAGCCTAAGTTCGTCACGGCGGAAATGGTTAAGGACGGAGCCGTTGTTTTGGACGTGGGCATAAACCGAATGGAAAACGGCAAGCTCTGCGGTGACGTTGACTTTGACGCCGTTTGCGAAAAGACCTCATATATCACACCCGTTCCCGGCGGAGTGGGTCCCATGACGATTACAATGCTTTTACAGAATACCTTGACCGCCGCTTCCGATGAAAATTAAATTAGTCCTTGACAAACAGCGAAAAAAGTGGTAACATTGTTTTTGCTGTTTGCGGCGATATCGGCGGATGTGGCGGAATTGGCAGACGCGCCAGATTCAGGTTCTGGTGGTAGCAATACTGTGTGGGTTCAAGTCCCGTCATCCGCACCAACAAACAGAAAAAGTCATCTCTTTTTGAGGTGATTTTTTTATTTTTAATATATATGCTCTCGTTTGCATAAACAAAAACCGTCCCTGCGGCTGTTTGGGCTGCAAAGACGGTTTTATATGTTTTGTATAATTTTCACTTAAAAATCTTACGGAACCTTTTCTGCCAATTGTTAAGGTATACCGTTACGAGCCGTGTAATGCATATATCGTACAGCACGAACATAACATTTCCCAGGGCCAAAAGCCCCAGAAGTCCCCAAATTCCGTTTTCGGTCAGCTCCTCAATAGGCATTCCGAAAACCTTTACGATGATGAAATATGCGGCAATTACGGCTGCGTTGAACTCCAGAGCCTTTACAATCCAGCAAAGGACGTTGTTTTTTATCTTGCTTTCAAAAAGGGGCTTTAAAATAGGGTAGTAGCCGAAAAAAGCTATATACATCATAGCCGTTTCCTTGTTTGACAGCATCAATATGGATAGTATGCTTACAGCCGCATAAGCGCAGAAAGCCCATTTTTTGTTAAGCTCTATAACCATAAGCACAAGCAGCGCACCGGCAATGGCGGGTAAGGCGTATTCAAGAAAGGGGATTACCGAAGAAACCAGCATAAGCGTTACCGATAAAGCCGTTATTATTCCGCCCAATGCGGTTTTAGCGCTTTTTCTCATGATACACCTCCAACACTGCGTAAGCCGTCAGCAGCACGGAATAAGATCTCCTCCCATAAGTTCGCAGCAGCAGTCGGCGCAGATAAGTCCCTGACACATATTGCAGAAGCTGCATCCGGAGTCGGCATTTCTGCCCTGAGATTGTCTGTATCCGCCGGTTCTCTGTTCGTGTAGATTTTGAAAAGCTCTGCCGTATTCGGCGTTGGACGGATCCATTCTGTAGGCGCGCTCATAATTTTCGTATGCGGCGCTTACCCATCCTTTTTTATGCTGAATCATTCCCTGTAAATAATACCACTCGGCAATTCTGTTGTCCTCGGGAATGTCGTTAAGCATTTTCTGCGCAATGTTTAAATCGTTCTTTCTTATCCTCTCTCTGATATTAGAGTAAGTAGGCGCAGAATAGCCGCCGGAGGAGCTGTATGTTGAAGAGGAAGAGGTGTAAGCCGTACTGCCGCCGGAGGATGTTCTGTAGCCTTTGCCTCGCCTTTGCTCGATAATACTGTCGTAGGCCTCATCCAGCTCCTTCAATTTTAATGCGGCATAATCCGCCAGAGGGCTGTTTTCGTAATTATCCTTCTGGTATTTCCTCGCCTGTTCTCTGTAGGCATTTTTAATTTCCTCGTCGGTTGCGTTTGAAGAAACACCCAATATCTCATAAGGGTCAATCATTCCGCAGCCTCCTCTCATATACATTCAGGGTCTGATAGTACAGACCGTCATAGATTACGTTTTTGACTATTCCGCCGAATTTCTTTACGTTAAGCAGCTCGTAAGCCTTTGCGGCTTCGCCTGCGGTCATAAGTAGATCGCCCTTTATCTTTTCGTAATTGTCGTTCCCGCTTAAAATAAAGGGATTATAATTTCCGGATTTCCTGTCCTTTTCCATATCGTCGAAAGCGTCCGCCATATAGACCCACCTGCCTAAGCAGTACCCAAGCTGATAGCGCACACGGCTTTGCATTTCATCGGTTTCGCCCTCGGAAAACAAAAGCCCCAGCATCCTTGCCGTCGGCTCGGCTGCCTCGTCAACGGATTTTGTCATTTTCTCTTCCACAGCGGCCTGTGAATTTATATAATCCAAAACTATTTTGTCCTCATTGGGACGGTATTTTACGGCTTTTTTGTAGAAAGGCGTGACAATTATTAACAATATCCTATACAGAAAAGCTTTAAATAGCGTTGAATCCCTTATGTTGTCCCGTATTTTGAAATACAAAAGCAGAACGGAAATATCAGCCGCAAAGGCGATTTCATCCTGGCTTTCCGAACACATTTGGCATTTTTTCGCAGGATTGAACGGACATCTTTTTTTGTTAAAGCAGATTTTTTTGTCGGTAAGGGACATGAGAGTCAAAGCCAAAAAGGTCGAATCGTAGCTTAAAAACAGCCTTGATACAACTCCGTAACGCTTGCCCAGCTCTCTGCAAAGCGAGCAGTAAATTCCCTTGTACGCCTCATCCTCCCAAACCTTCAGCTCCGGCCTGTGAGTTTTAATATATCCGAACAATGTAACCTCCGATTTTTATTTTTGTACAGACTTTCGTGCGGTGAATCCATGTGCTTTTCGCACAAATTAAAATAGCCCTCCGTAGGGGCGGACCCATGTGTCCGCCCGCAAGCCGCAA
>JAJQGK010000114.1 GCA_021200555.1 Clostridiales bacterium | reverse complement strand
TCATTGTACATTGTACATTGTAAATTGTACATTATAGAACCTTTGGAGGTAATAAAATGATAAAGCTGACATTAAAAGACGGGACGGTGCGGGAATGCGCCGAAGGCACTGCCGCCGAGATAACGAAGAGCATAGGCATGGGACTTTACAAGGCTGCCTGTCTCTGCAAAATAAACGGTGAAGTCAAGGATTTGCGTACGCCCGTAACCGAGGACTGCGCTTTTGAGGTTCTGACCTTTGAGGACGAGGAAGGCGCAAGGGCTTTCCGCCACACGGCTTCCCACATTTTAGCTCAGGCGGTAAAAAGGCTTTTCCCCGAAGCAAAGCTTGCCATAGGCCCCGCAATCGACAGCGGATTTTACTATGACTTTGATATAGACACACCCTTTACCATGGAAGTCCTTGAGAAGATTGAGGACGAGATGAAGAAAATCGTCAAGGAAAATCTCCCCATAGAGCAGTTTGAGCTTTCCGAGGAGGAGGCCCTGAAGCTTATGGAGGAAAAGGGCGAGCCTTACAAGGTTGAGCTTATCAAGGAGCACGCCGGCAAGGGCGAGAAAATCTCATTTTACAAGCAGGGTGAATTTACGGAGCTTTGCGCGGGACCTCACATTCCCGACACCGGCAGAGTAAAGGCGTTTAAGCTGACCTCCTGCACGGGAGCCTATTGGAGAGGCGACTCTAACAATAAAATGCTCCAAAGGATTTACGGCACGGCTTATCCGAAAAAGGACGCCTTGGAAGCTCATTTGCAGCAAATGGAAGAGGCGAAAAAACGCGACCACAACAAATTGGGCAGAGAGCTTGAATTTTTCACAACCTCCGACGTAATAGGACAGGGACTTCCCATTCTCCTTCCCAAGGGAGCGAGAGTAATTCAGCTTTTGCAGCGTTTCGTTGAGGACGAGGAGCAGAAACGAGGCTGGCAGCTTACCAAGACTCCCTACATGGCGAAAAGCGACCTTTACAAAATATCGGGGCATTGGGATCACTACCGTGACGGCATGTTCGTTTTGGGCGATCCCGACAAGGACGACGAGGTGTTCGCCTTAAGACCCATGACCTGCCCCTTCCAATATCAGGCCTACCTGAACAGAGCGAGATCTTATAAGGATTTGCCCTTGAGATATAATGAGACTTCAACGCTTTTCAGAAATGAAGCCTCCGGTGAAATGCACGGACTTATCAGAGTGCGTCAGTTCACCATATCCGAGGGACACCTTATGTGTACTCCGGATCAGCTTGAGGACGAGTTCAAGCACTGTCTTGAGCTGGCGATTTACTGTCTGAAGACAATAGGGCTTTACGAGGACGTATCCTACCGCTTTTCAAAGTGGGATCCCAACGACAGGGAGAAATACATCGGCACTGCCGAGCAGTGGGACGAAGCCGAGGGCAAAATGCAGAAGATACTTGAAGACTTAAATATAGATTACAAGATAGGAATAGGCGAAGCTGCGTTTTACGGACCCAAGCTTGACATTCAGATTAAGAATGTTTACGGCAAGGAGGACACGCTTATTACAATTCAGATTGACCAGATGCTTGCCAAGAATTTCGGAATGGAGTACACGGACAGCGACGGCTCAAAGAAAAACCCCTATATCATCCACAGAACCTCCATAGGCTGCTACGAGCGGACTTTGGCGCTGCTTATAGAAAAGTATGCGGGAGCCTTCCCCCTTTGGCTTGCGCCGGAGCAGGTAAGGATTCTGCCCATTGCGGACAGACATCTTGAATATGCAAACAGTATAAAGGACCGCCTTGAAAGGCTTAATGTCAGAGTAACCGTTGACAGCAGAAGCGAGAAAACGGGATACAAGATAAGAGCCGCCCAGGTGGAAAAAATCCCCTATATGGTGGTTGTGGGAGACAACGAAGTCCAAGACGGCACTCTCTCCGTAAGAAAAAGAGGAGCCGGAGATTTGGGCGCAATGACAACCGATGCGTTCTGCAATTCGGTAATTACGGACGTTGCGGAGAGAACCATTTGGTAATTCGCAGGAAACCTGAGCGAAATTGTTAATTGCCGCACACCCGTCGGAAATTAATAATTAATAGTTAATAATTAATAATTTATTGATAAAAATTAAGCATTTATATGAATTAAGTTTAATTTTCAATATTTAAGTTTTATATTAGAGTGAGCGTAAGCGAGCGGAGCAAGCCCGAAGGGCTTCCGAAACTCCACACTCCACACTCCACACTTTTTGCTTAATTGAAGAAATTGAAAAAACCTATAAAATTTACTGAAAGGGAAAGACAATGAGCAACCTTCGATACGCCATAATCGGTATCGGCAACATCGGTACCAACCATGTAAAAATGTACAAGGACGGGAAGATCAAGGAAATGGTTCTGACCGCCGTATGCGATATAAAGGAGGACAGGCTCAAGGCTGCAAAAGACCTTGTGCCTTCCGTTGCGACATTTACGGACTCCTCCGAAATGATGCACAGCGGACTTATGGACGCCGTTATCATCGCAACTCCCCACTATCTCCACCCGCCCATGGCAACCGAAGCCTTAAAAGCGGGGCTGCATGTCCTGTGTGAAAAGCCTGCGGGCGTATACACAAAGGCTGTAAGAGAGCTGAACGAATTTGTAAAAACTCAAGACAAAACTTACGCTATAATGTTCAACCAAAGAACGAACCATATATACCGCAAAGCCCATGAGCTTGTGAAAAGCGGCGTATACGGTGAATTAAGGCGGGTTAATTGGCTCATAACGGACTGGTACCGCACACAGAGATATTACGACTCGGGCGGCTGGAGAGCTACCTGGGACGGTGAAGGCGGCGGAGTACTTATGAACCAAGCCCCTCACAATTTGGACTTATGGCAGTGGATATGCGGAATGCCGCAGAAAATCACAGCCTTTTGTCATAAAGGGAAATGGCACGACATCGAGGTTGAAGACGACGTGACCATTTACGCCGAATATCCCAACGGGGCAACGGGTGTGTTTATCACCTCTACGGGGGATTGCCCCGGGGATAATAGGCTTGAGATAACCCTTGACAAAGCCACAATCGTATGCACGGCAGACAGCATTGAAGTGACGGAGCTGAAAACTCAGCTGTCTGAATTTACCTACGATAAAAGCGTTTCGGGCTTCCAAAAGCCTGAATATGAAAAGAAAGAAACGGAAACCGACGGGCTGAACGAGCAGCACGCCGGAGTGACAAACGCCTTTGCATCCCATATTCTCCACGGAACTCCCCTTGTGGCGGATGGAACGGAGGGCATAAACGGGCTGACGATATGCAACGCCGCTTACCTGTCCTCTTGGCTGGGCAAAACGGTGGAGCTGCCCCTTGACGAGGACTTGTACCTCAGTGAGCTGAATAAAAGACGGGCAACCTCCAAGGCAAAAAAAATCTCCTCCGATACCGTGGAAAACGATATGGAGAAAACGTTTTAAATGTACAATGTACAATGTACGATGTACAATGAATAAAATTCTAATTTTGTGCAAATGTTATTTGATTTAGAAAATTACAACAACCTCCGTAGGGGCGGACACATGGGTCCGCCCCTACGGAGGGCGATTTTAATTTGTGCAAAACACATGGGTCCGCCCCTACGGCGGGCGATTTTAATTTGTGCTGATAAACAATGTTGGCGAAGAAGGTTTGCAAAGCAGAGCGTCTCCTTTAATCTTTTTCTAATATTTCCCTGTTACAATAAGGATGTAATAATATTAAAAGGAGATGTATTTTATGTGGGCGGCGTTAAAGCAATTTTTTTCGGCGATTTTAGCTATGATTTTATCAATATTCTCCCTTTTCGGAATATCCGTCAATGAGGAAAAGGACGTGCAGAACGT
This sequence comes from Clostridiales bacterium, assembly GCA_021200555.1. Taxonomy (GTDB): domain Bacteria; phylum Bacillota; class Clostridia; order Oscillospirales; family Acutalibacteraceae; genus UBA1081. The sequence continues at coordinate 1,057 of JAJQGK010000114.1, read as the reverse complement.
CATTCTCCTTATCGGAGACGGCATGGGTGTAATGACCCTTGAAAAGACAAAGCAGGAGCGGGGCATTTCCCTTGCTATGGAGACAATGGAGCAGCAGGGCTTTTGCATGACCCGTTCCGCATCCGATGAGGTGACGGACAGCGCTGCGGGGGCTACGGCTCTTGCCTGCGGAGTAAAAACAAGCAACGGCTCCGTGGGCTATTATTGGTTTGACGACCCTTCGGCGGATTGGACTGAGGGCACCTATCCAAAAAATATAACGGAAGCGTGCATGGAGTACGGCATGAAAACGGGAATTGTCACTACCGATTACACTTCGGGAGCAACGCCTTCGGGCTTTTCCGTTCACACCTCAAGCAGGAACAATACGGAGGATATTTACGCTCAGCAGCTTGAGTCGGGTATAGACCTTATTTGGGGCAGAAGTCAGAGCAAGTATATTTCAAAGTCCGATATTACGTCGGCGGGATATACCTACGTCAACACAATAAGCGCTATGAACTCGGTTTCCTCAGGAGAAAAGAGCTTCGGACAGTTCTCCGCAAGCCTTTACCACACCTACAACAAGACCGATTATACTCCCACTCTTTCCCAGATGACGGAAAGCGCAATAGAAATTTTAAGCGGCAGCGATGAGGGCTTTTTCCTTATGGTTGAGGGCGCTCATATAGACAAGAAGGCTGCGGATAATGAGGACAGCCTGACTACGGAAGCTGTGGAGGAGTTCGACAACGCCGTTGCAAAGGCTCTTGAGTTTGCCGAAAAGGACGGGCATACCCTTGTAATTGTCACCGCAGACCATGAAACAGGCGGAATTACCCTTAACGAGGACGGAACGTATTCCTTCACCACCACAAGCCATACGGCGGCAAACGTCCCCGTGTTCGCTTACGGACCTTATGAGTTCATCTCCGACGGGGAGATTATAGACAATACCGATGTTCCAAAACGAATAGCGGAAGCGCTGGGAATTTCCGATTTCCCCGCAGAAGCTTAATAGAAATTAAAATAGCCATCCGTAGGGGCGGACCCATGTGTCCGCCCGCAAGGGGCGTAG
>JAJQGK010000130.1 GCA_021200555.1 Clostridiales bacterium | reverse complement strand
TAAACTTTTAATTTTATTTTATAATGGGTTAAAGGGCTTGCCCTTTCATTCATTGTACATTGTACATCGTACATCGTACATTTTAAAATCGGGTGCGGGTGTCCCGCCATTCATTGCTAATTGCTAATTGCTCATTGCTAATTATTCCTAAAGGTGTGCACCAATTGAAATTTTTGTCAAACTCACGAAAAACCCCTGCAATATGCGGGGGCTTTTTATTCGGAATTTACGCCGAAAGGCACAATGCGGGACGTATGCCAATTTCTGTGTGGCATGTATAAGGGGTGACATCCTCAACATGCCCGAAGTAGAGACTAAAATACATAAGACTTGACCAATATCCCGCCGATCTTGTGCTCCACTTGCTGTATCCGTTATACTCTGCATACCCTGCCGATTGTGAATATATGACGAAAAGCCCTTGGCATTTGGCGTAATCCGTCCCTGCGGCGTTCTCATCGTTCTGCTAATCGTTGGTGACGTCTGCCAGTTCGTTCAGCATATCTGCGGCGTTGACCGATACAGAATAGAACGGTGTCGCACTGTCAAGCGCCATGACGCTGTTCCAATTTGCATAAAATACATCTTCCGAGATGGAATTTCCCTCCCATTCATATGTCGTAACGAGGTCGCCGCTCTCTTCATCATAGGCAGAAAAAGATTGGGCTGAGATATCCCGCGCTGTAAAGACGCCGTCCGCAAGGGAATAGAAGTTCAGAGTCATTACCCCGTTATTGCCGTTGTAGTTACAGAACATGCCGCTTCTTTCTATATAAACTGCGCCGCCCAGTCTGCTGAGCCGACACTCTACAACAGAACCGCTGCTGTCAATCGTGCAGATCCGATCCCCTTCCGCCTCAAACACGCCGCCAACATACAGCTCCGGGATATCGTCATCGTCCACGTAGACCAACGCATAGGTATGCTCCACCACTTCGCCAATGTCATCGTCTGCGATTTTTTGTACATATTCCCCGTAAATCTCTTTCCAATTATTGTATACACCCGAATAAGTTGTGCTTTCCGTCGTTGTGGTCTCCGCAGCCGTCGTTGTTTCGGCTGTTGTCGTCTCCGTTGTTGTTTCGATTGTTGCAGCCGCACTGTCTGTGGATTTTCCTCCGAAGCCGATAAGAGACATTAAGGAGGACAAACTGCCTTCCCACTCGCAGATAAAATACAGTGAAGTACTCTCTCTGTCGTCCCACTGTCCTTTTGAAACGCTGTAGCCGGAGCCCGTTCTGCTGCCGTTTACAATAACTCCGTAATTCTGTATTCCGCCGTTGTCCGGCTCTCCGCTGCCCCAATTTGAATACACAACCGTTTCGCCTGTTATCCATGCACTCCAGTCGCCCTCGCTGTCTTTATCGGTAATGCCGATGTAGAAGTCCTCCGCAGAGGCGTAGGTGCTTATTAAAGAGACAATGAAGTCGTTTTCCTGCTCGCTTGTGATTGTCGCCAAATGACCGCCCAAGGCCTCGCAGTAGGTTTCCGCTTCCTCCCATGTGACGGCGTTTTCGTACACCAGATAATAGTTGCCGTTAAACTCAGATGCTGAGGACGGCACGAACCCGTTGTACACGGAGGAACAGCCCCCAAAGGCAAATACCGCCGTTATTGCCAATATTACGCAGATAATTCTCTTTGCTTTCTTCATATAAATTTTCCCCTTTACGCAGATTTTTGCGAGCTTTGCTCCCGTATTTCCGTTCTGCTGTGATTTTAACACAATGAGAAAAAAATTTTGAAAATTGTAATAAAAAGCCGATTTTTTGTAAAAATCAACACGCACGCAAAATAAAAAGCGAACCCGAAGGCCCGCCCTTTATTCTGTTATCCGAAAGCTTAACCGTCCGCTCTTTTAAGCTCGTAGTTTGAAAAATCAAATCCTACGCTGTCCACGGTTGTCTTTGTAAGATTGTCGTAAATATAAACGTTCAGTCCGGAGCTTACAGCCGACTGCTCCGTTTTGTTGACGTAAATCTCCGTTTCAATTGAGCTTTCGTCCTCGGACTCGCCCTGAACCTCGGCTACGGTGATTTTCGCATCGTCATATCGGTTAAATCTGACATATTTTGTTAATTCCTCCGACAAGCCGCTGTAATACGATAGACCGCCTTCCTCAAAAATCCAAACTCCGCCTTTGTAAATCAAATCCTCGTCAATTCCCATGTAAACGCAGAAATTGTGAACGGAGGCGGACAGTGAGTTTTTTTCGGGAACCTCGCTGCCGTCACAGGTAACGATAACGGTAAATCTCTCATCGGTGAGAGCTTCTCCCAAATCGGTAAGATTGTCAATTTGAGTTATGTTGTAATTTTCAACCTGGCTGTAATAGACCTCCGCATTGTCGTCCCACGAGGAATAAGCTTCATCTCCTCTTCTGTCGGGAATTGAGTAATTTTCCTGCAAATAGCTGCCCATAAATTTCGTAAGTTTTTCGCCTCCCCTGAAATTCAGGTGGTTGTTATCGGCAAAATCGAAAATATATGACAGCCCTATATCCTCCTTGTAGTCGGTCATAAAGTTCAGGAACGGAACGCCGTATTCCTCTGCAATTGCCTCCGCCGAGTTAAAATATTTTATGTAATTCTCATTGGCGTCAAAGGGAATTGCAACAGCTATTATGGGAATATCGTTGCTTTGGGCAAGCTCCAAAATCATCCTGTAATACATCTCGTTCTTTTCGCTGAGAGGCGTTGCTTCCGTTACGTCGGAATAATCCTTATCCTCGGTAACCACGGTTCTGAAATAGCAATAAAATCCCTTATGGCTTTCGTACATATCCTTGTTCGCCTGATAAGAACTGAAATCGATCTCATCCAAATCGGAATATCTTGAATGATACTGCAACAGCTCAATTAAAAACTGACTGCCGTATTCCTCGAAATCAACGCTTGCTTTAATTGCGTTGATTTTTGTTTTCGACCATTTCAGACCGTAGGTATTTTTTATTGCAAAGCTCTCCTCGGAATAATCATAGGGAAAGCTGACTGCAAAAACATCAAGGATAATAACCTTGGGCGTTTGAGTTTTCAAAGCTTCCTCAAGATAATAGTATGTGTTCCAGATAGGCTGACCGGAGCCTGCCAAATCATATGCGGCATAGCCGTATTCATCCCAAAGCACGGCGGGGTTTATTCCCTGATAGCTGTGGCTCGTGCCTAAAACAAGAACGTCCACGGACTCTTCCTGCTGCTCGTAAAACATCTCAGCCTTAAAAATGCTGTCAAGATATTTAAATCTCAATATACTACGCATCCCCAAAGCGCACACGGCAAAGACCAAAACAAAGACAGTGACCTTTATAATATTTTTTTTCATATTCAATCACCTCTCAGAATTGGAAATAAATGAATTGCTGGGCATCGAAGTCAAGACCGTAGGCGCCGAATACAAGCACCGCAAAGATAAGAACCATAATAACGGCTCCCCTTGCCCATACGCTTTGCCCCTGTGCAATATTCTCAAACCGAATATTACGCTTGTACTTCAAATAATCAACAAGGAACAGGATAAATATCGCTATCAACAGGATATTCATCTCCTGACGGTCAATGCCCAGCTCATAAATCGTACCGTTGGACAATGCCCAAGGATCGATATTTGTAAATATTCTGCCTATGTAGCCGAAAGCGTCGGACACGCTGTCCGCTCGGAAAAATATCCACGCCAGACAGGTCAAAGCGAAGGTGCATGCAATTTTAAACGCTCTGAATGTGAAAATATCCGTTTTAACCTTCAGCTTTTTATAAATCTTATCCTTGACGGGCTTTGTTATGTCACCCACAATCTGATAAAAGCCGTGTAGTCCGCCCCAAATGACATAGGTCCAGTTTGCGCCGTGCCAAAGTCCGCTGACAAGAAAAACAATCATTGTGTTTAAGTATTTGCGAACCTTGCCCTTTCTGTTGCCGCCTAAGGGAATATACAGATAATCTCTGAACCAGCTTGACAGCGAAATGTGCCACCTGCGCCAAAATTCCTTTATCGACATGGAAAAATAAGGCGTGTCAAAGTTGTCCATAAGCTCGAAGCCCATAATTTTCGCCGCGCCCACGGCAATGGTTGAATAGCCGGCAAAGTCGCAGTAAATCTGCACCGCAAAAAGAACGGCTCCGACAATAAGCTCAAAGGAATCATAGGCATAATAATTTCCGAAGATTTCGTTTACAACAGTGGCGGCTCTGTCGGAGATGACCACCTTCATAAAGTAGCCCCACATCATAATCATAAAGCCCTTTACTATCCGCTCGTAATTCCAAAGCTTAATTTCATCCGCATGGTTCAGCTGCTTCATAAGCTTTCCCGAACGCTCGATGGGACCCGCCACAAGCTGAGGGAAAAACGAAACGAACAAGGCATATTTGAAAATGTTATGCTCCGCTTCAATATCGCTTCGGTAAACATCGATAACATAACCCAACGCCTGGAACGTATAAAAGGATATACCCACGGGAAGCAGAAGATCAAAACGATTTTCGATAAGCGTCACATTGAAATTTGACAGAACGGCGTTTATGCTGTCAACGGAGAAGTCAAGATATTTGAAGACAAAGAGAACGCCTAAGTTCAGGACAATGCCCATAACAAGGGCGACCTTTTTCAATTTCTCCCAAAATTTTCCCTCTTCAAATCCCTTTTGTTCAATAAGGATTGCGCTGACGTACGTAACCACCGTGGAAAACAGTATAAGAGCCGCATATTTTACGTTCCAGCTCATGTAAAAATAATAGCTGGCGGCAAGGAGCCAAATATACCGCACCTTCTTGGGAATTACAAAGTAAACAAGAAGAACCGCAGGAAAAAATATTAGGAAATGCACGGAATTAAACTGCACCGAAAATCACTCGCTTCTGAAAATAATCTGATTATTTTTAAATTATACTTTGTTTTGCCGGATATGTCAACAATAAAACAAAGATAAAAGCCGAAACACACTGATTTTTACTTAAAATGTCCCATTTATTGTACATTTTGGGGGGGGGGGGGGGGGGGGGGGGGGGGGGGGGGGGGGGGGGGGGGGGGGG
>JAJQGK010000100.1 GCA_021200555.1 Clostridiales bacterium | reverse complement strand
GCAGGCGGCGTACTCAGCCGTTAGGCGTGATTTAATCAGTGGTTACTTAATTATTAATTCTCCAATAAGTATGCGCAATTTTGCACTTCTTATCAAGCTTGCGGGGAATTAATAAAAGGGTAGAGTAAAAACTCCGCCCTTTTATTTTATCATATGAGTGTTGAATAATCAATATCCGTAATACTGTCTGAAATACTCGTACCAATCCTCCATGCTTGAGGAGTTTGTGGTAGTCTCCTCCTCAACGGAGGTGCCGCTCTTATCCTCCACAAGAGTTACGGTTACGTCAAATTCCGTCTGCGTCCATGTGGTGGTATCCACTCTGACGATGGTCAGCGTTATGGTATCGCCTACCGACATATCCTCAATCATATCCGCAAGCATTCCCGTATCGGTCATATCCGTGCCGTTTACAGCTGTAATCATATCGCCTACCTGAACGTCCGTATCCGTAAATGCGCTTTCGCTGTCGATTTCGGCAATAACGATTGTGCCGGAGGGAAGTCCCTTCATCTGAACGTACATTGAATAGGTCTGGCTGTAATTTGAGGGAGACGCATATGAAATTCCAAGCTTTGCTCTGCCCGCAACGTAGCCGTTTTCTATAATTGAGTTAAATACGCTTACTACCACGTTTGAAGGAACGGCAAAGCCCATGCCCTCGTATTCCGTTGAAGCAATCTTCATGGAGTTTATGCCGATAACCTTGCCCTCGCCGTTGACAAGCGCACCGCCGGAGTTGCCGGGATTAATTGCCGCCGTATGCTGTATACATTCCATTTCGTAATTTGTTGAGGAAGTAATGGGTCTGTCAATTGCGGAGATTATACCGTTTGTTATTGAGCCGAAGAACTCGGAGCCGCCGGGGTTGCCCACCGCATAAACAGTCTGTCCCACTATAAGCTCATCGGAGTCGGCAAATTCAGCGCAGGTAAGACCGGATGCTTCAATCCGCACAACGCCGATATCGGTTCTCGTATCAAATCCTACCACTTCTGCGGCATACTCCGTACCGTCCGCCATAAGAACGGAAACGTCAACGCTGCTGTAATTTATAACATGGGCGCAGGTGATAATGTAAGTATATGTGCCCGTTTCGTCCTCCTGAGCGATTACTCCGGAGCCTTCGGTATAAAGGGAGTCGTTTTGATATATAAGCACGCCCACATTGTAAGCCTGCGCAATTTCCGCAACCTCCGCCGCTTCTCCGGCTTCAACCGAGCTGCTTGAAGCTGTTATTGAGTCAACATTCTCTTCTCCCGAAACACTGCTTGTTGTTGTTTCATCGGAGCTGTCGGAAATCGTATTGTTATTTGAACTGCTGTCGCTGCTTTTTGTAAAAATCACCGCAATTGCGACTGCCGCTATGGCGACAATAGCCACTATGATTATGATAAACACCCTCATGCCGGTGTTTTTCTTTTTGTCTCCCCCGCCTAAGGGTTGTTCGCTGCCGTAAACGGGTTTATTGTAATTCTGCGAGCCGTTTCCCTGATAGTCATATCCGCTGTTTTGAGAATTTGGATTATAACCGCCTTGATAGCTTTGATAGCCGTAATTGCTCTGATTGTTCCGGGAGCCGTCGGTGCTTTGGTTTTCGGTATTCCCATAGCCGTTTTGATACTGATTTTCGGCATTTCCGTAACCGTTTTGACTGTCCGTGTTTCCGTAGCCGGAACCGGTTTGAGCTTCATAATCCGATTTTGGTGAGCCTTCCGAGCTTTGGTTTACTGCCGGTTCCCCATTTTCCTGAGGCTTTTCGCCGTTCTCTTCTCTTTCGGGGAATGCACCGTTGTCATTTCCGTCATTCTGTTCGTTGTTCCTGTAGTCATCCATTGAGATGTCCTCCTGTTAATTTATGCAAAATTTACACCCATTCGGTAAATTTATTTAACACTTGACATATTCTGCCGTTTTCATCAGCTTCCGATTAGCTTTACTTTCAATTTTACCGTAAATTCCGTATATTTTCCGCTGACGCTGTTTACGGATATTTCGCCGTTATGAAGCTCCGTGATGTTTTTAACTATAAACAGCCCCAAACCAACGCTTTTCGTATCAAGGCTACGAGACTTGTCTCCCTTATAAAAACGCTCGAAAACATGGCTCATATCCTCTTCGTCAATGCCCTTGCCTGTATTTCTTATTGAGGTGGTAATATATTCTCCGTCCGTACTCATATCAACGGAAATTTCTCCGTCCTCATCTGTAAATTTCACTGCGTTGTCTATAAGGTTGTAAAACACTTGGCTTATCATATCCTCATCGCCTTCAATGTACACGCTGAGAAGATAATCAAGCCCCTTTACGGTTATGCTTTTCGCTTCTATCTTTTGCTCAAATGAAATAAAAATCCCCAAAATCATCTGAGTTAAATTAAACTTTACGGGGTTGATTTTAAGCTGCCCCGCTTCCATTTTCGACATATTGAGCATGGAAGAGATAAGTCTTGAAAGCCGCTTAACCTCTTCGGAAACGATTTTAAGGTATTGGTTTTCGTGCTCTTTGTCAATTGTGCCGTCTAAAATCCCGTCCACAAATCCGCTTATGGTAGTCATAGGTGTTTTCAGCTCGTGGGACACATTTGCCACAAAATTGGATCTGGAGTTTTCAAGCGCCTCCAAATCCTCCGCCATTGAATCAAGCTCAACCGACAGCTCGTAAAATTCCGATACCGTTCTTGACTTATTATTTACATTTATTTTATAGGAAAAATCGCCCTTGGCGTACCGCTTGGTAGCCTCAACCATTTCCCTTAAAGGCTTTGTTATATTGTATGACGCAACATAAACCAAAAGGCTTGTAAGCACAAGCAGTCCCATGGCGGACAGAAAATAAATGCGGAAAAACCGTACAAGGTAAGGACGCAAGCCGACTCTTGAAGACTGAATGGCAAAAACTATGCCGTAAGCTTCCCCGTCCTTTTGAGCCACGGAAGCCGAAACGAAGCAATCCTCGCCCAACAGTCCTCCGAAATCGCCTACGGTCGCCATTGTACCGTCAGCCAAAACGCTTGTATATATTTCTCCGGGGATTTTCATCGCTTTGTGAGTATCGCAAACCTGAGGATTTTCCTCCGTATCCACGGTTTCAGCCATTTCACCGCACAGGATAACGTTGCCCTCGGTATCGGTTATAAATATATCCGCATCCGTTGTATTGGACACGCTTAAAAGAGAATAGCAAAGAGCCGAATATGAAGTTCCATCCTGCTTTAAAATATTCTCATATCTGTCGGAAATACCTACGGCACAGTCAAGGAGAGCCTTTTTTTGTTCGTCCGACCAATCTCCCGCAACGAAATACATAAGCACGCAGCCGAACACCGTAAGGCAAACGATTTCGATAGCGATAAAGTAGCTTAAAATCCGCCTGTAAAGACTGATGCTGCGTCTTCTCCTTTTACCTGAAGCCGCCATAATTCATCAGTCCTTCGTCAATCTCTTGTCTCAAATTTATATCCCACGCTCCAAACGGTTTTTAAGTCCCACTTGTCGGAAACGCCCTCAAGCTTTTCCCTGAGCCTTTTGATATGGACGTCAACCGTTCTTGAGTCGCCGTAATAATCAAAGCCCCAAACCTCGTCAAGAATCTGATCCCTTGTGAAAACTCTGTTGGGATTGCTTGCCAAATGAAAAAGCAGCTCAAGCTCCTTGGGCGGAGTATCCACAGGCACGCCCTTTACCTTTAATTCGTAATTTGCAAGGTTAATGGAAAGGTTCTCATAATGAACCTCTTTTGACTCATCCGCCGCCGCAACCACCGAACGCCTTAAAACAGCTTTGATGCGGGCAAGAACCTCTTTTGTCTCAAAGGGTTTTACTATGTAATCGTCTGCGCCAAGCTCAAGTCCCAAAACCTTATCGAAGGTTTCGCCCTTTGCGGAGAGCATGATAATCGGCACATTGGAAATGCCTCGGATTTTTCTGCAAACCTGCCATCCGTCAAGTCCGGAGAGCATTATATCAAGGAGAACAAGATCGGGCTTTACCTCGGCAAAGGTATTGACCGCCGACAAACCGTCGTTTACAATTACCGTGGAATATTTTTCCTTTTCAAGGTACAATCTGATAAGCTCACAGATGTTCACATCATCGTCTACAATCATTATTTTCTCATTTGCCATACTGTTAACTCCTTTATTAAATCAAAGGAAGCGAACGAATTGACGCAAAACGATTTAATGACCCTGTGTTCTGCTGTAAATTTACAGCTTAATCATTGAAATTGTCTTGAAAACAAAAATTCGCTTCGATTGTATTCTTTTTAATTTCGGCGGAAAAAATTTTAACGGTATATAGTCGGATTATCTTTTTGCCTTCATTTTTTTCTTTTTAGCGCCGTCGTCGGAAGCCTTGCCCGTTCCCCGTTTGTTTTTCATTTTAATAATATTCAGGAACAATACAAGGCAGACTACAAACGTCACAACAAGAACTATCATAAGAATTGCCACCGTTTGTGTATCAGACATAAGCTCTGTGAACCAATTGCCGCTGTCGGTTGTTACATTGCCTGAAACGGTTTGAACCGTAGTCTGTTCCGCTATTACAAGGGAATTTGCCTGAGTAGTGGTAGTCTCCGCAGCCGTATTGGCAGATGCAACGGTGGAAACGGTCAAATTGCTCGTATCGAAATTGAGACTCAGCGAGGATGTATCCGAGGATGACATGTATGTGTCAAGCCCGCCGACTCCGCCGATGGTGCCGCTGTCAATGTTGGAATCATCGTCTTCGGAATAGCCGAAAAGTGCGGTTATGAAATCAGATCCCAATGAGGATACGTCGAAGCTGGGCAGGAGAAGAGAGGTAATGCTGAGAACTCTTTGGGGCAGCTCAAAGGGAATATTTACGACTATTTCCGCAATCGAGGAGTCCAAGCCCAATTCGGTTAAAACACTTTCCACTGTGTCCATAACACCCAAAAGAGCTTCGGATATTGTTGTCTCCGTTGAGGCTGTTTCCGTGCCCTGAGTCACATGGAGAAGATATGTTGAAGTCGTACTTCCGCTGTCGTCTGTGTACGTCACCACGATTGTTACCGTCTCCGTTGATTTTGAAGTATCAAGGCTTACCTGATTATAGTAATTTTCGGTTGCCGCATTGCCGTTGATTGTGACGGAAACATCAACTCCGTCTGCGTCCACAGCCACGGTTTGAGGATAAATCCAAATATTGCTCCTAAGGTAATCGAGAGTTAAGTCATACTCGCTTATATCGGCGTAAAACTCCCCTTCCTCCAAGTCAAAGTAGCCTGTTTCCTCAGCCACCAAAAGGAATGCATCGTCAAGGTCAAGATTATCGGCGACGGCAATTCCGCCCTCCTTGCCGATAAGCTGGAGCATATAATAATCAAGATTGTTGTTGTCAAGAGCCGTGACAAAGCTGTTGTAATCTACGGAAACGCCGTAAATTTTGCACATCATGGCGCAAAGATATTTATTTTTTACCTCTTCAAAGGTAGCGGTGCCGGAATCGATTGAAATTCCCTGCGCTCTGATTGTCATTATGGCAAGAAGTCTGTAAACCTCCTCGTCCGACGTGCTTGCGTCAACGTTGTAGCCCGCTTGGTACAAGGCGTATTTGCAGACGGCGATAACATACTGCTCCAAATCGGAAAAATCGGCGTCCGAGTCAAATTTAAGTATGGAGCTGCTGCTCACTCCCAGCATTGTGGAAATATACGCCGTAAACGCATCGTAAAGTCCTGTTCCCCGTGTAATAACGTAATCATCATCGGATGTTATAACGGCAAAAAACGCTCTTGCCACAATCCTTGTTTCCGAGGAGTCGTCGTCGGGATATACAATGCCGTAGCTCTCAAGGTAGGATTGAATAAACTCGTCCGAATAGCCCGAAACAACCGCCGAAGCAAAAGACTCCGCAAGCTCCAGCATATAAAGGTACGCCGCATTTGCCATATCGCTGTCCAAGGTATAAAGCACCTGATAGTAAGCAATCTCCGTGCTGAAGGACTCGCTTGTCTCATCATAAGGATAGCTTGCGCGGGCTGTGTAAACTGTGCTTTTTGAAAGACCGCTGACCGTGGTCATATCCTCTTTTACTATAAGGTCTTTAAGCCATGACATATTTGCGCTGTCGTAATCAAACTGAGTTTCACATGTTACAATAGCCGCTGCTCCTACAGCTCCCCACCACATGGACACGGCAATCATAACAACAGCCAAGAAACCGGCTTTAATTCGTCTGTTCTTCATTACCCGTTCCTCCGTTATTTTCTCATTCCCCAAATTAAAATGTCAATGTCAAACTGTTCCATATCGGCATTTTAATTTTCTTCTTTTTAACCAACCTAAGATTATTCCTATTCAGTATAATAATATAATTTTTTAAGGTGAATGTCAAGAATTAATTATCACCTAAGTAAGTGCCGGTTAAATCGAGTGCGTCGGATGCTTAGGAGATTTTTTGCAAGACAAGGAACAAAGCGCAAGGAATACCGGCGTATTGTGAGCATTTGTGACGAAGTATTGCGGAAAATATTCAAGCAAGCGGCGTACTCAGCCGTCAGGCGTGATTTAATCAGTGCTTACTAATAATAAACCCCCGAATTAACGGGGGTATCTGCAATAAGGCAAGCATCGATTAAATCGAATTGCTAATCATCCTCATATTTTTTAACGTTGAACCAAAATTCCACTCCGTCCTCATGGTTTATCACGCCGTAAGCCTGTCCTTGGAGCTTTTGGATTGACGCAACAATTGCAAGTCCCAGACCGAAGCGTCCCTGCGCCCTTGACATCGCCTTATCGGCTCTGTAAAAGCTGTCCCAAATTTTATCTATATCCTTGGCTTCAATGGGATTGCCGGAATTGAAAATACTTACGCAATATGTATTGTTTTCAATCTCTTTTACCCAGGCCTTAATCACCATTTCACTGCAGACATGGAAAACGGCGTTGGACAAATAATTGTTCACAACGGTTGAAACAAGGAATGAATCACCGAAGCCGGTAATGCTTTCATCTATATCGTTTACCGTCGTTATTCCGTTTTCATTAAGATTTGCTCTGTTCCTGTCAAACCAGTCGTCAATAACGGATTTAAGGTTTATTTCCGTATAAAGCTGCTTGTACTCTCCGGATTCGTACTTCATAATATCAAGGAGCTTCATAACGAGGCTGTTCATGCGTTCCGTTTCGCTGATAATCGTATCGCAGTATTTATCGGCAGTTTCCGGATCCGTCTCCAAAAATACCTTAAGCCCCTCGGCATATCCCTGTATTATGGCAATGGGAGTTTTCAGCTCATGAGATACGCCGGAAATAAACACCTGGCGGAGCTGGTCTATCGTTCTCTCCTGTTCGATATCGTCCTGAAGCTTTTTGTTCTTTTCCCTTAAATCCACAAGGGCGTTTTCAAGGGCGTCCGACATTTCATTTATGCTGCTTGACAGTACCGACAGTTCCTTAATATTGTTCGGTTCGCACTTTTCTGAAAAATCAAGCTGAGCCATGTTATTTGTAATTCTGCTCATGTCCTTTATGGGCTTAACGGTTCTGCCTATAAATACATTCATAAGAGCAACTGCAATCAAAACTATAATAACGGTAACGCCGGAAATAAAACCGAAGGCTATTTGGGCGTTTACTTCAACGGTGCTGTTCAGCTTAAAGAGCTTGAGAGTATAGCCGTTTTCCATTATCCACGTAAGGACAAGGTATTCGCTGTTCTGGCTGCTTGACGTGTCACGACTGATGTTAAAGGAGTTGTTTGACACCTCGCCCAAATTCGTTACTTCCTCATAATTCTTTTTAATGGAATCGGGAATTATGATAACCGAAGAATCATAAGGCGGAGCGGATAACTCACCCTTATAGGAGGAGGAATACACAAAGCTGCCGTCCTCGGTATAGACCTCTGCGGACATCTCAAATTCACGCTCGATATCGTCCATCAAAAGGGCAAAATCCTCCCCGGGATTGTCGTATAAATCCTCAACCTCTCTTGCGGCGTAAAAGCTTGTTATGGCGGAGGATACCATGTATATAAAATCAAGCCCTCTGTAGGTTGCGAATATTATCGCAAGCATGACGCAAAAGAGAATAAGCGTAATAAAGCGTACAAGTCTCGTGCTTAGGGTTGTTTTATGTTTTTTTTCTCTGTTTTTACGAGCCATATTACTCAGCCTCGATTTTATATCCCGTGCCGAAGATTGTTCTGATATGTTTTATTCCCCAGTCGCCCAGCTTTGTGCGGAGCCTTGCCACATGGGAGTCAACGGTTCTCATATCGCCGTCAAAATCAAAGCCCCAAATATCATCCAGCAGCTGTTCTCTTGAAAACACTCTGCCGGGATTTGAAATGAGCTTGTAAAGAATGCTGAACTCCTTTAAGGTAAGCATAACCGAAGAGCCGTGGAGAAAAACGTCGTGCGCCTCGGCATCAAGCTTAAGATCGTCGATTTGATAAACGCTCATGGAAACGGGAGAATTGTCACGCTTTAACAGCGCAGCCACACGCTTCATAAGCACAACGGGACTGCACGGCTTTGTGACATAATCGTCCGCACCGGCTTCAAAGCCGGTAAGCTCGTCGAACTCCTGACTTCTTGCCGTAAGCATAATAATAGGAACGTTGGAGGTCTGTCTAATGGTTCGGCAAACTTCCCAACCGTCAATTTTAGGCATCATAATATCGAGTATAACAAGAGCTATATCCTGGTTGTTTCTGAACACTTCGAGCGCTTCCTCGCCGTCGCCGGCGGAAAGAGGCTCGTAACCATCCCTGCGCAGAAAATCGCAAACAAGATTCATAATAAGCTCTTCATCATCGGCTACAAGAATTTTCTTCATTTGACAGAACCTCTCTTTTCCTTAGTTTTTCAATAATTTATTAAGAATATTTCGGTAAAATCAATTTAATGGAATTTATCCGACAGCCCCAACGTCTGCAATATCAGGCATTGAGTCTGCTGAAAATTTTAGTGCGCCGGATCGCCAAAATAAACGGAATGCCGATTACCGTGCACATTACAACTTCACCCGCCATAACCTCAAGAGCGGATATAAAGAACAGTGCGGGAGTTTGATTGCCCAAATACCAAATTTCAAGCCCCACAATAAGCCCGTTAAACAATGTTGGAGGCAAAGTCGCAAGGGCGGGAACGCCTTTAATGCAGATATTCCGCAGCAGTCTTGTGGTAAGAGCCGCAAAAAGCGTTGCCAATGAGCCGCATACGATGTCCAAAATCCCGTAGGGGCTGGCGATATTTGAGAGTATGCACCCGATTGTCAGTCCCGGAATTGCCGCAGGCGTAAAAATGGGCAGGATGGTCAAAATTTCCGACAAGCGGAACTGAACGGCGTTATAGGCAAGCCCCAAAGCGTTTGACGCATAGGTCAAGGCAACATAGAGCGCCGCAATAACGGCAGCCTGAGTTACGTAAAGCGTTGTTTTCTTTTTCAATTGTACTACTTCTTTCCTTAGTTTTGTTTTTGGTCAGGATGGTTACGAACTGACCGCAGTATGATACCGCAATATTATTTTAACAAATTAATATTATAAAGTCAAGCGGCTTATTGCCTGTTATTCATCGCTGTATGAATTTTTTGCGAATATTTCGTTGTTAATATTGCTTAAAATCAAAATCTGCAAAAATATCAATTTATTCAATTTAAATAAAAAACACTTTACATTTCAGAACTTATATGATATACTTAGTACAGAACAGATGAAAACACTCTTTCACTGTTTTAAATATAAAACAAAGGGGATGTATTTATGAACATTACCATTATAGGACGCAAATGTTCTCCGAGAGAATCTTTTAAGGAAAGGGCCGAAAAAAAGCTTGGCAAAATTGACAAGTTCTTTGACGCTGAGGCATCCGCCAAAATTACGGTAACGGTTGAAAAATCATTCCAGTCCGTTGAAATCACCGTCAACAACGGCGGCATGATTTTCAGAGCCCAGGAGAGAGCGGAAAATATGAACGATGCTCTTGACAAATGCGTAGACACGCTTATCCGCAAAATCCGCAAATACAAAACAAAGCTTGAGAAGAGGATTAAGAGCGGGGCCTTTGATGATTTTGCAGCCATTGAAGCCGATATGCCCGATGCTGACGACATTTCCGAAGAGAACGAATTTGAGATTATCAGAACAAAATCCGTTGCCGTAAAGCCCCAAAGCGTGGAGGAGGCAATTCTTCAGATGAACATGCTCGGCCATGAGTTCTATATGTTTATCAATGCCGCCACAGAGCAGATTTGCGTTGTTTACAGAAGGAAAAACGGCGGATACGGACTGCTTGAACCTGCCGAGGAATAAGCCGAGGTTATTATCACCGGACGAATTTCCGATTTATCTAATGCAATTCAGATAATACCGAATAATATAAAATAATTTAGCCCCGTCAAAAGCGGGGCTTTTTTTGCGTTATAAAACGAGATTATCTGCGCTTGCGGTTCGGGATAAAGCTCAACCGCAGCTTAAGTGAAAAAGTGCAGAGTTTTTAAAATTATCACTCAAGCTTTGCGGCAACTCGGAGAATCATTCTTGCATCCGCAGGCTTAACCGCCAAATCTGCATCATAGTCCGCCGCGATAAGGTAAACTCCCTCAAGAGTATCAAGCTGAGCCGCCGTTCTCAATGCAAGCCTTGCATCCGCAGCGGTAATCTTGCCGTTGCCGTCAACATCGAAAAGCACAATGACCGTATATTCCGATATAACATTGCCTTCACCATCAAGAGTCTGAATTTTACAACCCGTGCCGATAAGAGCGTCCTCCGAAAGAGCGTTGCCTTCCGCATCTACAACGCTGAAGCTGCCGATTGTAACAAGCTGCTTAAAGCCCTCTATTCTCGTTTCTGCGGGAAGAGTAACCTGCTTGCTGTCCTCATCAATGACTACAGACTCATCATTTGCCGTAAATTCGGGAGATGTTGTCGGTTCAGCCGTGGTGGATTCTGCTGTAGTGGGGTCTTCCGTGGTCGGTTCAGCCGTTGTGGGATCGTCTGTGGTAGGTTCTGCTGTGGTAGGCTCTTCTGTTGTTGGTTCTTCTGTAGTTGGCTCTGCCGTGGTAGGCTCTTCTGTTGTAGACTCCGCCGTTGTCGGCTCGGCTGTAGTGGGTTCTGCTGTGGTAGGCTCTTCTGTAGTCGGTTCCTCTGTATTAGGCTCGGTTATAGTCGGTTTGGCGGTTGTCGGCTCTTCCGTGGTTGATTCGACTGTAGTAGGCTCGTCTGTTGTTGCTTCTTCCGTGGTAAGCTCCTCAGTGGTAGGCTCATCCGTAGTCAGTTCGGTTGTGGTTGGCTCTTCCGTGGTGGGTTCTTCGGGTGTAGTATAATCGCCTAAGGATATAAATGTTATGCCGTGGTTATTGGCGTATGTCTCAGCAGCAGTACCGGTATAACCGTAAATTGTAAAGCCATCAACAAGAACATGTCCGGAATTATAAGCGTATCCAAATGCATAGCTACCGATTGTGGTTACACTTTCGGGAATTGTTATGCTTGTAAGAGATGAACAGCCGTCAAAAGCCTGCTGATCAATTAAAGTCAAACCGCTGCCGAGAGATACGTTTTTAAGAGATGTACAGCCGTAAAAAACAAACCAGCCGATTGTTTCTACGCCGTCAGGTATTGCAATGCTTTCAAGAGATGCACAGTTGCAAAACGTAAAGCTGCCGATTGAGGTGACACTGTCGGGTATGTTTATGTTTTTAAGAGATGTACAGTCGGAGAATGCACCACTGCCGATTGACGTTAAGCCGCCGCCGATTGTTACTTTTTCAAGAGACATGCATCCGTAAAATGCATCATTACCGATTGAGGTTACTCCACTACCGATTGTTACGCTTTCAAGAGATGTGCAGCCGTAAAATGTCTCACTGTAAATTGAGACTACGCTGTCGGGTATGGTTATGTTTTCAAGGGATGTATGTTCGTAAAACACATGATACGCTATTGTTTTTGTTCCTTCTTTTATTTCATAACTGCCGCTGATATTTGTTTGAGCTGCAATAAGATGATTGCTTATATACAGCACTCCGTCTTCCCAATTGGAGTCATTGTTATAATATGCGGTGTTATAAAATGCATTACTGCCGATTGAAGTTACGCTGTTTGGTATAGTTATTCTTTCGAGGGATGAACAGTATTCAAATGCATAATTGCCGATTGAGGTTACGCTGTCGGGAATTTCTATGCTTGTAAGAGATGTGCAGCTCCTAAATGCATCACTGCCGATTGAGGTTACACCGTCGGGTATGGTTATGCTTGTAAGGGATTTGCAGTAGCCAAATGCATAATCGCCGATTGATGTTATAGGATAACCGTCTATAGTATCAGGAAGTGTATAATCGCCGCTGACCGATGTATGGCAGTCTTTGATCACTGCTCCGCCGTCAACTATTTCATATGTCAAAAATAAAATTGTCTTTTCTTCCTCCGACAGGTAATGATCAACAAACGTTATGCCGTTGTCATTTGCATATGCTTCGCCAGCTGTGCCGGTATGACCGCAAATTATAATGTGTGTACTGAATGCAGAGGCACCGATTAACGTTACACTGTCAGGTATTGTTACACTTATAAGGGATGAGCAGTTATAAAAAGCTTTGCTTGATATTGTTTTTGTCCCCTCTTTTATTTCATATATGCCGCCGACAATATCCTCATTTGCTTCTATAAGATGATTTCCTATGTATAATACTCCGTCTTCCCAATTAGAGTCATCGTTATAATATGCAGTATCGTAAAATGCATCCCTGTCAATTGTGGTTACGCTGTCGGGAATCGTTATATTTTCAAGAGATGTGCAGTGATAAAATTGCCAACCGTCAATCACGGTTACACTGTCGGGAATGGTTACGCTTGTAAGAGATGTGCAGTAATAAAATGCATCATATGCCAATATTTTTGTTCCTTCTTTAATTTCACAACTGCCGCTGATGCTTGCTTGAGCTGCTATAAGATAATTATCTATGTACAGTACTCCGTCTTCCCAGTTGGAGCTATCGTTATAATAGCCGGTGTTATAAAATGCTCGACTGCCGATTGAGGTTATGCCGTCGGGAAGTGTTATGCTTGTAAGAGATGCACAGCCGTAAAATGCACCATCGCCGATTGAAGTTACACTATCCGTGATGATTATGCTTTCAAGGGCTGCACAGCCTAAAAACGCATTTCCGCCGATTGAGGTAACACTGTTGCCTATTGTTATGTGCTTGAGAGATGTACACTTGTAAATCATATGACCATAAAATGCATAACCGTTAATTGAGGTTACGCTGTCGGGAATTGAGTAGGATGTCAAGCTGCTTCCCACAGGAAATTGCATAAGCTCTGTTTTATCCTTATTAAATAATACTCCGTATTCATCATTTAAATAATATTCATTATTTTCATCAACCGTTATACCTGTAAGGGATATGCAGCCGGAAAATGCAGCATAGCCGATTGAGGTTACACCGGCGGGTATGGTTACGCTTGTAAGTTGTATACAATTGTAATGTAAAACGCAAGATCGCCGATTGAGGTTACGCTATCGGGGATGATTACGCTTTTAAGGGCTGTACATTCGTGAAATGCCCAATCTCCGATTGTGGTTACGCTGTTGCCGAGTGTTACGCTTTCAAGGGATGTGCAACAGAAAAATGCAGAACCGCCGATTGAGGTTACGCTGTCGGGGATAACAATGCTTGTAAGAGATGTGCAGTTGTAAAATGCAGAACTGACGATTGAGATTACAGGATAGCCGCCTAATGTGTCGGGGATTGTATAAGCTCCGCTGATTGAAGTATCGCAGCCGGTGATTATGGCTTCGCCGTTTGATACGGTATAGGTCAAATAGCCGTCCTCGGATTTAGCTCCTATTGCGAAAACCGGAATTGACGATAAAATAAAAATAATCGATAAAATTACGCTTAGCACTCTTTTAACCTTTGACATAATATTGCTCCTTAAAGGTAATATTTCACAAACAAAAAACACAGCTTAAAGCGGACGCAAAACGCCGAAAGCTGTGAGTTGTTACAAAATTATCAATAAAAGGCGGATTACGGTGTTATTGTATTCACATTTGCAATATACACAATAATTCATAATTTCTATCGACTCATTTCGCAGATTTATTTGTGATTGAATTAATTATAACATATATTTTTCGGTTTAGCAAGAGTTTTTCTTATTTTTAAATTGAGAAATACTCGATTTAATCGACGATTATTTATTAATTAAACACTGATTAAATCGAGTGCGTTGGATGCTTAGAGGATTTTTTGCAAGACAAGGAACAAAGCGCAAGGAATACCGGCGTATGAGGGGCTTTGTGACGATGTATTGCGGAAAATAACTAAATTAAGATGTCCCCTCTAAAGGCGGTTCCACTTAATTTTTTCGTCGGTGTGGATAATCCACCGCCGAAAACGTTGATGACGGGGCTTTGCCCCTTATCAAATCAAGCAGACGGCGTGCTCAGCCGTCAGGCGTGATTTAATCAGTGGTTACTTAAGATATTACCGAAGAATTTTCAGCAAAGAATCGGCGATTATATCAACGTCCTCCGTTGTATTTGCCCTGCTCAGTGAAATACGAATCGTGCCCTTTGCATATTTTTCATCAAGACCTATGGCGTGCAGCACATGGGAAATCCGAGTGTTTTGGCTGTCGCAGGCGGAACCTGTTGACACGCAAATTCCCATTAAATCCAGACGGTGGAGAATTGCTTCTCCGTCCCTGCCGTAAAATGATAAGCTGATATTTCCGGGAAGGTGTTTTTCATCTCCGTTTCTGATAAAGTTCAGATTGCCGGAGTGTAATATGCCAAGTAATCTTTCCTCAAGAGAATACATGTACGACGATGTTTCCGCTTGCATCAAAGTATTTTTTTGCAAGGCCGCTGCCATACCGACGACGGACGCCACGTTTTCTGTACCCGCCCGCATTCCATGCTCCTGGGATCCTCCGCTGATAAAGGAGCGTATAGGAGTTCCTTTTTTAATATACAGGAAACCTATTCCCTTCGGACCGTTGAATTTATGTGCGGAAGCAGAGAGCATATCCACTCCGAGAGAATTTGCGTCAATCTTTATATGTCCCAAAGCCTGGACTGCATCGGTATGAAAAACAGCTCCCGCATTATGGCTTACCCGTGCCAAAGAGGAAATATCCTGAATTGTACCAATCTCATTGTTTGCCGTCATAATCGATACCAGCCGAGTATTTGAAGTAATTCTTTCGGAAAGCTCCTCAGCATGAACCGTGCCGCAGGAGTCCGCAGGAAGATATGTTACGGGATAACCCATTCGCTCAATATCCTCACACGCATGCAAAACCGCATGGTGTTCGATTTGCGAGGTTATGGTTTCTCTTTTTTCCGTGTCGAAAAAAGCACTGCCCTTAATCGCCCAGTTGTCGCTTTCCGTGCCGCCGGATGTGAAGAAGATTTCTTCCGGAACGGCGCCGATACATTCGGCAATCGTCTCACGGGCTTCCCGCAAAGCCTTTTTTGCTGTACGAGCGAAGGCATAGGGCTGCGATGCGTTGCCGTATTCGTTCAGCAGAAACGGCTGCATTGCTTCAAAAGCATCTCTGTCCAATTGTGTGGTCGCCGCATTGTCGGCATAAATCAACCGTTTCATTCTCTCACCTTATTGAAAAAGTTTACAGCCCTCTTCCTTAAATTCCTCAATCTTATCCAACAGCTCCCGGACGCTGCATCCGAGATAATCCGCCAGACAATCCATACAGTACAGGTTTTCAATTTCTTCGCCCAAAAGCTTTTTGTTTATACCCACGGTATTCTTGTCGAGATGAGCCTTCCCGCAAATTACGCATTCAGTCTTCATCAAAAACCTCCCTTAAGGAAAATGACGGCATATCGTGATCCTTTGATTTATACTGTTTGTCACGAATGCGAAGCTGTCTGAGGATAATGCTGCGCATACGGACGGCAGGTCTCAGACAATAACGATTAAAATCCCTTAAGTCCACATCCTTTGCGGTTCTTACATTTGGAAACAGCAGCTTTAAATACGCCGTGGCAATTTTCTTCACTGCATCGGTATGTCTCGTATCCGCCCCTTGAGGTACAATCACAATCTGATCGACAATGGCTCTATAGCTGAAATCGCTCCTTAACTCATGTAAAATTGTGCAGAAATATTCCGAATTTAACGCCCAGCCGGACATTTTCAAATCGTCGTTCATTCTGGGAATTTCCCAGCCTTTAATAAAGCCGTGAATGCGGTCCATAAGAGCGCTCTCCCTGAACAATGACGGAAGCTCGGAGAACATATCTTTATATTCGTCCATATTGTCCTGTTCAATGTTGCCGAGAAAAACAATCCCCGCATCGGATTTTACATCGTATCCGTCAACATTTGTTTTACCGTACTGCATATAGCCCTGCATTGCGGAGCGCATTTCGTTTACATCGCCAAACTGCACCAGCTTTACCTCATCAATCACCACAAAGTCATTGCCCACTATAAACCCCGGCGCTTTTCTCTGCTTATCGTAGAACATCTTTGTACGGGTAACCTTACCTCCGTCTGTCAGCAATCCGTATTTGCTGATATGCCCGAAAACATACGACTTACCGGTTCCCTTCGGGGCAAGCTCAATCAAATTCAGGTTTTTCTCAACAAAGGGAAGAAGGCGTGTCAGCATGTACAGCTTTTGCTCTTCCGATTTATAGCCGGCCGCATTATAGTCTATCGCACCCAAAAGGACATCAATCCACTCGAAGACAGTGAAATCATTGCGGACATCCTTATAGTAGTCAAGATCAATGGTATACGGACAGAAATTAGTAAAGGCGGTCAGTCGGATTTTTCCGGGTATCTTTGGTTTTGCGGAGTCATCGGGAGGTCTGTAGCCCAACTCCGCTACGCCCCAGACTTCCCTGTCGCTGACCAGCTCATCCCTGTACTCCTCCCATGTGGACGCTTCAATAATCGTCTCCTTATTTGTCAATCCGAAATCCGGCAATTCAAATGTAATCTCACCGGTTTTAATGCTTATATCCACAGATATTTTTGTTAGAATTTGAACCCGCTCATTATCATAAATAATCCTGTCCTTAATCTTCAGCCACTCTTCCTTGTTCGGAAGATAAGTATGTACAAAATCGGTAATTTCTTCCATATCGAGGTTGCCCTCATCATCCGCAAATTTTTTCAAAAGCCAGTCCCTTAAAAATGAGGGAAGACCCAGCGCCGAGACAAAATTGTTATTCTTCAGATCCTTATATACAACCATCTCTTCAAAGCAATCTCTCAATTTATCTGTCATCTTATACCCCTCCTTACAGAATGCTTTTTTCGCTCATGCCAGCATTCCGAATACGCAGCGGCAGCGAGCTTCCGATTTTGTTTCCGCAGGTAAAAACATCTGCATAATACAGCTTTGCTCTGCGAATTTCCGGCATATTTTTCACAACGTAAAGGTTGTCGTCAATCATTGCAGCAGGATAGCTGTGCCCATCAATTTCAATGCTGACGTCCATCAGCTTTTGGGAAGAAAAGATTTTAACGGCAGCCGGTCTGTTTCGTCCGACTCTGATTTCCGGTATATCCGTATCCCCAAAGGAAATGACCCCATCCAACGGCATCAGTCTTATTTCGGGTGCGTTTTGAAGATAAGTAATTTCTATAATGGGAACGGTTACCTCTTCCAACGCCGCGCCGCCATGCACCTCAAAGTTTGCTTTCCGACTGCCCTTGAAGCGGTCGTAATTTGCCAGTGTCCAAAAATCATCTGCGTCTACGGCGTTTTCCGGTTTTTCATCCGCTGCGCTTTTTGGACAGCACCTTCCGGAGTGGTTCCCGCTTTCAGTCATTTCCAAAAGATTTTCGGTGTCGTGAATAACGGCAAGACGGCTTGCGCCGTGATCGGAAATTAAGATTGCTTTACTGTAGGTATTCCCCTGTGTCAAATCCGTCTTTATATTGTTCAGAAGCCTATCTATAATCTCCAATTCCTTCATAAGATAAATCGGCTCTTTTGTTGGTGTATAATCGCACTTATCTTCACCGTGATGCTTTATCTCGTCAAGCTCGCCGACAGTTTTAATAGGATATTGCTCTGTGGAAAACAGCTTAAAAAATTCCTTGTTGCGAACTGTAATTGACGGCAATTCACATCTGCAAACAGTAACCTTCGCAATCAGAGAGAGCTTTCGGCATTTGGCTAAAATAAAGCCAAGGTACTCCACGCCCATAGCGTCTGTAAAATACGCCTGCGAATTTTCACGGTCAATTTCTTCTGTTACGGAGCTGCGGGGCTTGAGGATTGTATTATAATCCCGTTTTACAGCCTGCTGCTCCACAACGGTCATAAATTCAGGCAGTATTTTATTGATAAGCTTCTGATATTTATAATCATCGAAATATTGATTTAAAAACTCGTTTTTGAAATCATAAGGCTCCAGATAACAGCACAAATCCGGATATACCGTTTCTAAAATATCGGAAAGCTCCGAGCGGTTATACTCCAAGCCGTATTTATCCAGCAGCTTAAATATCAGCTCCCTTTCCTTCACTGTATTGTCCGTCAGGTAATAAATCGCATCCCGCTCTTTACAGGTTACGATGTTACAAAAGGCTGCAGCCTCATCATCCGGATTGCCGATTGCATTTAATATTGCCTTTCTTTGTGCATATGTATCAGCAAACTCCTTGTTGTCAGGTGTCAGCTCCAGAATAGAGCGGTAAATATTTTTGATAAAGTCATACTGTGAACGGGTGTTCCTTGCAGCCATATTCAGGCATCGGTCTTCGCCTGCGCCGAACAGCTTCAGTCCGACAACATACAGCCAAAGCCATTTTTTGTCCGCCTTGTGATCCTTGTAGCCGAATATTGCGGAATTAAGACCGCGAGCATTTCCGATTTTTGCATCAATCAAAAGCTCCCACGACGGATATCGGATAAATTCCGCCGCCGCATATTGCCAATCCTCTTCCGAACCCATATCTCTGTCAAGCCGCCGAGTTAAGTGATCCTTTTCGCAAAGTATGTCATACGGATCTTTTTTGTCCGAAACGATATAAACGGACATAGGGTAGCTATCCCTGCTCTTTTCTGTCTCCACAAAAATCGTTTCCGCAAGCTCAGACTCCACCGCCTGCGCAATGCGGTCAATTCCGATGATATTCGTATCTGTTCCGAGATTTATACCCTTTACGGTAAAAACAAGCTTTGGCATAACAGCGGCATTTCCGTCTGTAATACAAATCCGATTTTCCGCACGGCTGTCGCTGCGGATAAGGTCTCTCAGATAATAGCCGCACTGCCATGTTATAAACACCGCATGACCGGCAACATTCAGAGAGAGAACCTCTTTCAGCATTTCCGAAAGGGCCTTTTCCCCCAGCAGCAAACAGAATGATGACAACTCACGAACAAAGAACGTTTTATTTTCCTTTTGAAGCCTGTCAAAGATCACATCGGTCTTTGGAAATTCATCATAATTGCAAAAATCCTTATCCGATGCTGCCAAGAAAGTATTTTTCGGAGATTGGTAACGAGTTACAAGCGCTTCCAGAGTCCGATTGTTTTGTACATCCACAACAAGAGAACCTATACTGTCATTTTTCAGATACCTGTCTATTTTCTTAAAAACACTGTCAACAGTCATATTATCTCTCCTTAATTTTCCTTGATAATCTCCAATCCCACAACCATATTATCCTGAATCAAGTCTTTCAGGTACCGTTTTGCATCGGCTGCATCCATTTTATCTATTTTCTCAAGAGCCGTCTTACAGCCTTCGCGATTGTATTTCGCCTCTGCCATCTCCCGCAGCCTGTTTTCGACCTCCGGAAGTCCAAGCCATTCGTAAGGCTCAGCGGAAATGCGTCTATCCAGATAATCCTTTACCTCTTGAATATCCGTAAGTATTACAGCGTAATTTTTTATAAGGCGTTTGCTGAATGCCTTATCCAAAGCGTCCTCGTTATCCAGCAAGGCGAAAAACTCTGCCGACTCGAAGTATTCCATTGCCTTATCCACGGAATCGGAATCGGGACTTTTCAGATTTACCGCTCTGAAAGCCGCTTTTGCCTTTATCAATTCGTTATCGGGAACAAGGCATGTGATTGGCATTTTATGCTGT
Organism: Clostridiales bacterium; assembly: GCA_021200555.1. Classification (GTDB taxonomy): domain Bacteria; phylum Bacillota; class Clostridia; order Oscillospirales; family Acutalibacteraceae; genus UBA1081. The sequence goes on along the minus strand of JAJQGK010000100.1, from coordinate 10,487 downwards.
TCGGACCAAGCTTTGGGAGAGTCCGAGTGTGTCCGTTCACGCCATAATTTTTTAAGTCCTGCGCTTTTCAGACTGTTTCGGTACTCTTGGACATGCTTCTCCACCATGCTGAGATATTCCGATTTCTCATACATAAAGGAGCCGTGAGGTATGGACTTAAGCACATTTTGTATATCCTCTTCGCTTAAATCGTCCAAATAATAACTGCAAATTTTCTTAAACATCTCCGCTTGATTACTGTAGAAATTGCGGAAATCCTCGCCGTTCATTGTCAAAAGCTGCAGGAAATTCTCCTTCTGAGACTCGGAAAGCGTTCCAGATTTTTTAAGAGAATACAGCATACGCAGAAATGCGCCTATGCCTATGTCATCAAAATAATTCTTTCCCGCATCATAAGAGATACGGATATATTGGCATTTGTCACGCCATTCTCTGATCGTCTCTTCATAAGTAATACACTTTGAACTGATCTTATTGCTCTCGGCAATAATTCGGTACTCCAAAATCACCTCTCGGATTTTCTGCTGTACAGTTTCTTCGCTCCACACCCAATTTGCAGCATCGGCATCGAATTTTTTCCTTACCTCGTTGATATATTTGCCGCCGTCGGAAATTGTTTCCGCCAGAGATATCAGCTCACCGCCGTCAAACATTTTGAGATAAGCAATCATCCCCTCGGTGCATTTCTCCCTGTTGAAAAGGCTCTTTAAATCCCATGACGCTTCGGGATATTTTATCGACATCTTGCCGATTTCCATAGCAATATCGTTGTCCGTTTTCGTTCCGCCCAAATTGCTGCTGTTGGCAATTCCCACAAAGTAGTCTATCATCTTCTCCAAAACGCTTTTTTCGGTTTTCAAGGCTTCAGAATTTAAAACAGATTTCAGCGTCCATATGGGGAATGACAAATCCCTCATTTTGCTGCGGATAAGCTCTCTTGTATTCGTCACGTTGGTACACATTTTCAAAGGTATTCCGAAAGCTGTTGACGCAGCTTCATTAAAGGCTTTTTCCTCCGGAGTAAACGCCACGATGTATTTTTCTTTATAGCGTGCATTCGGCGTAATATCCAGATGAATTACCTCGTCAATCATTTCCTTGAGCTTGTTCACATCCAGCACATCGTTAGTCAGCCCATCGCTCCAGCTGTAAACTCCGTTTGTGTACTCCTTCAAAACAAAGCCCAATATAAACGCCGAGAAATTGCAGGGCATAAAGCCGTAGGGAGCGCTCTTTAAATCATCGTATATGCTTCTGATTGACACACGACCGCTGTCTTTAAAGCCCTCGTCAATGATATCGTCCACTCGATTTTTCAATTTGGAAATATGCAGATAAGGGTTTTTCTCCCAATAATTTTCCGTCTGCCATGCGCCTTCCAAAGCGTTTTCAAGCTTTGTCGCAGGACTTCCCGAAAGATACGTACCCCTTGTTTTTTGCAGACAAGCGGACTCAACGCCCTGCCTTAAGTTGGATGCGGTATACATGGTTCCTATAACCGTATATGTTCCCTCCAGACATTCCGGGAACTTTTTCTTGTCAATTTCAATAAGCTTATCATAAAGGTCGTCTATATTCGCCGCTCGGTCGCCGTCCGGCTTGTTTGCGGTATAAACCACAAATTCTCCGGCTTCAATACGTATTTTCCATTTTTTCAGGGTATCCTTGGCATTTTCGGCATATTGATTTGCCAATGACTTATCATTCTTTTGATTTGCCATGGACAAAGCCATATCATGACGGTAAGCTCCGTAACCGTCTGCTCCGAAGGGCGTTCTTGTAGCATCGATAAAAACATAATCGCAAGCGCCGTCTTCGATTGTCTTAGCAATCTTTTTGCCGACTGCGACGCTTTCACGGTCGTCCTTGGCAAAGCACACCACCGCAATAATTTTATTCGCATAATTTTCTTCCGTGTTGCGGAGATTACGAACTGTATAATCAAAGTCGTCTACGGAGACGTACCGCAGCTCATAACGCAGCTTAAGCGCTCCGCCCGGAGAGACAGCGTCGGCAACTTTTGTTTTGTCGGTCAATTCCTCCGTAACAAGAGCCGTGGTTTTTTTCTTGTCAATCTCCTCCTCAAAGGACGACGTATCCATATCCACCTCGCTGCTGTATGCCGCATATTGGAATTTCCCGCCGCCGAGGGATTTTTCAAACAGTATTTTCTCCCGCACAAGCCTGTCGGCGCAGCGTGCCGCATGGTGCTCCAAATCAGAGCCTTCAAAGGCGTATTCTATATTTTTCTCATTGGGAATAAGCAGCTCTACATCGCCGCCCATTTTTTGAGACATTGCCTGAAGAATTAAAACGGTTTTCAGCACACGCTTTTGCTCGCTGTCAAGCCTTTGATTGCCCGCACGGTGAAAATAATCAAGAATCAAGCGTACATCGTGGGACAGGTTTTCCTTGCCCTTATCGTAGAAAAACTCCCAAAGCATATCCACGGTAAGCAGCGGATTTTCATCCAGCGGTCCGTGATTGTCGATGAACCATTGAAAGCCCTTGATTTCATCTCCCCTGTCGTTTTTGATAAAGTCAAACATACTTCTCTGGTTTGAGTCAAAGGTAGAGGATATGTGCTTCAGAACGTAAGCCGCATAAGGGTGTATGGGCAGAATATTTTTCATCTCATTATCCGTAATGGTTGTACAGCTGCCTACAAGCTTGCGGGACTCCCTCGTTCTGTCTGTCAAATCCTCCAGCGTGTCCGCCCACTCTGCGGCGACAGCTTCATCCTCGTTCTTTTCCATTGCAGCGCCCATAAGCTGAAAGGCAATATTTTCCGGCAGCTCTATAAGGCATTGAGGAGCGACAAAGCGTCCGAGAAGTTTTTTAATCTCAGGATCCTTTTCATTATAACGGGCTGCCGACATATGCGCAACGATGATAAAGCAGAAGGGATCCGTCTCGCTTATTTCGCAAAGTTCCTGGAAACCACTAAGATTTCGGGCGTTATTATTAAAATACTCGGAAAATTCATCCCAGATAAAAACGATTGATTTCAGTTTGTTTACCTTAATGACTTCACGAATCCAATCCGCCAAAGAGGAAATGCTCATGCTAAGCGCACGTATCTGACGCTCATCGGCTACTTTGAAAATCTTATCCATAATCTTGGTAAGAGCGTCACCCGTATAGGAATTGAGCTTTTTAGTGACGTCGTCAACATTGTCCCCGCCGAACAGGTCGGAGTACGCTCCGGTGATAAGGCTGTTAAAGTACGATCTGTTGTCCCTGTCGGACAGCCATTTTACGGTGGCGTCCTTTAAAGCGTGTCCGCCTTTGTTTTCAATGCCTGCATCGGCAAGGGCCTTTTCCACGCTCTCCTGTACGGCGAAAACAAGGTTGTGATCGCCGTGGATTGAGGCGGAGCCGTAGCGGTGTACGGTTAAAATTTTACCCTCGTTTTTTACGGCTTGAAAACAGTTGCAAAGGTCGTTGTCCAGTCCGTATTTTCGGAAATACTCCCTTGTGTCCCCTTCGTCCGCATCCAGCAGCCTTTTCAGCGTCAGCACCGCATGGGATTTGCCGGTTCCGTAAGCGCCGTCAACCCAAATATTGAGTTTGTCCTTTCTTTCCAGCACTCTGACAGTGCTTTTTATAAGCTTTACAAAGGTTTCGTGGGGGTAGAATTTTTTCCACATATCCGGATTCTGCATAATGACCTTTTCATTTACAGCCGGAAAATAGTCCGGGTCGATATTAAAATAATTACGGTAAGTGTCTGAATATGCCATTGCGTTATCCTCCTAAAAAAGCTTTAAAACGTCTTTTGATGATTTTTCGCTGTTCAGCGTTACAACGTCAAGATCCAGCGTAAAGCCGGCGCTTATAAATTCCGGGTAGTTGACCGACAGCCCGTTTACAATCTTCTCCATTCCGTCCCTGTCAATGCCGAAAATCTCCGTTGGGCTGACACCGTCGCTCTCTATGTCATGGTTCAGCAGACGGGTTAGGGTGAATTGATAGTAGCCCCCGCACGCCTCGGCGAATTTGTAGAGAGAGTACAGTATAACCTTGGAATCCGGATTGCGCCAAGACTCTCTTCGATAAACGTAATCTTTACCATTTTTCTCCACATAACCCAATCCGATTTCAGATCCAAAAGGCAAAGCAAGGATCCTTCTATATGCACCTGAAACAGATTTTGAAGCTCTTTCTTTTGCTCCGGAGTTTACAAGCATATCCATTATTTCCGTCTTTGTATATGACATGTAAGGTTTAATATTCTTGATATACCACTGAAATTCAGATGTATATGCTAGATTAACAATCATTAACCCCCAAGATGCGGGGTTTTCAAGTCCTATTTTCTTAATTTTATATGCAAATTCCGTAAGGAGATTATTTTCAGTCAATTCCGCATCCTTAAGGAAACGCTTGAACATATTATTCATAACGCTTCCCAAACTGTTTGATTCAAAAAAATTATTCCCTTTATTAAAAAATTCTTTAATCCATTCCATTTTTGGTGCATGGTCTGCATAATGATCTAAACTTGTCGTGTCCACTTTTCCTGTCCCCTTTGGCAGTGATAATGAATGGTAGAGCAAACATCCGTCCGTTATTTTATGACAATTTCCACATTTGACACACTGGTCACTTATATCAAAAAAATCATCTCTCATTTGAATACAGCCTCTGCTGCAATTTGCTGCACATTCTTGACAATTAATACAATATGCTGCTTTTCTGAATACCTGTTTAAACAGCTTTAATAACTTGGCTTCCTCCGCATATTTTCCCCGCTTAACACGAACAATATATCCGTCACAATGATTTTCAATAAAAAATGGTATTATGACACCGTGATTTTCAATTGTATAGCCATTATGAGTTTGGTTTAATTTGCCTATCGTTTTAATCCACATTTTCCATGGTGTAGACGGATTGAAAACCTTTATCGTAATGGTTTCCGAATTTTGAGTTTCTGTATATTTGACCGGCATGGTATATATATCACGACCGTTATTGCGTAATTTCCAACCACCCAACTCTATATATCTAAGCGTATCTTCCGCTGTCGCTAATGACCTAACACTTGTATGAACTACCATATCCATAAATGCTTTCACTTGTTCCGGATAACAAGCATTTCTCATGTAGTCTGACTTATCAGCAGACATTGGACAAACCAAACAACCTGCACGAGAATTTCCCTTTTTATAAGCATCATTTAACTGTAAGTCATTTTGAAAAATATATAAATAAACTTCGGCTGAATTCCATTCTAATATAGGATTATAGCTATATTGTCCCTGATGTTTAGTTCCAAAAGAAATATAATCATATTCACTTCTACGAACACTTTCATCACTGCGAACACCAACAAACGATAATTCTCTAACATTTGTTTTTCCGGTTATTTCCCTCAATTTCAAAAGTTGTGGCGATGTTTTATGTACACTGCAACACCATCTAATTGTTTTTGACGGCGGACCGAATTTTGCCCATGTATCCATAACATTTTGAGATGACTTTGCTGCATAAAATGCAATATTTTGTTCTTCACAATATGCTTTTATTTTTTCGACTGTCAAATATGTATCCGGAAATTCCATTCCGGTATCGCCGAACAGCACCATAAATTTATTATGCGGCAAAGCCCTTTGTACAAGGTCAAGGGTGACAACGCTGTCCTTGCCGCCGCTGAACGCCACATAAAAAACATCAACCCTATCCCTATATTTCACATATGTATTATAAATTTTTTTAATTGTATCGGCAGCAAGCTTATCGATAATGGCTTTGTTTTTCTCCGTCATTGCCTGTATATCCACAAAGCGGAGATGGGCACCTTCCGGTTCGGGGTCGTCAAGAAGTATCAGCTCCGGCGGGGTATAAAGGCTGCCGCCCTTTGTCTTGGCAACGTGCCGCCCCCGATAAAAATAATTGTTCGCCTCCGCCCACATATAGGGGCAGGAGTCGTCCTTTTCGTAATTCCAATACTTATCGAAGCCTAAAATATCCAGCTCCTTATAATATACCGGACGGGGTTCCTTGCTGAAGGACAAGGGCGAGCTGTTCAGCAATATTCCGCCCGTATCGGCGTCCCAGTCATACGAGTACATTATCAGTCACCATCCCTTTTTTGCCGCTGCGTCTTTGCCTTGGCAATAATATTATCGATATTGGCATAGGATCTTTTGGTTAAATACCCTTCGTTCACAATAAATCGGAGAACGGGTTCGTTTTTCAGCTCAACATCGGAGTCCGCCAGCAGCCGCACGAGAAAATCATCAAAGCTTTCTATTCCGGCGGATCGCTTTACGATAGCTGAAGCACATCTGTTTTTTGAAAATCCATTTTTTACAAGCATATATTTTTTGCTGTATGAGTAAACGTAATGCTCAAGCAAAAAGCTGTTCCACGGAAAACCGGCGTAGGGGAAAATTCCGAAATTGGTCACTCTGCCTGTTGCAATGTAGTCCCCAACGCACATCCTGTCAAGGGCGTTGTCCGTGGCTTCAACGTCAAACTGCGCCTGACTCTTTGCAACGAAATTATCTCGGCTTATACGCAGGCTGTTGTCATATACGGCGTCAAGGTGAATTGACATGTCCAATTCATCCGCCATAACCTCAATCTCCGCCAATGTAAAGCCGGCATGGCTTTTCGCATAATCGGCAAAAACGTCATACCTTGAAATCTCCTCGCCCGCCTTGCTGATAATATTTGCTTTAAAAGAAAATCTGTCTCCGAATTTGTATTTGAGCATATCTCGGAAACCATGGACGGAAAAGACGGAATTGTTCTCTATAATATCGGGATATTTTGCTTTAACCGCCTGATACAGCTCCGTGCCGCTGATAAATTCCCTTTCCGCAATAGCATCTTCAATAATTTTTGCGATGTCTTCCAATTCGTCCTCCGTAATATCCGCCAAGCTCTCATGGAGATATAAGCTGCTGCCGTTGTGGATAAATTCGCCTCGTGAATAAATCAGGTTCCTTATCCTGTCATGGGAGAGATGAGGAAGGGATTCAAAAATCTCGTCAAAGCTTGCCGGACGGCCGAACTCCGCAAGGCAAGATCTAAGCTCATCGGCGGGATCAGCCACAGCGTTGGGGTTTTTTGCAACTCCGCTGTTTACGATGTAAAAGCCCTTGCAGCCTGTAAGCATCAAATAGGTTTTCAATGCGTTGGGATCATTGTAAACACGGTAATCCAAAAAATCCTCTTCAAATTTCCTGCACAGTGCCTGAAAATACACGATTGTTTTTCCGCTGTTAAAGCAATTTTCTATGTAGGCAAGAAGCTTTTCCCGCACATCCTCGCCCAGCATAGCCTCCGGCAAATAATAAAGGTCGTCATACGGAACAGTCACTCTTCGGATAATGCTTTTTATTTCATCGTTGCTTACCTTAGGCTCTTCACCGTACATATCCGAATAAAACTTCCGAAATCTCTTAATATCGATATTGGAATTAATCCGAAAACCTTTGCGGAAATGCTCTCTCAGCACCTTTTCACAGCGTTCAGCGGCGGCTTTGGCGGCTGCATCCCGCTTTTCCCGCTCAGCTTCACGCTCTTTTCTCCGTGTATCCTCAAAGCTTTTATGAATACCCGTACCAAAGCTTTTCGGAGTCGGCGAAGCATAATTTTGAACAGGCTCTTTTTTTCTGTTTTCGGGAATAACATCCCGTGTAAAATTAACGCTGTCCGATTTTCCGCCGGTATTGATAAACATAAGAAGCCATGCAAGCGCAGTTCGAGGTTTTCTGTTCAGCCGTTCGTTGAACACGCCGAACTCCTTACTTTGAAGCAGAGCATCCGCCGTGGCTTTTGCCTCACCGTAATCCGAGGTATAAAGGCGTTGGGACTTAAAGTTGTGGTTTCTCGCAAATTCCTCGCACTGTTCTATAACAACAGTATACTCTCTGCTTTTTGTGGGATAAAGCTGCTGTTCGTCAACAAGATAGCGGTAAAACGCCGAACGGTCAACCTCGGGGACAGGCTGTTCGGTTTTTTTTGGCTGAACCGGTATCGCAGGCTGCTCGATTTTTTCGGGCTGAACCGGTGTTACAGGCTGTTCGGCTTTTTCAGGCTGAGGTATCGATTTTTCAGGTTGAACACTGTTTGTGACGATATTATTTTTGAAAGTCGATTTCAATATTTTAAAAACGGATTTCGACATATATTTAATAACCACGTTTTCATAATCCACGAGGCACATATTAAGGATGATTTTCATCTTCCGTACCATATCGTACGCACTAAGATTTGTTTCTACCGTGTAATCCGTTCCCGGCACAGCCTTGGGCGCAAGCATACGTTCTATGTACTCAGATCTGGAATTTTCAACCAAATCAATTTGTCCTCCGGTGTTTGCAAAGGACATTACCGAACGAAAACGCTGAGGATAATCTTCCAATATTGTGGCAAAAAAATTTAAGTATAATGTCTTCCAAGAGTTTAAATGCTCTTTACGCTCGCCGAAATAGGAAAAATGAACAGGAACGGTATACACATAATCCCGCTGCTTTATCTGTTTAAAAAAATCTACAGTAAAAGTGTGCTCTCTTATAAATTCATCATTGGACTTTTTTTCACTTTGCTTTGTACTATTTTCAGGTTTATCCATTTGATCCGGTGTCGCAGGTTGCTCGGTTTTTTCCGGCTGAACGGCTATTGAGGGTTTAGCGTCTTTTTCGCTTTCACGAATAAATGTAAGAAGCCATGTTATTGCAACTCTCAAGCTATTCTTAAGCCGATTGTTGTATTGAATAAATTCTTCATTCTCAACTAAAGCATCCGCCGTTGCTTTTGATTCATCATAATCCAAGGTATACAGACGCTGCGATGACAAATTATGATTTTTGGCAATAAGCTCGCAAAAAGAAATATGATCACAATATGTCTTCGCTGTTTCCGGAGTCATTTTTTGGACAACTTGAAGATAAGCCCAGAATGAAGAACGGTTGATTTTGGGTAAAGGCTGCTCGATTTTTGCTGGCTGAACCGGTGCCGCAGACTGTTCGGTTTTTTTGGGTTGAATGTTTTCAGTATTGGCATGTTTTTTTGCAGATGGTTTTCTTATATATTTAATAACAACCTTTTTTGTAATATTACACCAATAAAGCAAACTATATATATTCCATACTATATCATTTGCACCAAAATTTGTCTCTAAAACAAAATCTGTTCCCGGTATAGCCTTAGGTGCACGCATGCTGTCTGCATACTGCTTCCTAATCAATTTAACTCCGTTAAAATAAAGCCCATTTTGCCGCCGGAGAAGTTGAGGACGGTCTTCCACAAGTGCGGTGCAAAAAGTTACATACAGTTCTTTCCAAGAAGAACATGGCTGCTTACTCTCCCCAAAATAAGAAAGATAACACGGCTTTGTATATGAAAATTCACTATTACTCATATATTCTCTTATTTTTCTAAAATCAATAGTGAGAATTTCAGGTTCAAGCTTTTCCTCAATAGAAGTTATGTTTTCCAATGATTCGATTGTTTCCGACTGAGCCGGTGTCGCAGGTTGCTCGGTTTTTTCCGGCTGAGACGTCATTGCAGGCTGCTCGTCTTTTTCAGGTGGAACGGGTGCTACAGGCTGTTCGGCTTTTTCGGGCTGAACGGCTATTGAGGGCTTAGCGTCTTTTTCGCTTTCACGAATAAATGTAAGAAGCCATGTTATTGCAACTCTCAAGCTATTCTTAAGCCGATTGTTGTATTGAATAAATTCTTCATTCTCAACTAAAGCATCCGCCGTTGCTTTTGATTCATCATAATCCAAGGTATACAGACGCTGCGATGACAAATTATGATTTTTGGCAATAAGCTCGCAAAAAGAAATATGATCACAATATGTCTTCGCTGTTTCCGCAGGCTTTTTCAGAACAATCTGGAGATAAGAATAAAATGAAGAGCGGTTGAACGTGGTTGAGGGACGGGCGGTTTTTTCCGACTGAACCGGTGCATCCGACTTAGCTGCTTCTTTGGGTCGTTCGGCTGCTGTGTTCGATGCATCCGCTTGTTCGCCGACTTCCGGTTGAGTATCGGCTTCCGGTTGAGTATCGGCTGTTTCCGTTTCCTCGGAAATGCTCTCCGAATACTCAAGATAATAGCGGCCGGCTGCCACTAATTTGGCGTAATTTTTTGAATTGCGAACTCTGAAAATCTTGCTTGTCTCGATTTTTTTCTGCACGGCTCTTATCGTTTCAATGTCGGTGGTTTCAAACAGGGGCTTGCTCAGCAGTCCGCCCTTCATAAACACGGAGTCAATCTCTCTGTAACACCAATACAATTCGGACAGCTGCGCAGGAGAGACCTTACCACTGAGCCACGACATAAAATCGGACTCACGCGATTTGCTGTTTGCCATGGCTCACGCCTCCCTTAAACATAAAAAAGCACAACTCAAGGCAGAAAAACTGCTTTAAGCTGTGCGTATTTCACAAAAATATTGATGATTAGATAGAATTACAGTATTATTGCTTGCTTGCTTGCTTGCTTGCTTGCTTGCTTGCTTGCTT
>JAJQGK010000015.1 GCA_021200555.1 Clostridiales bacterium | reverse complement strand
GTAAATGACGCAACCACCATTGCGGCGTTTGCAATGACAATCGCAAATTTAAAAAGCGTTGCATTTCTTACATTTTTTTCGATTTTCTCAAATAAACAAAGTTGGTTTGCACCTGTGGAAAAGCAAAGGGTCAGGCATAAAATTTTAAAAAGCATGGGATGCTCAAGTCCGATATGGCTTATTGTATTCTCAAAAGGATTTTCGATAAACGCATAAATCATAAGCATTCCCATTGCGGCGCAAACAGAACCGAAGGCAAAATCCTTGCTGAGAAAAAATTCCTTTAAAAGCGATAGAATGTTGGTTTTTTTACACATAACAATCTCCTTTCCGATGTGTATACACAATTATACCGCCGGCTTTCGGTGAATGTAAATGCAAAAATATTTCCATAAAAAAAAGGGCTTCTCGCATCTGTAAAAAAAGTAATCAGACCATTATACGGGGGCAGCCTGTGTTTACTGTAAAATACAGTGCGGAAGCTCTTTTATTTTTGGAATCATAGTAAGAATCCAATTTGCAGATGTATATCAACCTTGCAAATATATATTATCATACTCGATTATAATAATCAATTCTGCAACCAAAATAAATTTTATTTTTGATTTTAAGGTTGCATTTTCTTTGTTTTCCGAAAAAAATCTGTTGACATAATTTTAAGTGAATTATATAATATTTGATATGCTTTATATATGTTTTATTTGTGGAGGTATGAACTATGAACGGGTTCGGTGAGGTATTCGGCAAATGCCTTGATGAGGCAGGCATTTCGCAGATTGCGGCTGCGGAGGCTGCCGAGTGCAGCAGAGCTATGATATACTCGGTCATTAACGGCGAAAAAATGCTGTCGGAAAACAAATTTCAGACTATGGTCAGGGAATTGGCTTTTTCCGATATGCAGATGGAAAATTTAAGACGCTCATATTATGAGAGCAAATATCCGGACGGAGTTATAGATAAAATTTACAGGATCAGAGAGTATTTAAGAGAAGATGAGACCGATGACAAAAAGAATTTTGACGGCGTTGAACCATATCTGCCGGATAAGACCTGCACAATCAGAGGATTGTCGCTGCTGTGCCGAACCATAATCGGAATTGTATACGGCTCAAAGGCTAAAATAATAACAAATTATCCGTTCTCAAATACCGATGCGGACAATGCGTTTTTCTCCGCTCTTTCGGCAGCCGATGAGGACATGGATTTCATTCATATCGTAGAATTTGAAGCGGATAACAAAAGTCCTCGAAACATCGATAACCTGTTTAAAAGCATTAGATATATCCGCAAAAAATATGTGCCGTTAATGTATTACGGAAACAGCGGAGACGGAATCGGATCCGAGCTTTTGCCTTACTTTATCGTATCTGATAAGTATGCGGCTTTCTTTGACGCCGATTTCTCTATGGCAGTATTCAGCAATGAGGAAACAATTGTAAACGGTGTTTTGGCACTTGCCGAAAAAATTGTTGGAAAATGTAAATATATCGGCATGCTTAATGACAATATTTTTGATATGAAAAATTTTGTCCAATGTGCAGATGTTGCCGGAACTGTCAGCAGTATGTCGAACTTTACCTTCTTTTTGCCATATGCATCTGTGGATGTTCTGAAGTCAATCGCACCTCCGAATCTTGATCCTGCGAACAGGGATATACTCGTTGAGCTTATTCTCAATCATTACAAGGGATGCGGCGGCGGCAAAATGAAACGCATGATGTCCGTGCAGGGTCTTGAAACTTTTGCAAGAGAGGGTATCATTGCCGACTTTCCGAAAAGCATGACCGTGCCTATGCCGTGCAAATACAGAATTGAAGTTCTCGAAACAATTTTACAGCAGTGCGAGCAATCTCCGGAAAGCTGCGTTTTCCTGGATAACACAGTTCTGAATGTTCCGGATGAATGCTTTGGCATAATATTGTTTCACAACAACTTCCAGATATGCGGCTCCTTGCCGAACAGTGACACCTTTGTCGGTCAGTATGTGATAACGGATAAAAATAAAAATATCCAAAGAGATTTTAAATATTTTATGGATTTCATTGTGAGAAATCGGCTGTATATCCCCTTTGAACAGATAAAGCTGAGAATAAACGACCTTATTTTGGAATGCAGACGAATGCAGGAACAGGGTGTTTAATTGCATCGTTTATCAATTGAACAGCTTAAATGCAAGGACGGTAGAAATTCTATCGTCCTTTTGGGTCTTTGTAATTGTTCTTAATTGCAATTTTGAAAAATACGGTTGAAATATGTATGATTTTGTAATATAATAAATTTGTATTTGATAAAGAAGAATGTGCTGAGAGTACGGCAGAGGAGGGAAAGTCATATGAACACAAAGACAAGCAAGTACGGTTCTTCATTTGATGAGGACGACGGCTTTGAAACCATACCCATAAAAAATCCCGATGATGAGGATGAATACGGCGACAGCGATGATGCGTCAACGCCGAAAAAAGACAAGAACGCCGTTAAGACGGTTGAGAAGATAAGGACTGTATTTATCTCTGTTACAATGGTAGCTTGCCTTGTGACAATGGGCTTTTGCATAAAAATGTACATTAACCAGCAGGCGGAAAGCGATACTCAAAGCATTGTTCTTATGGCGAACGGTAATCTCCAAGGGGATTCGGGAGAGATTTTTGTAGACGCCAACACATTGTCTCAGGAGGAGATGGAGGATATTTACGCCAATATTTCCTCCGATGAAAACGCCGAGTACACCACGGTTATAACTCAAGGCAATGTTCAGGTTGTTATTGCATCCACAAATGCGAGCGCATCAACGGGATCAACCTCAGCTTCGACTACGGCTGCGGCTTCCTCACAGGTGACAGCTCCTTATACGGCGCAGACAACGGCGGCGGCAACCACACAGCAGACTTCAAGCGGCGGACTTATCAATATTAATACCGCAACGGTTGAAGAGCTTACGGCTCTCAGCGGAATAGGCGAAGCAAAGGCTCAGGCGATTGTCGATTACAGAGATGAATACGGTTACTTTTTAACTGTTGAAGAGCTTACAAACGTCAGCGGAATAGGCGAAAAAACATTGGAAAAGAACATCGATAGTATAACGGTTGGATGATAAAGGAATTTTATATTGATGAGGGAATTTTGTTACAGAAGAGGGCGTTTTTTATTAGGTGAAAAGCCCTATATAATGGGTATCGTAAACGTAACGCCGGATTCGTTTTCCGACGGAGGGAAGTTTTTTCGGGCGGAAAAGGCGGCGGAGCATGCCCGTTCTCTTGAAAATCAAGGAGCGGATATTCTTGATTTCGGCGCAATGTCCACCCGTCCCGGAAGCAGTCCCGTGACGCCGGAGGAGGAAATTAAACGGCTTGAACCGGTTCTTTCGGAAATTGTCGGAAAGACAAATGCGGTTGTCTCCGTTGATACCGTAAATCCGGAGACGGCTGAATTTGCCCTGCGGTTGGGAGCCGATATTATAAACGATGTAAGCGGATATTTTAATCCGTCAATGGCAGACACGGTAAAAAAATACGGCGCAGGCTGGATTGTCACTCATACCGGCTGCGTGCCGGCGGGGACGGTTTTGGAATATCCCAAAGGCGTGATATATGCGGTTAATGAATTTTTCAGCCATATGACAGCTCAATGCGAACAATACGGGATAGATAAAAAATTCCTCTGCCTTGACCCGGGTTTCGGCTTTGCGAAAACGGTTGACGACAATATTGAGCTTTTGAAAAATCTTGAAGCCGTGATCTCCGATACCGCATTTTTAACGGGACTTTCCAGAAAAAGATTTATAGGCGCTTTGACAAATGAGGAAAAAGCGGAAAAAAGGCTTATCGGCACGGTTGCAGCGGATATTGTCGCCGTTATGAAAGGCTCTGATTTCATCCGTGTTCATGATGTAAAGGAAGCGCGCCAATCCCTCGATGTCCTGGCTGCAATAAGAAATGGAGATATACATTATGGATAAAATAATAATAAAGGATTTGCGTATTTATGCTTATCACGGTGTAAATCCCGAGGAAAAAACAGACGGGCAATATTTTATCCTTGATATTACATGCCGTTTGGATTTGTCCGTACCCTGTGTTACAGACAATGTGGATGATACGGTAAGCTACGCCAAAATCATAAAGCTCGTGAAGAAGACTTTCACCGCTGAAAAATATAATCTTATCGAAAAAGCGGCTAAGGTGACTGCCGACGCCATTCTCGATGAATACAGCCAAATTTCCTGCGTGACCGTGGTTCTGAAAAAGCCCGATGCACCGGTAAAGGCTGATTTCGGTTATGCTGCCGTGGAAATAACCGCAGACAGGAGTGGAAAATCTTGAAAACCGCTATAGTCGGAATAGGGACAAACATAGGCGACAGACGGAGAAATATTGAGTCCGCAATTGAAGCGTTGAAGCATTTGCCGAACACCGAAATTGCCGCCGTTTCACCGATATATGAAACGGAGCCATGGGGATATACGGAGCAGAACCGCTTTTACAATGTCTGTGTAAAAATATCCACCGAGCTTTCGCCTTCCGCTCTTTTGGGAGCTTGCTTGGGAATAGAAGCGGCTTTCGGCAGAGAACGCCCATTCAAAAATTCTCCGAGAATAATCGATATTGATTTGCTCTTGTACGAGGAAGCCGAGCTTAACACTCCTGAACTTACTTTGCCTCATCCGAGAATGAGAGAACGGGCTTTCGTTTTGGTACCGCTGAAGAACGTTTTGACGGATTTAAAATTTGGCGGATATGATTTTAATGAAGACTTTGAAAAATGCGATAAAAACGCCGTGAAAAAGCTGTAGCTTAAAAATAGCTGTAGATATTACTATCAATAAGCATTGAGGATTGATGTCGGAAATATAAGCCGACTGCCTTTATATTGCGGAAACACTAACTCTTGAAACGAAAGAAAATGAAACACCCGGCGGCGTTTTAAGAAAAGTCAAAAAAATTCAAAAAAAGTGTTGACAAAGTCAATTTTCCGTGGTATTATATGCAAGCACTCAAGGAGAGCGGACAAAAAATGCTTGAAAATGAGTGCAGTGGACCTTGAAAATTAAACAACGACGAACAAAAAAGGAACCCTGAAATTTTTTTA
>JAJQGK010000096.1 GCA_021200555.1 Clostridiales bacterium | reverse complement strand
ATACAGGCGATGAGGTCTGCACGGTTTGCGGCGTAACGGTAACCGAGGGCGAAGTGGTTGCCGCTTTAGGTCATACGGACGATGATGAGAACGGCGTTTGCGATGTTTGCGGTGAAAGCCTTGCAGAGGACGAGGAAGAGGAAGAAACCTCTCTTTGGGACTCGATTCACTGCTCCATGTGCGACGCTTACGAAGCCTTTGCGGATATCCCCGTTATCGGTATAATCATGCAAATAGTTCATATGTTCGTGCATCTTGCCCGCTACATTGCTTATATCACCTGATAAATTATCTGCATAAAAATTATTGCCGCAGGATTTTGCTCCTACGGCAATTTTTTAATGCGTTAATGTGGTTGCTTTATTTGGGTTAGCCCGCATTAAACAGCGGTTCAAGTACGTCCTTGTACTTTTGGAATATCTCAAGCAGGTACACGTCCCAGTGCCTTGCATCCTGAGCAGAACTGCCGAAAACATAGTCCTCCTGACCGTAGTCTATAACGTCAAAGCCGGGCATTGCCTTGCTTGCACCGTTTGTTCTGTATGCTGCAGCCGATGCAAGTGTAAAGGAGACGTTGGTAATATCGGAGTAGTCAACCCAGCTGCTTAAATCCGTGCCTGTGGGGGAGTCGGCAGTACCGTTTTCCGTCTGCTTTTCAGCTTCCGGAGTTTCAATTGTGAGACCGCCTGCATATTCTCCGTACATTTGGTCTACATACAGAGAGAAGGATTCGCTTAAAATTTCCGAAGGAACATGACCGCCGTCCCACTGCCATTCAATGTTGGCGTCTATTCCGGCATTGAGCATTGCAATTTGCAGGTTAAGTGATGAGAACATGGACATATCGCCCTCTGAAGCGCCCATAAGAATCCTTACCCATGTGGGATTTTCCGTATCGTCGTCGCCTATGTAATTCAGAGGATTGTAAAGGTCAACGATGTTGTTTCCGTATTCGTCTCCCGCAAGAATTTCGGCTATATCCGCTTCGTAAGCCGCAACCATTTCTTCATAGGAAGAGTAGTTTGCCGAATCAACGGAGCTGCCCGCAGCCTGTGTGGTTCCCGCATCGGGCGTTCCCACATCCATGGTATCTCCCGAACTGTTTTCAAGAACATCCGTATTTGCAATTACAGTGGAGGAGCCTGTGCTGTAGGAAACGGAGTCAGGCATTTCGCCGGACATATCGGCTGTATTACCGGGCATTTCGCCGGACATATCAGACATATCTCCTGGCATTTCACCGGACATATCTCCGGGTGTAACCGTGCCTATGTCAACATTGTCGGAATTTGTAAAGTCAGCTGCGCCGTTCATTCCGCTGGGAAGAGTTCCCGCTGAAGATGTTGAGCTGCCCTTTGCGTAGCGTCCCTCGATAAATGCAGCCGCCTTGTCTTCGGAGGTCATATTTGCAACCTCTTCGTCGCTTAAAGCGTTTCCGTCCTCATCGAACCAAGTCCAGCCCTGAGCGTAATCAAGATTGTCAAGGTACCATTGGAGATTGGATTGAAATTCCGCAAGATAAAGGTCGAGATATGTGCCGTAGTAACCGTTTGTTTCGGGATAGGCTTCAAGGTCATACTCAATTGTAAGCTCAATGGTGTCTTCCATATCGCCGTCACCGTTTAAATCAAAGCTTACATCCGCTTCATCTACCGTTAAGTTTTGTTCGTTGATGTATTCCATATATGCTTCGGAAAGGTATGCCGCAAGCTGCTCCTGGAAGGATGAGCCGAAATCATATGTGGTGTCCATATAATATTCAAACGCCAAAGCCATATCCGCTTCATAAAGGGAGGTTATTGCGCTGTAAGCAATGCAGCCCCAAGCGCCGTCTGAAATTTCATAATCCGTGCCGTCAATTGTTACGGTGGTGGAATAGCTTCCGTCCGAAAGCTTGTAAACGCCCACTGCGCCTGCTTCAATTTCATAATCGTAAAAGTCGGAATTGTTTGACGTGGCTGCAAACATTGTTGCGTGGGCACCTCCGCCGGATCCGCCTGTGGAAACAAAATAGTCAACGCTTCCGGGAAGATTGCCTAAAAGAATGTTGTACTTTACAAATCTTGCGGCATTTTTCTGATCTACCAGGCATGAGGGAGCGTCACCGGTATAATATGTGTTTCCGTCGTCGTCTGTTGCCGTGTCCTGTTTGCCTCTGTTTCCGCATGCAACGTTAATATATCCTTCCGAAGCATAGGTTGTGGCAGCGGTTGTGTTGGTGCTTGAGCTGTAGCCCGCTGCGCCTGTATTGAGGATAACCGGAGCTGTTGCCGCCGTGTAAATCTGACCGTTTGTGCTTACGACCTGCGCCGTGTAGTCAATGACAAGGGAGCCCTTTACAGCCGATGTGTATGTGTCCGCCGTAATGTCCGCTTCTCCGTCGCCGTCCGTATCAATACCTGTTACATACGCCCCGGGAACGCATACGGAAACGCCCTGTTCATCGGGAATTTCAGGATATGCAACAGCAGAAACGATTGAGAGAACCCAAGCGTCTGCGCTGCTTGAATAGGTCCACTCCTGATCTTCGTTGTTTGCAAGATTAAGAGTTTCCTCAATATATTCCGCATCCGAAAGTGAGGTTGAAGTGCTGTCGGATGAGGTGCCGGAAGAATCGTCCGTTGAAAGCTTTGCGGCATATCTTAAAATATTTCTTGCGTCCGCTGCGGTGAGATTGCCGTCCGAGTTGAAATCAGCCGCTGTAAGATAAACTCCCTCAAGAGCGTCCAGCAATGCGGCTGCCCTTAAAGCAAGCCTTGCGTCGGAAGCCGTAACCTTTCCGCTGCCGTCAACGTCATAAGATACGATTACCGTATATTCGGTTGGCGTTCCTTCGCTGTCGGTAATTTGAACGGTGCATCCCGTTCCCGCATAATCATCCTCGGAAAGCTCCTGTCCGTCGGAACTTAAAACGAAAATTCCGTTCTCCGAAAGAGTCCCCGCAGTTACGCCCTCGCTTAAAACAGCGGTCATATCGGAATCATTGAGGATAAGAGAGTATTCTGCTGCTTCGGAGCTGTTTCCGTCATCCGTTTCCGCTATTGAAACCATTGGAAATGAGGATAAAATCAAAATCAGTGTCAATAAGACGCCTATAGCTTTTTTTGCCGTTGCGGTGTGTTTTAACTTTGCCATGTGTTTACCTCCGTATGTTATTATCTTAATAAAAGAGAGTGGTATTCAACTTGATTGCCGGCAAATCGGATTTTCTGACCTCTCCTTTTATATGACGGTAAAATAATAAAACGGCAATTTTAATTTTAATTAAAAGCTTAAAAAAAGCAATTGTATCTCTGAAAATTATGTAAAAAAGCTGAATTTTAAAAAATCTTATGCGGCTGTTCGGCTTCGCAGTTTTACAAACAAAATAAAGACTGCATTTCCGTCCTGTTGACAGATTTGCAGTCTTTAAGTAAGCACTGATTAAATCGAGTGCGGCGAGCTTCACGAATTTTTTGCAAGACAAGGAACAAAGCGCAAGGAATACTGGCGTATTTCGAGCATTTGTGACGATGTATTGCGGAAAATGATCAAGCAGGCGGCGTGCTCAGCCGTTAGGCGTGATTTAATCGGTGGTTACTTAATTCAAGTGGTAGGAGTGATGTGTGTATTTTTCCGATTATCAGGTTATATAACCAATGTAATGAGCCATATGAACCCACATGTGGATGAAGGTTATAAGCAGACCGATATAGGGGATATCCATAGTCGCCTCGTACAGCCAGCACATTTTGCATCTGAAATCATCATCGCTGTCGCTGCCTGTTGACGCTGTCGGTTCATCCTCGGTCGTAGACTCTGTATAAGGGGTGTAGATGAGAGAAATTCCGTCGCTGAGATACGACCATTCAATATATCTACCTAATTCATCCCAGTAGGCTAAAAGCGTATCCTCGTCATTAATTAATTCAGATATAAATGTTATCTCATCTGTAAAGTACAAAACATAATCTTCAAGACTTTCATCCCATATGTCTATTCCGAAAGCCGACAAAGTATAGGTTATCCCGTCAACCGTTATCGTTTGCTCAAACATACTGTCTGTTATGCTTAAAACGGATCCGTCGGTTACGACAGGTCTCAGCTCAATATCATCATACGATCCGATTATTTCATCCTCGTCCAATGCATTTCCGTATGAAGCCCAAATCGGTATATCACCGGAAGGCGTTTCTGCCATTGCGGTTAAGGGAGTCATTATGGTGAGCATTAATACGATTGCCATTAAGCAGGCTGTGATTTTAAATTTTTTGCGCATAGTAAGTCTCCTTTAAATTTTTTGATTTTGGTTTGCCGGTTTTGTTGCGTCTGCCGGTCGCTGTGAACCGGAACACTGCGTCCAAATTTGCCTTATGGCGTTTACGATAAAGTCAATTTGGGCGTTGAGATATTCCTCATTTCCGAACAGGGCGTAATGTACGCTGGCTCTTACAAAAATGTATATAAGCTGACGAACGCTGTCATAGGGCATATTAAGCCTTTTCGCTATTTCCCCGGCATATTCGTCATACCTTAAAACAACGCCGTCAAAGAATTTTTGCCGTACTCCAAATATTTGGGCGATGTGTAAACCTGATACATAATCCTGTATTTTTCGCCGTGAAGCTTTGCGGTTATCTTGGGCATTTCACGCAGGTACTTTTCCACCTCGTCTATGGTTTTGGGAGCGTACATCATAAAATCCTGTTCGACCTTGCTCATACAATATTCCGTAGCCTCAACGATTATCTCATCCCTGTTTTTAAAATAGTTGGAATAAAAATTTCCCGTTGTGGTACCGCACGCCTCTGCAAGCTGTCTCATGCTTGTGTTCTCAAGTCCGTTTTTGCACAGGCAGTTGTAGCAATCCTCCAGCATTTTTGCTCTTTTTTCATCTTTCGTATTGCTGTCCGTTTAAAATTCACCTCCGAACGGATAACGAACGTCCGTTATTTTTTACGATGTTATTTTAGCATACTTAAAAATATATGTCAATAGATTTTTGGAATTTTTTAGATATTTTTCTCCCTATAATTTGCTTAGCTGGAACAAAAAAAGACGGCTGCGAACCGTCTTTCATTGCTTTTTATTTTATTGAATTTTTGATTTTCCGCCGTCACGGTAATATTGGGTGTGGGTTTTTGGTGGGGATTGTTTTCCCAGATTTCATCGGCGACGCTT
>JAJQGK010000129.1:29025-31974 GCA_021200555.1 Clostridiales bacterium | reverse complement strand
GCTTGCGGGCGGACACATGGGTCCGCCCCTACGGCGGTTGTTGTAATTTTCAAAACCAATCAACATTTGTACAAATTAAAAGTTCATTCATTGTACATTGTACATCGTACATTTTATAATGGGGTGCGGGGGTATCCCCGCCATTCACTCCACACTCCACACTTCACACTCCACACTAACAAGGTGTGAAAAAACTAAAAATCTCTCTTCAATCTTCGGGAATACACAAAAATTAATTCCCATTCAGTCTCTCATTTGCCTGCATTTTAAGGTAAGCATTTATAAATCCGTCAAGGTCGCCGTCCATAACGCTGTTTATATTGCCGTTTTCATAGCCCGTTCTGTTGTCCTTAACAAGGGTATAGGGCATAAAAACATAAGATCTTATCTGGCTGCCCCAAGCTATTTCACGCTGCTCACCCTTAATATCCTCAATTCTCTCAAGATTTTCTCTTTCCTTAATCTCGATAAGCTTTGACTTGAGCATTGTCATCGCAACGTCTCTGTTTTGGTACTGACTTCTCTCAACCTGACTTGCAACCACAATACCCGTGGGAATATGGGTAAGGCGGACGGCGGAAGAGGTTTTGTTGACCTTCTGACCGCCTGCGCCGCTGGCGCGGTAAACATCCATTTTAATATCTGCGGGATTGATTTCAATCTCAACGGAGTCGTCGATTTCCGGCATAACCTCCAAGGAGGCAAAGGACGTATGCCTTCTGCCCGATGCGTCAAAGGGAGATATGCGTACAAGCCTGTGTACGCCCATTTCGCCCTTCATATATCCGTAGGCGTTTTCCCCTTCGATAAGGATAACCGCCGATTTAAGCCCCGCCTCGTCGCCGTCAAGGTAGTCTACGGTTGTCACCTTAAAGCCGTGGCGTTCTCCCCATCTGTGGTACATTCTGAAAAGCATCATCGCCCAGTCCTGAGCCTCCGTTCCGCCCGCTCCGGCGTGGAACGTGAGAATGGCGTTTTTGCTGTCATACTCTCCCGTCAAAAGAGTCGCAAGAGTTTGAGAGTCAACGTCCGAGCCTATTCTCTCAACGGCCTCGGTACACTCCTCAAGCATCGAGTCGTCCTCTTCCTCATTTGAAAGCTCGATAAGAGCCATTGTATCGTCATAATCGTTTTTAAGCTTTGTATACTGCTCAACCTTGCCCTTGAGCATTGCGGTACGCTGAAGAACCTTCTGACTGTTTTCGATGTCGTTCCAGAAATCCTCCTGAGCCGCCTGCTGCTCCAGCTCCTCTATTTCCTTGTTCATGGATTTAAGCCCCAAAGCCTCGGACAAATCCTCAATGGGCTTTTCGTATTCCTTGAGCTTTAATTTGAGTTCTTCGTACTGTAACATAAATTCGCTCCCAATAATAAAACATATCAATTTATTATACCATATATCAAATTTTTGTCAAATAGATTTTTTGTATAAGAATAAAATCATATTAAGCGAAAAACGATTTGATGAAAAAAGCATAAAATTATTGACATTTCTTCCAATTTATTTTATTATAGAAGTATCAAAACGCTCCGTGCGTTCAGGAGGTTGTTCTTATGCAGAAAAAATTATACAAGCTTCTCTCGGTTATAATGGCTGCGGTTATGGTTCTTGCCGTCGCTCCCGTTATAAATATCGGATCCGTCACGGCTTCGGCTGCATCCTACAGCGGATCTCTCGGATCCAACGTATCATGGTCTTATGATTCAAGCACTAAAAAAATCACGGTCACAGGCACAGGCAGCATAAAAGATTACAGCAGTGCCGACAACGGACAGGGCTGGCAAAATTACAGAGCCGCTCTTGTTACCACCATTGCGAAGCACGCAACATCAGTGGTTATCGGCGAGGGCATTACGAGCATAGGAAACAATGCCTTCAGAAGTTTAACAAAAATAACGTCCGTAAGCATTCCCTCAACGGTTACGTCAATAGGAACGTCCGCCTTCCAGGGCTGTTCCGCTCTTACAACCGTTAATCTTCCCGACGGCCTTACAACCATAGGCGCCAACGCCTTTAACGGCACAAAGTTCGCCTCGGTTGATATGCCCTATTCGGTGACTTCCATAGGCTCAAACGCCTTCGCAAACATATCAAGCCTTAAAATTACATGCAATTACGGCGATGCGGCTTACACCTACTGCCAAAGCAATTCCGTAACAGCCAACGTAAGAACTCCATCTCTTGCGGTGAGCAGCTCTTACGTTACATCCTCAAAGCAGATGACCGTTAGCATTTATCTTAAGGACGCTTCCGGCTTTAACGCAGGCAACTTTACTTTAACCTACGACTCATCTTATATGACGCCCGTTTCATCGGGCAGTTCCACAAGCACAACGGACAACATGACCGTGGGCATTGTATACAACAGCGCAGGCAAGATTTCCGTTGCCGCCATGGTTCCGGATGTTGTGGAATACGCAAGCTGTGACAAAGACGACGAATGCTCATACAAGATTGCGGATATCGTATTTAACGTTACCGGTTCTTCAAATGATTCAACGGTTTCCTTAAGCTGCTCCGTTATGCAGTTTACGGACAGCTCGATTACGGCTCCCTCCGCTCTTACGGACGCAACGGTAAGCAAGCACAATTGGGATAACGGCACAGTTACCACCGCCGCAACCTGTTCTTCAACAGGCGTTCGCACATACACATGTAAGGACTGCGGAGAGACAAAGACCGAAACAATCGCAAAAGACTCTTCCAACCATGCAGGCGGAACGAAAATTGCCAACGCCTCAGACGCCACCTGCGTTTCTGCGGGATACACCGGCGACACCGTTTGCCTGGGCTGCGGCGCTACCATAAGCGTAGGCTCTGAAATTGCAGCAACGGGCGTACATACCTACGGCAGCTGGACCGTAACCACAGCGGCAACCTGCACTGACGGCGAACAGACAAGAACCTGCTCGGTTTGCGGCGCTACAGAAACCGAAACAATAGCAGCC
>JAJQGK010000129.1:0-28925 GCA_021200555.1 Clostridiales bacterium | reverse complement strand
GAAACCGAAACAATAGCAGCCACCGGCGCACACACCTACGGCGACTGGGTTGTAACAAAAGAAGCCACCTGCACAGACGCAGGCTCAAGAGAAAAGACCTGCTCGGTATGCGGAAACACGACAACGGAAGCAATATCCGCATTGGGTCATGATTACATAAAAACAGTCGTTGCAGCAACCTGCACAACAGCCGGTTACACATCATACACATGCTCAAGATGCGGCAATACATATGTAGGCGACAGAACATCCGCAACGGGACACAGCTTTGACGAAAACGGAGTCTGCACGGTCTGCGGATATACAAAGGTTGACTCCATTTCATTTGTTGATACAAGCACCAACACCGTAAATGCAGACGCAGGCACAATCCTTATAATCTCCCCCGTTACTCTTGCGGAGTTCTCAGCGGAGATTGCAGCGGGAACATGGACGGTAACGGCAGCTGACGGCACCGCCGTAACAGATGAGGATGCAGTAGGCACAGGCTATTCGGTAAGCAATTCCACGGGAACAACATATCTTATAATTCTCAAGGGAGACGTCAACGGCGACGGAAAGGTAAACGCCTCCGATGCAAGACTTACCCTGAGAACCGCAGCAATGCTTGAAACCTTAGAGAGCGTTTATTTCTCGGCAGGAGATCTTGACGCAAGCGAAAAGATAAGCGCTTCGGAAGCAAGAACAATCCTGAGAGTTGCCGCCAAGCTTGAAAACTTCTAAATATATTCCAAATTAAATATTTAACTAAAATACTAACCGCTGATTAGTGTCGGCGGTTAGTTTTATAGGGAGGAATACAAATGTCGATTATGTACTCGCTGTTTAATTTTGTTGTGTCTGTATGCAAAAGCGCAACGTCCCTTGTTATATCATTTTTGCTGTCCTTCGGCGTAATTCCCACACCATCTGCGGATACTCCCATTGAAGCCGTTGACACAGACAGTCTTCAGCTGTCGTTTATTGCGGTTGCGGATACACAGGTAAACGCTTTTACCGGAAACGGAATTTATCTTGAAAACGTGCTGAAGGATATTTCAAACAGCAGTCAAAGACAAGACGCCTTTATCCTTGACGGAGATGTCACAGAAAACAGCCTTATCCCTGAGTGGGAGGAATTTTACTCGCTGCTGGGGCAATATGACCCTGCGGGCAATTATGTTGTCGCCACGGGAAATCACGACATCAGACTTCGCGCTCACAGTCAGGTGGTAGAGAGATTTACCTCATATTACAACGACTTCACCGGCAGCAGCATTGACGAGCTTCACTATTCCATGGAAATCAACGGTTATACCTTCATAGTTGTGGGGTCGGACGAGCAGTCCCTTGAAAAGCAGGTTCTCAGCGATGAGCAGCTTCAATGGATAGACCAAACCCTTTCCGAGGCAACGGCGGACGGCAAGCCTGTATTCGTGCTGTGTCACCAGCCGCTTAAGGACACCCACGGACTGCCTGAGCTTTGGAATGACGGCAAAATGGATTCGGGCTATATAGGCGATCAGAACGATGAGCTTTATGAGATTTTGAACAGCTATGAAAATGTAATATTGATAAGCGGTCACCTTCATACGGGCTTCGGTCAATACACCTATGAGGAAGTGGGAAACATTCACTCCGTAAATCTTCCGGCAGTGGGGATGCAGAATGCGGACGGCGATTACCTTGAATTTTCAATCGGTTATACGGTTGAGGTTTACGACGATGAGGTGCTTTTCAGAGCCAGAGATTTCGGAAACGGAATTTATCTTCCCGATTACGATATAACCATTCCAATAGTATAAAAATTTACGCAAAAAAAACCGTCGGTCAATCAGTGCCGGCGGTTATTTTATCATTTGATATTACCTTTATTATTTTACGGCTTCCAAAAGAGCTTCCGTCTTATCCGTATGCTCCCAGGGGAGATCGATATCTGTTCTGCCCATATGGCCGTATGCTGCGGTCTGCTTGCAAACACCGAACTGATTTTTATATAATAACATGTACGTTCAAAAAAAGTCATTCAATTGACAGTATAGTGCAATTACATCTGCTCCTGTTTATTATTTTCTCGTAACCATTGACAAATACTATTGTTTTGAGTATAATATGAACAAAACAGGAGGTGAGTGAGTTGAAGTATTACGAACAATTTGTTCAGTTGGGTCTGTTCACCTTTGCAGATGCGAAGAAAATCATCGGAACGGAAAGCTCCACAGTTAATCTCTTACAAAAATATATTCAAAAAGGGTACTTGACGAAAGTCCGCCGAGGGCTGTATACTGCTATCAATCTTGTGGACAAGGAGCCTGTCGCCAATAAGTTCGCCATTGCTTCGGCGTTGACCGACACCGCAGTGGTATCTCACCACTCCGCTTTTGAGTATTACGGATACTCCAATCAAGTCTCTTATGATATTTGCGTTTCTTCTGACAGCAAGTTCAACTCCTTTGATTTTGCCGGATTCCACTACCATCGCATGAAACCAAATATCAGTGATGGGGTTGCTCGTGAAGCCGGTGGGGTTACTGTTACAGATATAGAGCGGACTGTTCTTGACGGAATTAGCAATTTTGAGAATGATATGGGCTTTGAGGAACTTATACAATGTATATCCGCAGTTCCGCTCTTGAATGAGAATAAGCTCATAAGGTACCTGAGCCAATACAATAAATGCTTTCTCTACCAAAAAACAGGATTTATCTTGGAGCATTTGCAGTCAGAATTATCCATCGGTGATGCGTTCATACAGCACTGCAAAGAGCACTCCGGCAGCAGTTCGCGTTACCTTATCAAAGATATTCCAAAAGAGCATTTAGACTTCAGCAGCAAGTGGCACTTGACTATTCCGCAGAACCTATGGCAAAACATAACCGGAGGTGATTTATATGCCGATGTATAATAAAGCACAGTTAGCAGCAGAGGCTCACGAGCTTCATGTAGTTCGTGACACATTGGAAAAAGTATACCGTTTGCGGGATGTTCTTCGTTTCTTCGACAGTTCGGAATTGTTGCGGAACTCACTTGCGCTAAAAGGTGGAACTGCGATCAATATGTTGTTTTTCAATCTTCCTCGGCTGTCTGTAGATATAGACCTTGATTTCTGCGAAAACATCTCCGGAGATGATATGATAGAGAAGCGCAACAGAATCGAGAATCTGATTGAAAAGCACATGGCTGCGGAAGGATATGCACTCAGCCCCAAGTCCAAGGGCTACCACAGTTTGAGCTCAATGGTTTACAGATATACCAACGCAGGCAGTATGCAAGACAATCTTAAAATTGAAATCAATTACTCACTTCGTTCTCACATTTGTCCCGTTCAAAGGATGAAGATGCAGCCGCAATTATTCGATAATGGTTTTGAGGTAAACACCGTTGCGGCTATTGAAATCTATGCGGCAAAAACGGTGGCTTTGATTACACGGGCAGCAGCACGAGATTTGTATGACTTAAATCATATGGTGCACTATGGCTTATTTGATGAGCAACAGTTGGAACTTTATAGAAAATGTACGATCTTCTACCTTGCTGTTGCAACAAAGGAACCGATGCTCACACCGGATTACAGTGCAATGGACACCATCACAAAGCATAAAATCCATACAGATCTTAATCCTGTGATTCGTGACCGCAATGCGTTTCGGTTGGAAGACGCCAAACATACGGTGAGGGATTTCTTGCAATCCACTTTGTATATGACCGAAACCGAGCGTACCTTTTTGCGTAACTTTAAAAATGGGAGCTACACGCCGGAATTGTTGTTTGACAATGGTGAGATACTCAGTCGAATTGAAGCACACCCGATGGCACTGTGGAAGGTTCAAAACAATCGAAACAACCGGGAATGATGGGAAACTAATCCGGCCAATGTGAATAACGCATCGTCTGTTTGGTTATCTAAAAAAGCGATAAATACTAAAGAATTAATATAAAACTCGCCAATAATTTTTGAAAAAAGGGATATTGTAAAACACTATTCAAGGTATTCGGCACAAAATAAATGCTTTTGTTAGGTAAGCACTGATTAAATCACAATATTTACGCAAAAAACCGTCGGTCAATCAGTGCCGGCGGTTATTTGTTATTTTATTATTTGATATTATCTTTATTATTTTACGGCTTCCAAAAGAGCTTCCGTCTTATCCGTATGCTCCCAGGGGAGATCGATATCCGTTCTGCCCATATGGCCGTATGCTGCGGTCTGCTTGTAAATAGGTCTTCTCAAATCAAGCATATCTATTATTGCGGCGGGTCTTAAATCAAAGACCTTTTTAACAGCTTCTCCGATTTTTTCATCCGAAACTATTCCGGTGCCGTAAGTATTCACCATAACGGAAACGGGATGAGCCACGCCGATAGCGTAAGCCAACTCGATTTCGCATTTTTTCGCAAGTCCTGCCGCCACGATATTTTTGGCAACGTATCTTGCGGCATAAGCGGCGCTCCTGTCAACCTTTGTGGGGTCCTTTCCGGAAAAGCATCCGCCGCCGTGAGCTGCATATCCGCCGTATGTATCAACGATAATTTTCCTGCCTGTAAGTCCGCTGTCGCCTACGGGGCCGCCGATAACAAATCTGCCTGTGGGGTTGATGAAGAACCTCGTGTTTTCATCGATAAGCTCAGACGGAATAACGGGCTTGATAACCTTTTCGATCATATCCTCTCTGATCTGTTCCTGAGATGCCTCTTCCTTGTGCTGAGTGGAAATGACGATT
This sequence comes from Clostridiales bacterium, assembly GCA_021200555.1. Lineage (GTDB taxonomy): Bacteria > Bacillota > Clostridia > Oscillospirales > Acutalibacteraceae > UBA1081. The sequence continues at coordinate 24,225 of JAJQGK010000129.1, read as the reverse complement.
GTGTCTATTCTCACGGGTTTATCGTCCTCATATTCAACCGTAACCTGGGTTTTGCCGTCGGGACGGAGATACTTCACCTCTCCGCTTTTGCGTACAGCCGTAAGCCTTAAGGCAAGCTTGTGTGCAAGAGAAATGGGAAGCGGCATAAGCTCAGGCGTTTCATCGCAGGCATAGCCGAACATCATGCCCTGATCTCCGGCGCCGTGGAGATTGTACTTGTCCTCGTCTCCCTCCTTCATTTCAAGAGACTTGCTGACCCCCATGCTTATATCGGGCGACTGCTTGTCAATAGTGGTAAAGACTGCGCAGGTGTTGCCGTCAAAGCCCGCTTCGGGAGAGTCAAAGCCTATATCGCATATTGTCCTTCTGATAACCTCCGGTATGTCAACGGAAGCCTTTGTGGTGATTTCACCCATTACAAGAGCCATGCCCGTTGTGCATATAGTCTCGCAGGCAACCCTTGAATTTTTGTCCTGTTTTATCATTTCGTCAAGGATTGCGTCTGAAATTTGGTCGCAAATTTTGTCGGGATGTCCCTCTGTGACCGATTCTGAAGTAAAAAGTCGTTTTGCCATTTTTGTTTTTCCTCCGAAAAAAAATTAAACCTAATTTCCCCGTAAATTTTTTTTTGCAAACAAAAAGCCCACGGATTTCCGTGAGCATAAAAAACCTTATCTCTCGGTTTTCCCGTCGGATTTAGCACCTTGCAAAAGCAGGTTGCCGGATTTCATAGGGCCGTTCCCTCCATCACTCTTTATAAGGATATTCGGTTTGATAATATTCTACAATATAAGCCTCTGTTTGTCAATAGATGCGGCTCATACTTTAACTTTTATTTAAACAGAATTAATGGTTATTTAGTTTTAAGCACCGGAGACAGACGCTTATAAATAAGGAAGCAGAAAACAGAGTCGATAATGCCCTTTATAAATGTAAACGGCACGTTAAAGATAATCAAGTCCTTGAGAAGCGTATCTGCGGCGGGAAGAATTGCGGAATACATTCCCACGATTGCCTCCTCCGTAAAGCCCAGCACCTTGATATAAAGAGGATAAACCACAAAATAATTCGACGCAACGCTGAAAACGGACATTGCCGCAGCTCCGATAAGGCAGCTTATGAGAGCGCCTTTTTTTGTCTTGTTCCTTTTATATATAAGTCCCGCAATTCCCACGAAAACAGCGCCTAAAATAAAATTGGAAATCTCGCCGATGCCGTATGTTGAACCGAAAAACATATGAATGGCGTTTTTCAGGAAGCACACGGCTATTCCCCAAAGAGGACCGTAGGCAAAGGATGTTATAAGAGCGGGAAGCTCCGAAAAATCAAGCTTTATAAAGGACGGAATAAGGGACGGTATGGGAAATTCCAACGCCATAAGCACCACGCCTACCGCGCTCATAATCGCCGTTACCGTCAGAGCACGGACATTGAGCCGTTTCTCCTTTTTTGCTGCCGTGTTAATTTCACTGTTACTGTTTGACATAAGCTTTCACCTCAAAAAAATAATCCCGAGATATCTCAGGACGGTAAAAACTCATAGGCTCCGGGAAAAATTCCGCGGATATATAAATTCTTCTTTCATCCGGACTATACCGTCGGTAAGAGAATTTCACTCTTTCGGCGCCTCTCGGCGTTCGCAGACTTTAACTGCCGGTGGGGACTTGCACCCCGCCCTGAAGATATTTTCTTTTTGTTGCTTCTATTATAGTACCGAACTTTCCTTCTGTCAATATAAATTTTGTATAGACAAATGATATTTTTTGTTGTAAAATATATTAAGTAAGCACAGGTAACCACTGATTAAATCACGCCTGACGGCTGAGTACGCCGCCTGCTTGATTCTTTTCCGCAATACATCGTCACAAATGCTCACAATACGACAGTATTCTTTGCGCTTTGTTCCTTGTCTTGCAAAAAATTCTCTAAACATCCGACGCACTCGATTTAATCAGTGCTTACCTAATTATGACGAAGGCGTTTTTGCAGACGCCGAAACGGAGGAATATTTATGTCTCATATCAAAACAATATTTTACGATAAGGTTGATAAAAGCTGCCCGTTAAACGAATATCCCAGACCGCAGTTCATGCGTGATTTTTGGGTAAATCTTAACGGTGAATTTGATTATGCCGTAACCAACGATGCTGTAACCTTCCCCATGGAATACCAAGGAAAAATAACGGTTCCCTTTGCCATAGAAACGGCTCTTTCGGGAGTTGAACGCCCCTTTACCCCGGACGACAGACTTTGGTACAAAAAAAATTTCACTCTTTCCGAGGAATTTAAAAATAAGCGTGTTATCCTCAATTTCGGCGCAGTTGACTGGGAGTGCAGAGTTTTTATCAACAGACAGCTTGCAGGCTCCCACATGGGCGGCTACAATTCCTTTTCCTTTGACATAACCGACCTTGTAACAGACGGCGAAAACGAGCTTATAGTCTATGTTTACGACCCTACGGACAAGGGCTGGCAGCAGAGAGGCAAGCAGGCTGTAACGTCCCACGGCTTTTGGTACACGGGTACCTCCGGCATCTGGCAGACGGTGTGGCTTGAAGCCGTTTCCCGGGAGCATATCGGCTCCGTAAAATTACTGCCCGATATAGATAAGGGCACGGTCAATATAAAGACGCAGGCGGTATCGGAGAAAAAATACAAGCTTACCGCTGAGATTTTTGACGGCGAAAGCTCCGTTGCCTCCGTATCTCTTACAGGCGACGACGATATTGAAATTCCCGATTTTAAGCTTTGGAGTCCCGAAGAGCCGAACCTTTACGACGTTGTTCTCGTTATGAAGGAGGGCAATAAAATCGTTGACAAGGTAAAAACATATTTCGGAATGAGAAAATTCAGCTTAGGCGTTGACAATGAGGGCTATCCCCGTCTTTTCTTAAACAACAAGCCATACTTCCAAAACGGACTGCTTGACCAAGGCTATTGGTGCGACGGCGGCTTGACTCCTCCTACGGACGAAGCTATGATTTACGATATTCAAAAGATGAAGGATCTGGGCTTCAATATGCTCAGAAAGCATATTAAGGTTGAGCCGGCAAGGTGGTATTACCACTGCGACAGGCTGGGAATGCTTGTTTGGCAGGATATGGTAAGCGGCGGCAAGGAGCTTAATACGGTTTACGCCGGAGTTATTCCCAACATACAAGGAGTATTTGTTCCCGTTGCCGATTTTTCCATGAAGGACAACAAGTATGCAGCGTTTAACAGAGGCAAAAAGGAATGGAGAGACGCCTTTAAAGAAGAGTTTATGGAAATGATCGATCAGCATTACAACTGCGTATCCATATGTACTTGGGTTCCCTTTAACGAGGGTTGGGGACAGTTTGACGCTCTTGAAATAGGCAGCGAGGTTAAAAAAGCGGATCCCTCAAGATTTGTTGACCACGCCAGCGGATGGTACGACCAGGGCGGCGGAGATTTCAGAAGCATCCACAGGTACATCCTTCCCGTTCAGGTTCCCAAGCGTGAGAGCAGACCCTTTGTTTTAAGCGAATTTGGCGGTTACTCTCAAATTATCGACGGTCATGTATGGAACAAGCAAAAAAGCTTTGGGTATATGATGTTCAAGACAAAGGAGACTCTTACAAAGGCCTACAAAAAGCTCTATGAAAAGCAGATAATCCCTCTGCTTTCAAAGGGACTGTCCGCAATTGTTTATACCCAGGTAAGCGATGTGGAGTTTGAGGTAAACGGCATAATGACCTACGACAGAGCAATCGTTAAGGTTGACGAAAGCACTGTTAAAGAGATTAACGGCAAGCTTAAATTTTAAATGGCAAGCAATTCGGTTAATTGTTGTCCTTATCCGAATTGCCGCCCGATTTTGCGGTGAGAACCTCGTTTTCCCTGAACAGCAGCGAAATGCACCATATTCCTCCCAGAGCCACAAGAGTGTAGATTATTCTGCTTACAACTGCGCCCTGACCGCCGAAAATCCATGAAACTATATCAAACTGAAACAGCCCGATTGATCCCCAGTTTACCGCTCCGATAATAACAAGTATAAGAGCAATTCTGTCAATCATTTAAATTCAACTCCTTGTATAAGTTTCGTCCTTAGTATCTCTTCGGCACAAAATTTTATACCTGCCTGAAATATGGAAATTTAAGGGATGTATCTTTTGCATCCCTTTTTCATATGTAAATATCAACAAAATTATTTTTCCCGTATTGGTAAATTTGCCTGATATTTTGCATTGACATTTTATATTTACGATTGTACAATTAATTTGAAATGAGGTTTTGGAATGGTAAATTTTAACAAATCCCATAAGCTTGACAATGTTTGCTATGACATAAGAGGTCCGGTAATGGACGAAGCGGCAAAAATGGAAGCGGAAGGGGAAAAAATCCTAAAGCTTAATATAGGCAATCCGGCGTATTTCGGATTTAAAGCGCCGGACAACGTCATTAAAATTATGGAACGCAGCCTTACAAGCACAGAAGGCTACTCGGAGTCAAAGGGACTGCTTGAGGCAAGGCAGGCAATCGTCCGCTATTGCAAAAGGAAAAGCATACCTAACGTAACCGTTGACGACGTTTACACGGGAAACGGCGTAAGCGAGCTTATTACGATGTCAATGCAGGGACTTCTTGACTCCGGCGACGAGGTTCTGGTACCTGCTCCCGATTATCCCCTGTGGACGGCCTCCGTAACGCTGGCGGGCGGAACAGCAGTTCACTATATCTGCGATGAAAAGGCTCATTGGTATCCGGATATCGATGATATGAAGAGCAAAATTACAAGCAGAACAAAGGGAATTGTGGTTATAAATCCCAACAATCCCACAGGCTCACTTTACCCGAAGGAGATTTTGGAGCAAATAGCGGAGCTTGCAAGGCAAAACAATTTACTTCTTTTTGCCGATGAAATTTACGACAGGCTTGTTATGGACGGCAAGGAGCATACGTCATTGGCTTCCGTTGCTCCTGACCTTATGACAATCAGCTTTAACGGACTTTCAAAATCCCACCTTATTGCCGGATACAGGTGCGGCTGGATGTGTCTCAGCGGCGACAAGTCAAAGGCAAAGGGATATATAGAGGGCTTAAATCTGCTCTCCGCCATGCGGCTTTGCTCAAACGTTCCCGCCCAATCCGTAATTCCCTCGGCTTTGGACGAAAAAAACGACAGAGCGGATATACTTTTGCCCGGCGGCAGAATTTACGAGCAGAGAAAATTCATTTACGACAGCATTAATTCCATTCCCGGATTAAGCGCGGAAAAGCCCGATGCGGCATTTTATATTTTCCCCAAAATGGACAGCCGGTTCAATATTTCGGATGATGAAAAATTCGCCCTGGATTTTTTGAAGGAAAAGAAAATCCTCATAACCCACGGCGGCGGCTTCCACTGGGAAAAGCCCGATCATTTCAGGATTGTATATCTGCCCGAAATCGATGTCCTTAAGGAATCCTGCGAAAAAACGGCTGAATTTTTTGCGTCGTATCATCAGTAATCATATTATTCAAGAGACGGCATTTATTTGCCGCTCTTTTGATTTTTGTCTGAAATATTACTTGATTGATTAAAGGATATTTGATACAATAGTAAAGCAACATCGAGATTTTGTGAGGATACGCTATGAACGCAAGGTACCATGAGGAAAAAAGAAAATACGACCGCCTTATCAGCCGCAAAAACGAAAGAAGCTCGGAATACAACGGAATTTACCACCGGTATAAATACCCCGTTTTAACTGCGGCGCACGTTCCTCTTTTTTGGCGTTACGATTTAGACGAAACCACAAACCCCTTTTTCATGGAAAGAATGGGAGTAAATGCGATATTCAACGCCGGAGCGATAAAGCTTAACGGCAAATATATACTCGCTGCAAGGATTGAGGGCAGCGACAGAAAGTCGTTTTTCGGCATAGCGGAAAGCGACAGCCCCGTTGATGGTTTTCATTTCAGAGATTATCCCGTTTGCCTGCCCGATACGGCGCCGAATGAAACAAACGTATACGATATGCGTCTGACGCAGCATGAGGACGGCTGGATTTACGGCATTTTCTGCTCGGAAAGCAAAGATACTTTATCTTCGGATATGTTTGCGGCAAAAGCGGCGGCGGGAATAGTACGCACAAAGGATTTGGAGCATTGGGAGAGGCTTCCCGATTTAATAACCCTCTCATCTCCTCAGCAGAGAAACGTTGTTCTTCATCCCGAATTTGTAAACGGCAAATACGCCTTTTACACAAGACCCATGGACGGCTTTATAGAAACGGGCTCTGGCGGGGGAATAGGCTTCGGGCTTTGCGATGACATTACCCACGCTGTGATAAAAACCGAAAAAATTATAGAGGAAAGGCGTTACCATACGGTAAACGAAACGAAAAACGGCGCAGGAGCGGTTCCGATAAAAACGGAAAGAGGCTGGATCCACATTGCCCACGGCGTGCGTAATACGGCGGCAGGACTCAGATACGTCATATACGCCTTCGCAACAGACCTAAGAGATCCGTCTAAGGTCATAGCAAGACCGGGAGGATATTTGATTGCGCCGATTCACAACGAGAGAATAGGCGACGTTTCAAACGTTGTTTTCACAAACGGAGCCATTCGTGATTTTGACGGGAAAATTTATATATATTACGCCTCTTCGGACACAAGGCTTCATGTGGCGGAGACAACCGTTGACAAGCTCATTGACTATGTTTTCAACACTCCGGAGGATCCCTTGAGAAGTGCCGACTGCGTAAAGCAGAGAAACGAGCTTATAAGAAAAAATTTACAGCTGCTTGGAGGAAAATAAAATGAAAACTCTTGTGGTTTGGTATTCGAGAAAGGGTTACGTCAGGGAGGCGGCTCTTGAAAAGGTCAAGGAGGAAAACGCTGACTTTTTGGAGCTTGACTCAATTGATGATGATCAGGGCTACGACGGCTTCGGCAATTGCGTAAAATCGGCAATAAAAAAATCGGCCGTCGTTCTGTTTCCATACGACACGGATGTTTCAAGCTATGATAGGGTTATAATCTGCACTCCCGTCTGGTGCGGAACGGTTGCTTCTCCCGTCCGTCAATTTATAACGGCGGAAAAGCATAATATAAAAAGAGCGGAATACGTAATCTTCCACTGTATGCCGACGGTATGCTCGGCTGTTGCGGATGAAATGGATAAAATTCTGCGGCTGAAAAGAGAAAAATGCACTGATATACAATGCATTTTCGGAAAAAGAATTAAGGAACAGGATATATAAGATATATAAGATTGTCAATCGGCTATCTGCTCCGCAATATTCAAAAGAGTTTGTCTATCGTTCTTTTGGGGGTCCTCAATAACGGTATTAAGCAAAAAGCTTAACACTGCTCCGATGTCCTCCCGAGGGACGATTTTTTTAAGGTCCCTGCCGTTTACAGCAAGCTGCTTCAGCGTATAAGGCTCATCTCCGTTTATTATTTCATTGAAGGTACTGTAAGCAAAAATAAGCTTGTCGTTAATATCTCTGAAGCCCTCCGCCAGTCCGGCTCTGTCGGCTTTTCTTATTTTCATAAGACGGATAAAGGTATTCTCGCCGTAATCCCTCATATACTCCTTAACCTGTACCCTTGTTTCGGGAACCTTTTTGTCATGGATTGCAACGAGGTTGGAAACGGTTTTGATATATTCCTTGCTGAACTTCATCCTTTTAAGAATATTTTCGGCTATGACTCCGCCCACAGCCCCGTGATTTTTAAAGGTTGAATTTCCGTTTTCGTCCAATTTGTGGGTGGCGGGCTTTCCGGAGTCGTGAAGGAGCATCGTAAGCCTTAAAACAGGGTCGCTTTCTATGGCTTCGACCGTATGAGCGGTGTGCGTCCATATGTCATAGGCGTGCTTTTTGCCGTATTGCTTATGGTCAAATTCGGGCACAAGCTCCGGCATTATAACGCCGAAGACGCTTTTGTAATTTATGAGAACGTCAAGAACGCTGCCGCCGCAAAGCAGCTTCAAAAGCTCGGAATCAATTCTTTCATAGGCGATTGACGTCAGCAAACGCTCGTTACTTAAAATTGATTGGGCTGTTTTTTCTTCTATGGAAAAATTTAAAACGGAGGAAAATCTTAAGGCTCTCAATATTCTCAAGGCGTCCTCGCTGAACCGAACATCGGGATCGCCGACGCATCGGATGATTTTATTTTCAATATCCTTCCGGCCGCCGAAAATATCGATAAGCCCCTCCTCGGGACTGTAAGCCATGGCGTTTACGGTAAAATCACGGCGTGACAAGTCGTCCCTTATATCGTCAGTAAAAAGCACGCTGTCCGGATGGCGGTTGTCCGTGTAATCCCCGTCAATTCTGAAGGTCGTGACCTCAACGGGCATTTCACCGGAAATGACAAGCACCGTGCCGTGCAAAATTCCCGTATCAACTGTTTTGAAGTCGGAAAAAACGGCTTTGACCTCATCGGGATAAGCGCTTGTTGCAACGTCCCAGTCATGAGGCTGCCTGCCCATAACGGAATCTCGGACGCATCCTCCCACAACATAAGCCTTAAATCCGGAGGAATTAAGCATATTTAAAATTGTCATTACGCTCTTCGGAATGTCAATCACTGTTATACTCCTTTCGCAAGCAGTGGAAATTTAGGCTTTTAAAATGTTGAAAAATCAGTCTTAATATGTTACAATATATGCAAAGCAGGTGATAAAAATGAGATGTCCGTTTTGCGGTTATGAAGAAAGTAAGGTTATCGACTCCCGTCCTACGGAGGAGGGAGAGAAAATTCGCAGAAGGCGCGAGTGCCACAGCTGCAAAAAACGCTTTACCACATATGAGACTGTTGAAACCTTGCCCATAGTTGTGGTTAAAAAGGATAAATCAAGACAGGTTTTCGATAAAAACAAGCTTATGGGCGGTATGCTTAAGGCGTGCGAAAAGCGTCCCGTGCCCTTAGAGCTTATTGAGGAAGCGGTGGATGATATTGAATCCATGCTCCAAAATTCCCTTGAGCGGGAGGTTACCTCAATCAAAATCGGCGAGCTTGCCATGGACAAGCTCAAAAACATAGATGAGGTAGCTTATGTCAGATTTGCATCGGTTTACAGACAGTTCAGAGACGTAAACTCATTTATGGATGAGCTTGCAAGACTGTTGGGCAACCAATAAATTCGAGAAAATTCATATTTCATCGGGGTTTTCCGCCGGCAAATGAATTGTAAAGGTGGTTCCCTTATTCGGCTGGCTTTTTACGGAAATTTTCCCTCCGCAAAGGTCTGTAACCCTCTTTGCCAATGACAGCCCCAATCCGTTGCCTGCCCATGCGTGAGAAGAATCCCCTTGATAAAATTTGTCAAAAATATGCTTTTGAGTGCGATCGTCCATTCCTATTCCGTTATCGGAAATTTTTACCGTGACCTCGCCTGAAGGGCTTTTTTTGCATTTAACGGTAATCTTGCCGTTTTCCGGCGTAAATTTTACGGCGTTTGAAAGGATGTTCAGCCAAATATGGGACATCATTTCTTCATTTGAATAATAGCTTACCTCGTCCATATCGATATCAAGCTCCAAATTTTTTGCGGACCATTGCTTTTCAAGAAGGAGTATACTGCCTCGGATTTGCTCGTCAAGATAAAAAGTCGTTTTATCCGTAACAATCTGCTGGTTCTCAAATTTTGACAAAAGCAAGATATTTGAAGACATGGAAGCGAGTCTGTCGGACTCGTTTACGATTATATCCACATATTCCTTTTTTTGCTCCTCGCTTATATTGTCATTTTGAAGCTGCTTTGCGAAGCCTCTGATTGAGACGATAGGCGTTTTAAATTCATGGGAGAAGTTGTTGATGAAGTCGTTTCTGAACAGCTCCGTGTTGCTCAGCTCCTCCGCCATATTGTTAAAGCTTTTTCTAAGCTGGTTCAGCTCGTTAGCGGAGTAGCCTTCCTTTACTCTTACGGAAAAATCGCCCTGAGCGACTTTTTTTATTGCCTTTATAAGGTCGTCAACGGGCCGCAGCAGGTATCGGCTTACCAAAATTGATATGAGCGTACCCAAAATAACGCTGCCCCCAATGGCTATAAGAAACATGGCAATGGGAACGGCTCTTAAAAAAACAGTCGGATAAAGAGACCTTATAAACACAATCGAAAAAATCATAAATCCGCCCGTGCTCATAAGCATTAAAAATATAAATGCGAAAACGGCAAAATGAATTGTTAAATGCTCTCTCTTCATTTTTATTCCCCCTATCGGCTGTCTTCGGCTTATTTGCAGACCGCTTTATATCCCAGTCCTCGAATTGTCACAATTTGAAAGTCGTCGTTATTTTTGAATTTATCCCGAAGCCTGTTAATATGTACGTCAACCGTCCGCTCGTCCGTATCGCTGTTCATATCCCAAAGCTCATCCATAAGCTGCCGTCTTGTGAAAATTTTGTCCTTATATGACAGCAGCTGGAACAAAAGCATAAATTCCTTTTGGGGCAGCTCAACCGTCCCGTCGGGAGTTGTAACCGTCATGGAATCGTGGTCAAGCACGGTATTCCCCACGGTTATTTTATGCTCCCCCGCTATTTTTGAACGCCGCAAAAGAGCGGCAATACGCAAAAGCATTTCCTCATCGTCCACGGGCTTTACCATATAATCGTCCGTTCCGGCAAGGAAGCCCTCTTTTTTGTCAAGGTGGGATTCCTTGGCTGTTACCATAAGTATGGGAATTTCCCAGCCGCAGCTGCGCAGGGTTCTCGTAAACTCGAAGCCGTCCATTCCGGGCATCATAACGTCAAGGATAATCAGATCCACATGGATATTGTCAAGCTTATCCAAAGCGTCAAGCCCGTCGCAGGCGCAGACGGTGTCGTAATTGTGCTGCTTAAGCACCGCCTCGGTAAGCTTTCTCGTATTTGCATTGTCGTCAACTATCATAATTCTAAGCACAGCCGTCACCCCGAATTAAAAACATCTGTTTATTTATTTGATTATATAACATTTTTCCCGTTTGTACAACAGGATTTTAAAATAAAAATCCCCCGCTTTTGCTGCGGGGACAAGTTAATTTAAGCAATCAATAATTACGCCATAAGCTCTCTGATAATTTTAACGCAGTCGTCCTTATCCATAATTTTGGGTACGGGATAAAGGGGATTGCCCTCTTTCAGTGCTCTGTCGGCTATGGTGGAAATATCCTCTTCCTTAATCTGCTCGAACTTTTCGGGGATATTCATATCCTTGTTCATACGTCTGATTTCGGCGATAAACATTTTAGCCTTTTCCTCATCGGATTTTCCCGCACAGTCAAGTCCCGCCACTTCCGCAAGCTCGGCAAGACGCTTGTACGCCGACTCGCCGAAATAGTCAAGAACGTAAGGAAGTATAACGGCGTTTGCCAAGCCGTGAGGTATTCCGTACATACCGCCTAAATTATGAGCAATGGCGTGAACATATCCGACATAGGCTCTTGTAAACGCAACGCCCGCATAATAGGACGCAAGAAGCATATTTTCCCTTGCCTCTATATTTTTACCGTCTTTGTAAGCGGTTTCCAGATTTTCGAATATCATCTTAACCGCCATTTTCGCCTTTTCCTCTGTGTCCGCAGTATTGCTCTGACCTATATAAGCCTCAACAGCATGAGTCAAAGCGTCCATACCCGTTGTAGACGTGATATGAGGCGGAAGTCCCACTGTAAGCGCCGGATCCAAAACAGCGTATTTGGGGCGGAGCTTGGGGTCGTTAATGGCGTTTTTCTCATGGGTTTTGGGGTTTGAAACAACCGCCGCAATGGTTGTTTCGGAGCCTGTTCCCGCAGTGGTGGGAACCGCAAAGAGCATGGGAATGGACTTGAGAACCTTAAGCTGTCCTCTCATCTGAGGTATCTGCTTGTCGGGACGAGCCACTCTTGCACCGCATATTTTTGCGCAGTCCATAGGCGAGCCGCCGCCGAAGGCGATAATGGCCTGACAGCCGTTGCCTATGTAGAGAGATCTTGCCTCCTCAACATTGTCAATTGTGGGGTTGGGCTGAACTCCGTCATATACGACATAGGCGATTTCATTGTTTTTAAGCTCTTCAAAAAGTCCGTCAAGAAGCTGAAGTCCCATAAGTCCCTTATCGGTAACAACGAGAACATTTGTATATCCCAGCTCCTTAACAACCTTGGGAAGCTCCCTAACAGAGTCTTCGCCCTTTATAAGCTTGGGTTCGGACCAGTCGAGAACGTTTACGGCTGCACGCATAACAGCCTGATATGTACGGCAATATATTTCGTAAGCTTTTTTATTCATTTTGTCCTCCGTTTCAAATTATTACAAATATTATTTTTTGTCTTCCGTTACGGCTTCCTTTGCTCCGTCCTCCTCGGACTTATCCTGTTTCTTTTTTCTGAACAGAAGCTTGTCAACGGGGAAATAAAGGAAGAACTGTATTGCACCGCAGCAGGCGCCGGATATGCCGATAGCTGCGCTGCCTATGCCCTTTGAAGTCATGAAATTTACAAGGAAGGGCTGAAGCCAAGCGGAAAACGCAATCAGGCAAATAGTGAACACTATGTATATGGGCAGAACGACCTTTGTGTTGGCGTCGGAATTAAAGGTTTTGTCCTTGTTGATGAAAAACGATACGATTTGAGCGATAATATTGCTTGCGGTCAGGGCTATAAACAGTCCCAAACCGGTGGTAGCCATTCCCGCCTGCGCCGCTGTTTCCGAGGAATAGAATAAAAATTCATAGGGTCTTGATAAAAATTCATCGGACATGGGCAGTTCTATGAGATAAGGCAAAAACGTTTGAATTACAAATGCACCCAAGCTTACCACGATAAATTTCACAAATTGCCACAGAGTTTCAATTCCCTTGCCCTTATTGGCAGCGGAATTGTCAAGGTCTTTCAGTTTAGCCAAAGTAATCACTTCCAAATAAAATTATCGCTTTAATTATACAAGAGAATAATGTAAAATGCAACACCTTTTTTATTTTCACGCAATCGATTGAATTTTTAAATTTCATATGGTATACTTTAAATCGAAAGGAAGATGTGTTTATGACAATTTCAAAAAGGGTTCTGTCGGTAATTTTATCCGCTGTGTTGATTTTTGCGTCCGTTTCCGTTTATGCGGCGGGAGAAAGCGGTGAAGCGGTTTCTTCAAGCAATATCCACAGCAACAACTACAGCAACGGTTATCCCTATTGGGCAAGTACGGTTAACTCCTACCTGTATTTGGACGATGAGGAAAATTTTGTACGGGTGGAATATACCGACAATGTGACAATCGAGGTTTACGACAGCTCCTATGAGCTTGTATCCTCACAGGAAATCGAAGCTCCCCTGTCACTTTTCGGCGGATTTTATCACGGCGAGGAGTACAATTATTTTGTATTCGGACAGTCAAACTTGGAAGAGTCTGATGAACAAGAGATTATGAGAATACAAAAATACTCCTATGACTGGGTTCTTTTGGGCGAAGAGTCCGTTTACGGCGCAAACACCTACATTCCCTTTGATGCGGGAAGTCTCAGATTTGCAGAATACGGCGGGCTGCTTTACATTCACACCTGCCATGAGATGTACACCTCCGATGACGGCAAAAATCATCAGGCAAACATGACATATATTTTAGATGAAAACACCATGGATATGGTATTCAGCCGGTACAATATGATGAATATATACCAAACCGGTTACGTCAGCCACTCTTTTAATCAGTTTATCGCTGCGGATGAGGACACAAACAGCATTGTAACTCTTGACCACGGCGACGCCTATCCCCGCTCCCTTGCAATCGTAAGATACAACAACCGTTTGGGAAGCTCCACCCTGTCAAACATATCGGTTTTGGAAATTTTCGATATTTACGGAGAGACGGGAGATAATTACACCGGCGTATCCGTGGGAGGATTTGAGGTAAGCGAAAACAATTACATCACAGCCTTTAACAGCGAGCTTCAAAGCGCAGACTCTACGAGCATTAAAAACGTTTATGTAAACGTAACAAGCAAAAGCGATTTTACGGAAAGCGGCTCCGAAAACATACAGCTGACGGATTATGATTATGACGGCAGCGTAACTCCCGGAACTCCTGCTCTTGTGGACATCGGCAACGGACAATATCTTGTAATGTGGGAGGTTATGAATTATTCATTTTGGCTCACATATACAAACAGCGTGTCCTATGTTATAATCGATGAAAACGGAAATATGCTTACCGATATTTACACATCGGAAGGAAGTCTCAGCGACTGTCAACCCATAGTCAGCGGAAATTCCGTTGTATGGTACGTTACGGACGGCACGGCTCCCGTATTTATGAGCATAGATCTTGATGAACCTGAAAATATCACCATTGAGAAATGCCCTCACAAGTTTGCTCAAAGCTCCTATACGGCGGCAACCTGCACGGAAGAGGGCGAGATCGTGTACGAGTGTTCAATTTGCGGATATACATACAGCGAAACGGTTGAGCCTAACGGTCACAGAGACAGGAACAGCGATTATATTTGCGATGTATGCGGAGTGTTTTTAGGCTCGCAAAATGACGATGAGACGACCTCATCTTCCGGAGAAGCGGCAAGCTCATCCTCCGGTGAAACAACCGCATCATCAAGCAGCGTCACCGTAAGCTGGGATAAAAGCGTTTATACCAAAGCGGATGAATCCGCCACGGTTACAATCAGCAGCGATTCCGGAGTATATCTCGATGACTTCAGCGTCAGCGCACGCTTTTACAGCTGTGAATATTCGGTAAACTTTGTAAAATTTTACATTGCGGAATATGACCCGGGAACATACACCGTGGTTTTAATACTTACGAACGGACAGGTTTTGGACACATATTTTACTATTACCGACGGGGAAACAGAGGAGTCCACCACAGCTCAGGATGAAGCCGCAACAGCAGAAGAAGAAAACACAACTGCCGACGAGGAAACCACTTTTGTCCTAATAGACACCGGTACAACCACTGAACCTTCCGTTACAACACCTTCAACGAATTTATCAACGGACATTTCCGCAGACCCTTCAACGAATTTATCGACTGATACTCAAACCGACCCGACAACAGAGCCTTCAACGAACCTCTCAACGGATATTTCCGCAGACCCTTCAACCTCGGTAAGCGATGACGGAGATTATATTATGGGCGATTTAAACGATGACGGAAGGGTTTCGGCGTCAGACGCCCGTATAGCGCTGAGAATATCGGCAAAGCTTGAAACGGCAACCGACGCACAGCTTATTGCGGGAGACGTAAACGGTGACGGAAAGCTAAGCGCATCGGATGCAAGAATGATTTTAAGGTTTGCGGCTCAGCTTATAGCAAGCTTTGATGCAGAGTAAGCACAATCGATTTTAATCGGATGTCTTTTACAAGTCAAAATAATAACCCTATCGTTTATCTGCGATAGGGTTTTGTGCTGCTGTTTTTCCGAAACGGAAAAGATATAAAGGTGTGTTGGTTTTTACTCTGCTGCGGTTAAATAATTCATATAAATCCAGCCCTCGATGCCGTCAACGGTAATATGACCCCAGCCGCTTTTTACCTCGTCAACGGTAAGCTCTTGTCCGTCCGTTACCGTAGTCAGAATTTCTCCCGTTGTGCCGGCTTCGCTTCTTACGTTTACGTAACCGCTGCCCTGAGTGTCAACCACATATTCGCCGGGCTCGTATCCCGAAGAGTCGGAGGAGTTTGAATCATTGCCGGAGGTATCGTCCTCAGCCTCTTCAACCTCCGAATCGGGAGTGTACTCCAAGTCTTCCATTTTAACCCAGCCTGTTCGGGAATTGTATGTGGTCTTGCCGTATTCGCCGTAAATTTCCGTAATTTCAATAACCGTTTCATTGGGAATTGTTGCGAAAATGGTGTCGCCGGTTTTTGATTTATACATAAATATATTGTTTTCCGTTGTGCTGACCGTATAAACTCCCGTCTCCGTGCCGACAGAAGCCGTACCGTTTGCGGAGTCGCCGCCGGCTTCAGCTTCGGTATTTTCCTCATTTTCCTCGGCAGTTTGGCTTGTATCCTCGGAACCGCCCCAAAATTCAAACTTCTTGCCGATTTGGTACACGGCCATTACGCAAAATACGATTGCGGCAATAACGACAACAGTGATAAAAATCGCTTTTACGTTTATTTTCAAATGAGGCTTTGACTCCTTCCCGCCTCTTGTAACGCTGCCTGACCTGACATTTTGACGGCTGCCGCTGCCCTCATACTCGTCATACTCGTCTTCGGGATAAACTTCATCGTCACGATAGCCGTCATCGTAATAACCGCCGTTATCCTCCGGCATATCGATTTCACGGCGTGAATAGCGTCCGTTTGAATTATCCGGACCGTTCCAAACCTTTACGTCCTCATCGCCGTAATTATCGTAAGCGTTGTAATCGTCCCGTTCACCGCTTCGCTGCATGAAGGTTCTGTCGTAATTGATTACGTCAGCTGTCGCTCTGTCATAGGCATGGGGATCCGTATATTCCGGAGCATTGGGATCGCTGCTGAAAATATCGGGAATGCTTGAGGTGCTGCCCTTTCGGGTACCTTGCTCATTTCGATAGCCCTGTCCGTAGGACTGCTGCCCCTGAGCTCCCGCATTTTTTGATGATGCAGGTCTGTAAACGGTCGTTTTTCTGTTTTTAGCGTTATTTTCGCCGTTCGATACGGTTTTCTTAGGCTGCCTGCTGTATACGATTGTGTGCTGAGTAGCAACATTGTCGTCAATGGGAAGAGCCTGCTCCTGTCTTTTTGCCTTTTCAATATCGGCTTTTGATACAACTCTGCCGCAGCCGGGACAATATTTTTTGCCCTCGGGAATTTCGCTGCCGCATATGTAGCACTTCATAATATCACCTTTTTCTCACTTTATTTTACACAAACCATAATTTCAAAAGTCTGACACTTTCAATCCAACATATTTTTTCTCTGCCGATTGCACGGCGGTTATTTTAATTTTTCAAACAGTACTCTCTTTTTTTCGCCTATTCTCCGTCTGCGGATTTCGGTTTCCTTGGCGTCATAAATTATTTTTTCGTTTTGGAAAATATATACATTGCCTATTTCACGGTTTCCGGGAATTTTATCCGCCGGAATGTCTGTCTTTTCGCCGCTGTCGTCAATAAGCACGGCTGTAGCGTTATCCTCTATTCGGTTGAGAGTATAATACTTCATAATATCATGCCTTTCAAGCAACAGTATATCCCGTTCCGTCGCAAGTGACCGTAATTGTTCCCGAAGTGTCGGTTCTGTAGCATTTCACGTTATATTCCGAAAGCAAGTCCAGCGTTTCATCCGCCGGATGGCCGTAGCTGTTGCCTGCGCCTACGGAAATTATTGCCGTCTCCGGAGAAAGGGAGCTTAAAAATTCCTCTGATGTGGAGGTCTTGCTGCCGTGATGTCCGACTCTCAATATATTCACGCTCAAATCGGGGTAGGCTTGAATAACCTCGTTCTCCACCTGCTTTTCCGCATCTCCCGTCACCAAAAACGATGTTTCGCCGAAGACAGTATACATCACTATAGAATTATTATTCTCCTCACTTGAAGAAACATTGAACGGAGCCAAAATTTCACAAATCATTTCCCCTACGGAAAAGGTGTACTCAGGCTGAGCAAGGATAATCTCCGATCCGCTTGACCGGACGGCGTCTAAAAAGTTTTCATAAGTATTCGTCTCCGAGCTGCTGTCCGACGGCTCCGATATTATAATATGCTCCGATCCGATTTCCGATATTATGTCCGCCATTCCGCCTATGTGATCCGAATGGGCGTGGGTTGCCACAATATACGTAAGCGTCTGAATGCCCAAATTCTGTATTTGATTGATAACAGTTCCCGAGTATTGTGCCTCTCCGCAGTCTATAAGCATGGAATATTCACCGGTTACAAACAGCGTGCAGTCCCCTTGTCCCACATCGATGAAATATGCGGTTAAAACAGAGTTATCATCTACGCCCGTTCCCTCGACAACGGATGCTTTTGAAACGCCGACGCTTTCCAATGCTCTGTCCCATACTCCGTTTTTGTCGAGAACATAAGAGACGCTTATTAAAACGGCAAGAATAACGACTACAAGGCTACTTGGTCTTAAAAGCTTTCTTTTTATTTTTCGTACTGTTTTTTGTTTCATAACCGCTGCCTTTTTTCCTTTTCGGAATATCGGAATTACCCGGTATAAGGCATTTGGGCGAGCTTCCGATAAGCTCCCTGTGATGGGTTTTTACAAGGGCTTCCTCTACAAGGGATCTGTTTTTCGGGTCGAAATACCTCATAAGCGCCCTTTGCATTGCCTTTTCATGGGGATTTTTCGCCACATAAACCTCATCCAGCGTATAAGGGTCAAGCCCCGTATAGTACATAGCCGTTGAAATCGTACCGGGAGTGGGATAAAAATCCTGAACCTGCTCCGGATGAAGCTTTTGATCTCTTATGAACACCGCAAGCTGAACCGCATCCTCAAGAGTGCTTCCCGGGTGAGAGGACATAAGGTACGGGACGATATACTGCTCCTTGCCCGCCGAGCTCGTAAGCTCAAAATACCTTTTTGCGAATTTGATATATGATTCTATGTGGGGCTTTCCCATTTTATCCAGTACCTGCGCCGAACAATGCTCCGGAGCAACCTTCAGCTGACCGCTGACATGGTATTGGACAAGCTCTTTGAAAAAATCCTCGTTTTTGTCAAGCATTAAATAGTCGAACCTTATTCCCGACCGTATAAAAACTTTTTTTACACCGGGAATTTCCCTTACCGCCCTGAGAATATCAAGGTATTCGCTTTCATCAGAAATAAGGTTGGGGCAAGGCTTGGGGGCAAGGCATTTTTTGCCCTTGCAAAGTCCCCTCTCCTCCTGACCCTTGCAGGACGGAAATCTGAAATTTGCGGTAGGACCGCCCACATCGTGAATATATCCCTTGAAATTCGGCCGTTCCGTCAGCAGCTTGGCCTCCTTTAAGACAGACTCCTTGCTTCTTGAAGTTATATAACGCCCCTGATGAAATGCAAGAGAGCAGAAATTGCAGGCTCCGAAGCATCCCCTTACATGGGTTATGGAGAACTCAACCTCTTTAAAGCCGGGAACGCCGCCCAAATCGTCATATGAAGGGTGCCACGCTCTCATATAGGGCAGCTCGTAAACCCTGTCAAGCTCTTCGGTTGAAAGGGGATCCATAGGCGGATTTTGAACAAGCATCATCTTCCCATGCTTTTGCTTTACGGTCCTGCCTCTGAAAAAATCCTGTTCGTCCTGCTGAATGCGAACCGATACGGCATACTCCTTTTTGCTTTTCAAAACATTGTCCAATGACGGACATTCCATTCCGCCGTAAGGCGTTTCACGGACGTCGCAAAGGTAGCAGGTTCCTTTTATATCTCTTAAATCACGTATGCTTTCGCCGTTTTTAAGTCTGTCGGCAATTTCAACCGTCTGCTTTTCTCCCATTCCGTAGGATATAAGATCCGCTCCGGATGTGACGAGAATGGACGGTCTTATTTCATCCGCCCAATAATCGTAATGGGCAAATCGTCTGAGAGAGGCTTCAAGTCCGCCTATGATAATCGGTATATCTCCGTAAATGCTGCGGATTTTGCCGCAATACTTATCAACGGCTCTGTCAGGTCTTTTTCCCGCCTTTCCTCCGGCGGTATAATAATCGGTGTTTCTTTTTTTCTTTGCAACGGTGTAATGAGCCACCATGGAATCGATATTTCCCGACGATACGAAAAAGCCCAGCTTAGGTCTGCCGAACCGAGTAAAATCCCTGTCGCCGGTTATATCCGGCTGAGACAAAAAGCCCACTCTGTAGCCGGCATTTTCCAGCACTCTCGTTATTATTGCCGAGCCGAAGGAGGGGTGATCCACATAAGCGTCGCCGCTGACGTAGACAAAGTCCACGGCGTCCCATCCACGCTTTGCCATATCCTCTTTATTTACAGGCAAAAAATCATTCATAATCATCAATCGAATCCGTATTTTCGGCTCCGTCCGCGCTGTCGATTTCCGCGCCGCTCGGATCGGGAGCCATTGCGTTCATCTCATACCACTGAGCCTTTGTCATAAGAACCTTTCTGGGCTTGCTTCCCGCATGAGGCCCCACAACACCCTTTTCCTCAAGTATATCCATAATTCTTCCCGCTTTGGCAAAGCCCATGCTGAGGCTTCTTTGGAAAGCGGAAATTGACGCTTTTTCGGGATTGTCTATAACAAGCTCCGCAGCTCTCATAACAATCTCGTTGTCCGCATCCGAAAGTCCGCCGCCTTCGCTCTCCTTTACGCCCTTTTTCGGAGCGGCGGAAAGAGCCTGCTTGTCAATTTCCTGCTGAACATTGTCATCGTATTCCGTTGCCTGCTGCGTTTTGACAAAATCAACAACATTTTCAATTTCACCGTCGGACAAATAGCAGCCCTGAACCCTCACAGGCTTTGATTTTCCCACAGGGCTGAAAAGCATATCTCCCAACCCCAAAAGCTTTTCCGCTCCCGATGAATCGAGGATTGTTCTTGAATCCACCTGAGACGATACGGAGAGGGCAATTCTGCTGGGGATGTTTGCCTTGATAAGTCCTGTGATAACGTCAACGGAAGGTCTTTGCGTTGCAACGACAAGATGCATTCCCGCAGCTCTCGCCATTTGAGCAAGCCTTGTTATGGAGTTTTCAACCTCCGAGGGAGCCACGGACATAAGATCCGACAGCTCGTCTATGAAGATAACGATTTGCGACATTTTCTCCATTGACTCGTCGCTTTCGCACATTTTATTGTAAGCGTATATATCACGGGTTCCTTTTTCATTGAGAATTTTGTACCTGTTGAGCATTTCCGTAACGGCCCAGCCCAAAGCTCCCGCCGCTTTTCTCGGATCGGAGACAACGGGCACCAACAGATGCGGGATGCCGTTATAGACGGAAAATTCCACCTGCTTCGGATCTATAAGCAAAAGCTTAACCTCGCTTGGCTTTGCATTGTAAAGCAAGCTGACAATCATTGCATTCAGGCACACGGATTTTCCCGAACCCGTAGTTCCCGCTATCAGAAGGTGGGGCATTTTCGCCAAATCGGCGCACACCACGTTGCCGGCAATATCCTTGCCCAAAGCAACGTTAAGCTTGCTTTTTGATTTCCTGTATATATCGCTGTCAACAACCTCACGCATGGTAACGGTTATTCGGCCTCTGTTCGGAACCTCAATTCCTATAGCCGATTTATTGGGAATGGGCGCCTCGATTCTGACTCCGGCGGGGGCGGCAAGATGAAGCGCCAAATCATCCGCAAGACCGGTAAATTTGCTGATTTTTACGCCGGGCGCAGGAGCTACTTCATATCTTGTTACCGATGGACCCGGCACAACCTCGGTTATTTTTGCGTCTACGTTAAAGCTGTTCAAAGCTTCTATAAGCTTGTCCGCAGTCGCTTTCAAATCCGCCTGGCTTGCCACTCCGGCATTTCTTACGGGCATTTTAAGGCAGCTCAGGGGCGGAAGTGAGTAATTATCATCATCGTTTACACTGTTTGAGGTGTCAATCTCTGCCGACACGCTTGCCTTCGCTTTGTCAATTTCGGATTTTGAAAGCTTTTGCTCCTCCTGCTGCGCCTGTCTTTGCGCCGCAATTTCAAATATGTCTTTTATTTCCTCGCTTTTGACATCGGCGCTTCCCGTGACGGCCGTAATCTCGGAGTCTTCAACGTTTTCCTCCGTTTTCTTGTCGTCACTTTCGTTTTCCTCGGCAACAATGCTGTCGGAAATGGTATGCGCCTCGCCGTTCAGCTCCTCCGGATCGAGAAGATCCGCTTCCGTGTATACGGGAAATCTCTTCCGCCTTTTCGTCTGCTGTTCCGTTTTTTCGGAGCTGTCTGTATTTTTAATGTCTTTAGGCTTTTCCGATACGGCGTTGCTTCGGATGTTTTCCGATGTATTAACTCTGTCCTGCTTTGCTCTGTCCAATCTGCCCTTGACCTTTTCGGCAGGCTTTTGTACGCCCTTAATCAGCCTTATCAGTGTAAATCCCGTAAGGAACATAAACGATACCAGGATAAGGATAGAGAGGATTGCGATTGCCGGAAGCTTTGACGACCCCATAAGCATAAGGATTTCACCGATTACGGCTCCGAATATTCCCCAGCCCTTTTGAGAGCCGGTATCGAAATACTTGAAAAATTCATCGTTTACGTCCTCTGAAAAGCTAAGCTCATGATTTTCGGGATAAACGATAACATACATAAGCCCGCTTATGAAAAGCACAAGTATAAACCCCTGAAGCAATTTCACTCCCACGTTGGTTTTCATACGCTCAAGCGCCATCATTATCGATATAAATACCATTATACAGGGCATAATATACGCCGAATATCCTAAAAGACCGAAAATAAAGCCTCTGATATTGAACCAAACCGTACCTGCGGATGCGGGGATAAGAACGATGCTGAAGAGTACGAGCGCTGCGGCAAATACAATAATTGCATTTGTCTGATTGCGTTTTTTTATGTACTCCGCATGACGGACTTCCTCCTCAATGCGAAGCTGCTCCAACTCCTTTTTGGTAGGTCTTTTGCTTGAAGAGGCCTTTGCCTGTCCCTTCGTCTGCCCCTTTGATTTTGAAGAAGTACCGGTTTTTGCTCCCTTTGGAGCAGATGATTTTCCCCCGCTGCCGGACTTTTTCTTTGCTGACTCTGACATACTTTTATCCTTTTTATCAAATTCTGCGGAAACCGCCGCTTGCTTGAATTGCCGTTATGATTGCTTTTGATATTTCCACCGAATATTGCGATTATTTACCTTCAATTTTTTCGTAAAGATACTCCAACGCATCCGACAGATTGCCTATTGATGCGATAATTCCCTCTTTAACTGCGTCCTGTCCTCCGAGAACGGTTCCCAGATCCGTCACAAGCTCACCCGTAGCGTGCATAAGTTGACGAAATCTCTCCGGAGATATGCTTGAATTGCCGCACACGAAGCGGACGATACGCTCCTCCATATTTTGAAAATAGCTAAGAGTTTGAGGAACTCCCAGCACAAGACCGTTCATCCGCACAGGGTGTATTGTCATGGTTGCGGAAGGGACGATAAAGGATTTATCTGCGGACACCGCCAAAGGAACGCCTATGGAATGACCGCCGCCCAAAACAAGAGAGGCAACGGGCTTTTTCATTCCGGCGATAAGCTCCGCCAAGGCAAGCCCTGCCTCAATATCTCCTCCCACGGTGTTGAGAATAACCAGCAGACCGTCAATTTCGGGACTTTCCTCAATAGCCACAAGCTGAGGAATCACATGCTCGTATTTTGTGGTTTTTGTGCTTGAGGGCAGCAGATAATGCCCCTCAATCTGTCCGATTATCGTAAGACAGTGTATAAAGCGGCCGTTTTTCTTGACGGTAACGCTGCCGTTTTGATTTTTTTCGTCCTCATCCTCAGATTGGTTATCTCCGTTTTCCGACCGATCCGAGCCGTCCGCCGAAAAAGGCGAGGGAAAGGTAAAGCCGTAAAAATTAAAATCATCACCGCTGGCGTTTTTCTTCATATAAACATCTCCGAAAAATTAATATGTCTGTATTTTTCCCGAAAATGATTATATTAGTACATTTTTTTGTCTTTTCATTATACCATATAAATATAATTCTGTCAAATGATTTAAGAACGACCGAATTCAATAAGCCGCCGCTGCTCAAAAGCTTCATCAGCAGATTACCCATCGCCGAAAAAGCGAGTGCCATTCGTCGTTTTATTAATTTGGTTATAAGCAGATAGGCTTTACCGAAAAAAATGCGCCCGACAGTAAGGCGCAAGTTCTTCATTATTTCAAATATTGTAATATGCTGTAAAAATTTATTCAGCGTCTTGTGTACCAACGCACGATTTTCCTTGCTTCCCTTTTTGATTTTCCTACCATCTGTTTGCTCATTTCATTCAACTCTTTATCCGTGAGCGTACGATATTTCTGCACCGGTTTACCGGCATTTGGGTTTTTATAGCCATTTTTTTGGGCTTTTATTATTTTCCAATCATTATATGCGATCAATCCGCCTACAACAAGAATTATAAGAATAACTATAACAACCATTTTTTCCTCCTAATGTTTTTAAAGATTCCCTGTAATTTAACATAACAAACACAAATACATTTTACTACCTTACGGAATTACACTACTCTCAAACGGTATATTGAATGTTCTTTTCATTTTTTTTGTTTTACTACCTTATGGAATTACACTACTCTCAAACTGAATTAATTTCCCACACGGCGGGTACCGTGTTTTACTACCTTATGGAATTACACTACTCTCAAACGAAGCCGGTGCACCATTAT
>JAJQGK010000042.1 GCA_021200555.1 Clostridiales bacterium | reverse complement strand
GCGTTATATATATTGTGCTTGCCCGGCACCGAAAGCACGGCTCTGCCCTGCTTTTTGCCTTTGAAAAATACATCAAATTCTGGATATGCTCCGTTGTCCATTTGGATATTATCGGGGTACCAGTCATTGCTTTTATTAAATCCGAAGGTTACTGTTTTCTTATTCTTAACAGACTTCATAACGGTTAAGGTATTGGCGTCGTCGCCGTTGTAAATAACCGTTTCCGCCATATTTGCAAATTTTACAAATGAGGCCTCAAGGTTATCCATGGTTTTGAAAAATTCCATGTGATCCGCATCGACGTTAAGTATTACGCTGCATTTTGGGGAGAGCTCAAGAAAGGTATTGGAAAATTCACATGCTTCGCACAGGAATATATCGGATTTACCGGTAATCCCGTTTGTACCGGTCATGGGAAGCTTTCCTCCGATAACTGCGGAGGGATCCATACCGGCGTTAATCAAAATCTGAGCCGTCATTGATGTGGTGGTGGTTTTTCCGTGAGTGCCGCTTATACCGATGCAGCAGCCGAATTTTCTTGAAACCGCGCCCAAAAGCTTGGATCTCTCAAAGGTGGGTATTCCGCTGGATTTTGCTGCGACAAGCTCGGGATTGTCGGGAAGAATTGCGGCGGTGTAAACTATCATCTCCGCACCCTTGATATTCTCCGCTCTCTGTCCCATATATACGGGAATACCGAGATTTTTAATTCTTTGCAAAGTATCTGTTTCGTTGTTGTCCGAACCTGTCAAATCGTAACCCTTCGAGTGAAGAATTTCCGCAAGAGGGCACATTCCGGAACCGCCTATTCCTATAAAATGTATCCGTTTAACCTTATCAAGATATTTATCTGCCTCAAACAATTATGTCATCTCCGTTAATTATATGTAATTATTTATGTTACTCAATGGGTATTTCCATTGCATGTCTGTGCTGAAAAAGAGTTACGGCGTCAAATCCGGCTTCCTTTGCGGTATCCATAGCCGTTTTTATTCCAACTGCCAAATGCTGTGCATAATGAGCGTCGGAGCCAATGCTTATAAGCTTGCCCCCAAGCTCCTTGAACCGTTTGACCGTATCAATTTCAGGGGAAAGTCTGTTTATGGGCTTGCGTAATCCGGCGGTATTGATTTCAAGAGCTATATCCTTTTCGGCTGCAAGCTTTAAAATTTCGTCAACCTGATCCTTATAGTCGTTAATATCCTCTCTGATATGGTTTTTTGAATAGAGATACCTGAACGGATATGTTAAATGTGCCAAGACGTCAAATTTGCCCCATTGAAGCATAATCAAAATTTCATCGAAATATTCACGCATATCCTTTTTTATATCGGTTTTTGAAAAGTCCTCAACAAAGTAGAAGTCCTGTCTGTTCCTCAGATTGTGAACAGAGCCCAAAACGATATCGAACCTCTGAGAGGATATAATTTTATCGGCGGTTTCCGTATCATATGCAGGCTGCCCCAGTTCAATTCCGTTAAGTACAAGAATTTTTCCCATAAAAGCGCTTTTTGCCTTTGCGATTTCAAAATACGCCTGTCTAACATTACGCTCTCCGTTGTCCTTATAATAAGCGTCAACCTCGCAGTGATCGGTGAATGCTATAGCCCGCAAACTCTTATTACATGCCGCTTCGCACATATAAACGGGTGAGTGATTGCCGTCAAAGGAGTTATCCGTGTGAGTGTGCATATCAATTAAATTTTTGTAGTCTGTCATTTTATCACATTCCATTTCTTTCGTTTTCCGTTCGAGAAAAATTCACCGATTGCCTTAAATTGCTTTATCCTAATTTGCTTTATAAGGTATTTTATCACGCTTCTTCGCCGTTTACAAGTTTTTTCAAAAAAATATTGAAAATGCTGCCGTAAATATGTATTATAAATATATTAGGATGGTGAAGAAATGGATATAACCATAAAAGCGGCGGCAAAAATCAATTTGCTTTTGGATTTGACATCCGTTCTCGAAAACGGTTACCACAGTATATACACCGTTATGCAGTCGGTAGACATATTTGACAAAGTGACGGTGGCTCTTACGGAGGATAGGACAATTTCCCTTTCCTGCTCTGAGTCTTCCGTACCTACAGACCGGAGAAACACCGCATATAAAGCGGCGGAAGGGTTTTTTGAATATTTAAAGAAGGAAAACAAGGGCGTAAGTATTCACATTGAAAAGCACATTCCCAGCCAAGCCGGAATGGCGGGCGGAAGCGCTGACGCAGCGGCGGTTATCAGGGCTTTGAATATTTTATACGAAGCGAATCTTTCGGAAGCGGAGCAGTTTGCCATAGGCGAAAAAATCGGAGCGGACGTACCCTTTTGCATCGGCGGCGGAACAAGACTTTGTCTGAATACAGGCGAGGTAATGGCTCAAATTCCGAATTTGCCCGAATGCTTTTTTGTTATAGTAAAGCCCTCTCAAGGAGTTTCCACAAAAGAGGCCTACAAAAGCTTTGACTCTGCGAAATGGATACGCCATCCGGACAGGGACGGATTTCTCTATGCGGCAAAGCACAGCGATTTAAAAGGCATTTGCTCAAAAGCGGCAAATGTTTTTGAACAGGTTATCGAGGTGCCCGACAGAGCCGTAATCAAAGGAGAAATGCGTAATTGCGGAGCAATTCTTTCGCTGATGACCGGAAGCGGCTCCGCCGTGTTCGGACTTTTTGAAAGAGAGTCCGACGCTGCAGACTGCGCTGAAAGATTGCGGAAAAAATTTAAGATTGTCTTTACGGCAAAACCGCTGCCAAAAGGCTTATTTCCGGAGTAAAACCAAATTAACCGAATAAAAAAAATTTATCTGCCCAAAATTAAGTAAACGCAATTACTTAATGGGCGGATTTTTTTGAAAGGAAGACAAATTAAGTATGCAAAAATACAAAAATCTTACCATCGGTATAATTTTGGGAATAACATTTCTTTTGATATGGAACATCGCTGCCTTTGCCGACGGCTGTGAAAGCATACGCAGCGAGGTGCTGAGACTTCATATTCTGGCAAATTCCGACAGTGAAGAGGATCAGACGCTTAAGCTGAAAATCAGGGACACGCTTCTTGCCGAGGGATCCGCAATCTTTGACGGAACGGTAACGGCGGAGGATGCCGTTGAAAAAATCACGCCGGAAATTCCGTATCTTCAATCAATCGCAGAAAGCGTTGTAAAAGAAAACGGTTTTAATTACAGCGTTTCAATCACCGTATGCGAGGAATATTTCGACACAAGGATTTACAACGGCGAGGTAATTCTTCCCGCCGGCAAATATATGGCGTTAAAGGTAATCATAGGGTCGGGACAAGGACAAAATTGGTGGTGCGTAATGTTCCCCTCTCTTTGCCTACCCGCAGCAGAGGCGACGGATAAGGAAGCTCTGGACAGTATTTTCAGTGAACAAGAGGAGGATATAATTTTAAGCACGGATAAATATACGGTTAAATTTAAAATTGTGGAATGGATTGAAAAGTGCAAAAACAAAATTGACAATCGGTAAAGGGGTTGACAATGCATAGAAAAATGTATATTCGCTTTTCGGAAATTTGGAAGTTATGAACAGTAAAGGTCAAAAGCCTTACGACTTATGAACAATTTTCCCCTTTTTTAGACAAAAGGGAAAAAGTTATAAACATTTTGAACAGAGTTTTGCACAGTGAAAAGCTAAAAACCTTTACAGTAATTTTATGCATTTTCAATGTAAAGTGATTTTCTTTTTCGATTAAAAATGCGTCAAGCGTTTTACTTTACAATTCATCTTTTACACGTATTGTTATGCAGATACTTGAAATTTTCAGCGAAACATGCTATCTTATTAATAAAAAAAAGGGGAAAAAGAATGTCTGAATATATTCATATGCGGCACGGCAATGCAAGCCAAAGAAAGGAGCTTTTGGACTTGCTCGATATGTCCTTCGGCTTCACAAGGGATGAGGATAAATTTATAAATCTCTTGCCCAAGCTTTACAAGGAGAAATATAATCCCGCACAAAATAATGTTGTTCTTGACGTCAACGGTGAAATAAGAGCTGCCGTGGGTCTTTATTATTCAAATCTGACGGTCTGCGGCGAAAAGCTGAAAATATCCGGTATCGGAAACGTAGCGGTTCATCCCGACCACAGGAACAAGGGATACATGGGCTTTTGCATGGCTCTTTGCCTTGATGAAATGAAGCAGAATATGACGGATATGGGATTTTTATCGGGGCAAAGACAAAGGTACGGCCGTTACTCTTACGAACAGTGCGGACTGCAATATTCCTTCTTTTTCAACAAGAAAAACGTTCGGTACAAATGCGGCAAGGATAAAAAGGCTGCATACGATTACAGAGAGATAGCTGAAAACGACACGGAAATTTTCAGCAAAATCGCAGATATTTACAACTCGAGACCTTTTAAAGCCGTGCGTCAAAGCGAAGACATGTATGACATTCTTTGCTCATGGAAGGCTTTGTCCTATGCGGTTCTGTCAGACGGAGAGTTTAAGGGTTGGTTTGTACTTAACAGAAGCAAAACTTATGTTTATGAAATGGGATATGCAAATAAAGAAGACATTGAGGAAATAATCATATGCGCGCTGGAGGCTTCCGAAAAAGACAGTATAGAGCTTGTCGTTCCGCCCTTTGAAGCGGATGTGTGTGATTATTTGGGGAAAAACTGTGAATATTACAGAATGAACCAGTCTATAAGATATACGATTTTCTCTTATGAAAATGTATTAAGAGCCTTTCTCAAGCTAAAATCAACGTACACTTTCTTGGCTGACGGAGAATGCGTAATGCTTATAGAGGGAATAAAGCTGCCGGAGCAGATAAAAATAACCGTAAAAGATAATGCTGTAAGCGTAGAGGAAACGGATAAAAAGCCCGATATTATTTTGAAGCATGATGAAGCGATGAGATTGGTGGGGAGTCTTTACTCCGAAAGAAGAAATGAACTTAAGCCGGAATGCGCATCCTGGTTCCCGTTGCCATTTTATACTTACTCAATGGACGAGGTATAAATCATATTGCCGTGTAAACCGCCGTTCTTGCCTGTTTCCGTTTTTTATCAAGCAACCACTGATGAGTTTGGCAGATTTATATGGGGAAATAACAGCGAAAATTTTCAAAATTAACAAAAAATTAACAAATTCACAACTCTATGATAACAGCAATATGTTTATAATAAAGTATCTTATTTTACATAAAAAAAATAATTAAGTAAGCACTGATTAAATCGAGTGCGTCGGATGCGTAGAGAATTTTTTGCAAGA
>JAJQGK010000047.1 GCA_021200555.1 Clostridiales bacterium | reverse complement strand
ATTTTAACCATAATCCGTAAACTCGGGGATTATTGAGAAATAATTCCGAAACGGCTTTTGTCAACCCATTGTCCTGATATTCTTATACACATATAATGTCATTATAAAATCTCATTTTGTATCCATTCGCTGCCATTCGATTCCATACAACAGCCTCTGTCATGAATTTTTCGCCTTCAAAAAAGGGATATTTATATTTTCTGTGAATGTCTGTATAAAATGCATAAGCACGCTCACCGTCGAAAATTGAGTATCTGTCGAAGAATGTTCCGTCGCAATATAATTCGGAGAAGGTTGAATTTGGAGTTATGTTACTTGCCGTACCGAGATTTCCGCACACGCCGCAATATTCTTTTTTGCCGGCAATTGATTGCTGCCATTTCGCAATTTTTTCAAGTGCATCATCTGTTAAATAATCATCCGAATCAATGCATAAAAATAGTTTACCGTGTGCAAGATCAAGAGCGTGATTTATAGCACTGCATTTACCGTTATTTTTTTGATGATAATAATTTATAACGAAGTCATTGTTGTCTTGTTGAAATGATGATATAACATCGGATGTATTATCGGTTGAACCATCATCAATAATAATCCATTCAAAATCCCTGAATGTTTGTTTTTGCAATGATTTGTATAATTTATCTATAATGTAAGCCCTGTTAAATGTTGGTGTGAAAACTGTTATCAGCATAACATTCATCCCTGATTTTCAATATATTTTGTATTTATGTATTAAATATTCAAATGCAAAAAATGTGAATATATTTGAAGTTGTAAATAACTCATTTTATAGCTTGATAAAAATAATTTAGCTAAAAATTGTTTGCTTATATTCATCGAAAAAATTTGATGTATTGCAATTTTCCTTTTGCAATGTTTTTATGATGTGAGTTCGTAAATTGTCATCATCTAATAAACGGCTTATGGCATTAACTATAGAATCGACATTAGTTGGAGTTATTAATCCGGTTTCGTTATCTCTTAATTGTTCTCTCATACCTCCTACATCTGTTGTAACTATCGGTATGGACAAAACTTTTGTTTCGGTTATGGTAGTTGAATATGCTTCAAAATAAGATGGTTGAACATAAACAATCGAATGCTTGATATATGGATATGGGTTGCATTTGTTACCTTCTATGATAAAATTTTCTTTTAAATCGTTGTCTGAAATTAGTTTTTCAATGCTTTTTCTTTGATTTCCATCGCCAATCCAATGCCAACGAATATCACTATATTTTCGTCTAAGCTTTTTACATGCTTTTAAGGCTAAATCAGCTCCTTTTTCCGATGTCAGTCTTGCAACAGTCGTAATATTTAAGTTTGTACCCAAATAAGAAGCCGGTATGAATTTCATCGATTCATTAAGAATGTATTGCTTATCATAAATATTATGAAGTTTGATTAATTGATGTTCTTTAAAATTAAACTTTGTTGATAGCATGTGCATACAATCGTTTGAAACAGCCACAACATAATCAAATTTTAAATAATATTTTTTATCTTTTTTATATTTTTTTGAGCTTGCCTCATATGCTCCGTTATGGTACCATAAAATTTTTTTCTTTGCAAATACCTTATCAATTATGTAATAAGGTGAATAATCATTTTGTGAATATGAAATTGCTATATCATATTCATCAGGAAGAGACTTAAAGGTTTTCCAAGGGTCTTTGCTTAATTTTACATAAAGTCTGAATTTGCAATAACGGATAAATTTTCTAAAATTAAGAAAAATGCCACCTCTATTCTTTATCTCACTAAATGTATCTGTTGTATTCATCACATATTGAAATGAATCTATGTAATTTATTGGTCGTTTGATTTGTGACATGAAATCCGTTTCCGGATTCATAAGAAGTAGGTCAATATCAAATTCGTCATTTGACATAATATTAAGTAAATTAACTAAGCATTTCTCAATGCCGCCAATACCTAAGCCATAACATGAAAATAGTACTTTTGTTTTCTTTTTCATATTTTTCCACCAATTTAATTAAAATCATATTACTTATATTTGAATTATTTTAAATATATTCATTCATATGGGTTCTCCATAAAATATTTTTCGTATGTTTTGTAGATTAATTTATATATTGCAGGGCAATTTAATATTAAATATGCAGATAATTTTCTTTTTTTAGACAGGAATTTAAAGCCGTATTTGCGTTCTTTAAGCTTTGATCGTATGATTTTAATTTCTTCCGTAAATTCCGTGTCTAAAGTGCTGTTATAGCAGCTGATAAGGGTATTTATAAGAGCTTTTAACGCCTCCGGCTTGATATCCTCGGCTGCCTGAGACAAAATAATCTCTTTAACATCTATGGGATCCGATATTTTCTTTTTGTTCGGGACCTGCCTTGATGCTGAGCTGCCTCTGACAATATAATTATATAAGCATATGTCCTCAAAAACGGATTTTTCGGCTTTTGAAAAAAGATAAAAATTCATCAATAGATCTTCATTGTATTTTATTGTCTGATCCAAAAGCTCCGGAATGTTTTCAAAAAGCTCCTTTTTGTATAATTTATTACACAAGCCGGGTTCTACAACAGTTCCCTCAAGCAAATCCACAACGCCTTTTTTCTTATTTTGAATTATCACGGCCTTTGAATTATGAAAATAATTTATTCTTCCGTCTTCAAAGATCATTTTATATCCGCAATGAGAAATATCTGCATTGTACTTTAAGGCGTTTTTCAGCAGATGTGAAAGCATATCTTCATCCGCAGTATCGTCACCGTCTATAAAACCTATCCATGCGCCGGATGCTTCCTGCAATCCGGTAAGTCTCGCTCCGGAAACGCCGCTGTTTTCCTTGTGAATAACCCTGATTTTTTCAGGATATCTTACTTGATAATCGTCAAGAATAGCACCGGTGTTGTCGGTTGACCCGTCGTCTACGGCTATAATTTCTGTATTTTTGTATGTTTGATTTAAAATGCTGTCAATTGTCCTTGAAATGTATGCGTCTATGTTATACGCAGGAACAATGACAGATATTTTTAGATTTATATTCATATTTTATTTTATATTATACAGAGATACAAGTTGATTACACCATGAATCAATTGCGTAATTTTCCTCGATTTGCTTCCTATTAAATTCCACATCTGCATCATTTACAACATAGGATGACAGAAAATTAATTTTATTTGCAATATCGTCAGGATTTTCGTTTGTTACAAAAAATACATTGCGAAACTCTTTTGCGAATCGATTTTCAGAAATGTCACTGCAAATAACCGGTAATCCTGCATAGATTGCCTCAAGCAGTGCATATGATTGTCCTTCAGCTCTGCTTATATGGAGAAAAACATTAGAATTTTGATATAAATTATTAACATTTTCTTCCGGCGTAAGTGCAATAATATGTGATGATGTCGTATTGGAACATAAATAATTTTTTAATTCATCGCCGCCTACAATAGCAATTTTAAATTCATTATTATTTAAAATTTCGGCAGCTTTTATCGCCAGATCTACACCTTTTCTGTATACACTCCACCCAAACATGAGAAAAATATGTTCGTCAGAATAATTTTGTACCTTTTCTATGTATTTAGTATTTATTGCATTTGGCAGATTTGTTATATTCTTATTACAAAAACCGAGTTTTGATATGAATGCTCCGTGTTTATTTGAAACACTGAGAATTTTTACTCGCTTAAATAATCGGCTATATTGTATTCTTGTCAGGAGTTTTCTGGATATACTTGAATTGTAATAATCGTGTTCAATCGCATCGTGTAAATGCCAATAAATTTTAATGTTTTTTGGAGCTGTTACCGTCATAGGCATATCATATAATTCGAAGTGAGAATGTGCTATCACAACATCATTTTCAGAGTATATCTTTTTGAATATACTATATGTTTCAGGTAAAATTCTTGCGTTTTTTTCCGGCAAGAAATAAACCTTGGTTCGGGATTGCATTTCTTTGCACCAATCTGAATTTCCAGCTCTTTGAGGAACAGCATAGATTGTTTTGTATCCACTCTCTGCCAATTTTTGTTCAAGCATTGTTATAGATAAAATAAAATTACCGCAATTTGGAGATGCGTATGCAAGAGTTTGTAAAATTGTTTTCATAAGTGATATCACTCCAAGTTCAAAAGCATATTTTCTACAGCAGTTACCGTTTTGTTTACGATAAAATCCTTGCCTCTTATTTGTGCTTGTTTTTTATAATGTTCAAGCAGCGACTTGTCGTCTAACAGCGACTTAATTCCGCAATACAGAGCGTCCTCGTTGTTTTCCGTAATAATTCCGTATTCGTTGCTTTCGCCCAGCATTTCTCTCATGCCCGCCACCTCGGTTGTTACCACCGGAATACCTAAAATCAACGCTTCTGTTGCCGCCGTGGAAAAGCCCTCAGAATATGATGAACAAACAAAGAGATTTGCTCTTGCAAGATACTTGTATGGATTTTTTTTGAATCCTAAAAAAGTAAAACTGTTTTCATCGCTAAAGTTTTTTAATGTTTTTGTAATTTCGCTTTGGTATTCGTTATTTCCGGAGCCTATAATATAAGTATGAATATTGTATCCATCGGTTTTGAGTCTGCAATGTGCATTAGCTAAACGGTTGAATCCTTTAATTTTTGCTACTTTACCAATAGATATAATATTAAACTCATTAGAATCAAAAGAATTGTCAGGTAATTCTTTTGACGCATTTATGATGTATTCACTGTCGTTGGTGTTATATAAAACTTCGGATTTAATATTCGGTAATATTTTTTTGTATATTTTCTCAATATCCCGTGAAACAAATATAATTTTATTGAATTTTTTTATGCAATTCCTTAGCTCGGCAAATGATCTAAATCCTGTTGCAATTTGTTTCTTTGTGCTTTGTGTACAGTGAATCCAAGATACAAGCTTTGTGTTTTTGTTCGGGCAGCCGCTGATAATCCTTGCAGACGGACCTTCAAGATATGATACTTCAATATCGTATATCTCTTTAATGAACAGCTTGTGCAGAAAAGCGGGGGAGAAAAGCTTCATTAAATGCGAATTTCCCGGGAAAGCTTTTTTAAATATGGATTTATGTTTAATATCGGAAGATAGAAATTGCTCGTTAACACCGCCGCCGAATAGGGAAATCAGAGTAATATCAAATTTTTCCCTGTCCATATTGTTTACAAGGTTCACAAGCACCTTCTCTGCTCCGCCCTGACCTAAATCATG
Source organism: Clostridiales bacterium (assembly GCA_021200555.1). Taxonomy (GTDB): domain Bacteria; phylum Bacillota; class Clostridia; order Oscillospirales; family Acutalibacteraceae; genus UBA1081. Next base: position 57 of record JAJQGK010000047.1, on the reverse strand, counting down.
GATAAAAAATAAAACTTTAATCAATTTTTAGCCTTCTTAAATTAAGTTATATCAAAT
>JAJQGK010000057.1 GCA_021200555.1 Clostridiales bacterium | reverse complement strand
TCGGAAGGGGCTTCGCCCCTTGCGGGCGGACACATGGGTCCGCCCCTACGGCGGGAGGTTATAATTTTCTAAACCAATCGGCGTTTGCACAAATTAAATTAAAATTTTATTTCATTGTGCAATGTACATTGTAAATTGTACATTTCTAACCGGTTTATTATAAATTATACAGCTAATCCCCCGCCAAAGACAGGGGATTTAAACTCAATTTGCGGTTTACTGGAACAGCATAAGCAGGAAGCCTGCCGCAACAGCGGAGCCGATAACGCCGGCAACGTTGGGTCCCATGGCGTTCATCAGCAGGAAGTTTGTGGGGTCGTCCTTTGCGCCGACCTTCTGCGCCACACGGGCTGCCATAGGTACGGCGGACACGCCTGCTGCGCCGATAAGGGGATTGATTTTTCCCTTTGTCAGAACGTAAAGGAGCTTGCCCAAAAGCACTCCGCCGGCTGTGGAACACATAAAGGCGATAAGTCCCAATCCGATAATCAAAAGAGTCTGAGTCTGGAGGAATGTTTCTCCGTTGGCAGTTGCTCCGACGCAAACGCCCAAAAGAATTGTAACGATATTCATCAGAGAGTTCTGAGCCGTATCGGAAAGTCTGTCCGTTACGCAGCACTCCTTAAACAGGTTGCCGAGCATGAACATTCCCAACAGCGGTATAACGCTGGGAAGGATAAACGCCGTAATGCAGAGAACTGCAATGGGGAAAATGATTTTTTCGGTTTTAGATACCTTTCGCAGCTGGGGCATTCTGACAAGACGCTCTTTTTTGGTGGTCAGCGCTCTCATTATGGGAGGCTGGATAACGGGAATAAGCGCCATATAGGAATACGCAGCCACTGCAATGGGCGCAAGAAGATGAGAGGCTAATTTTCCTGTCAGGAAAATGGCTGTGGGTCCGTCGGCACCGCCGATAATTGCTATTGAAGCAGCCTCCGCAGGCTCAAAGCCGAGAGCGATGGCAAGGATAAACGCAATGTAAATGCCCAACTGAGCGGCAGCTCCCAAAAGCAGGCTGATGGGATTGGAGAGAAGGGGACCGAAATCGGTCATTGCGCCTACGCCCATAAAGATAAGGCATGGGAAAATACTGCTCTTAACGCCTACGTACAGCAGCCGCAGAACGCCCGAATCGTACCAGTGTCCGGCAGTGACCGTCCCTTCCTCTATCGCCTCCATTGTGGCGGGGTCGGACAAGCCTATGGTGTCTAGCATTATCTCCGAGCCGGGAAGGTTTGCAAGCAAAATTCCGAATGCAATCGGAACCAAAAGCAAGGGTTCAAATTTTTTCGCAATTGCAAGATAAAGGAATACAAAGGACACGAGCATCATAACAATGTTGCGCCATGTAAGCTCCGCAAAGCCTGAGGCGTCCCATATCCCTTTTATAACTTCTAATATATCCATTTACAAGCCCGTTCCTTTCTTATATTAATGCAAGAACGGCATCCGTATCAACCGTAGCGCCCTTTTGGACGAGAATTTGTTTTACCGTTCCATCCTCGGGAGCAACAATATCGTTTTCCATTTTCATCGCCTCAAGAATAAACAAAACCTCGCCCTTCTTGACAGCCTGACCGTTTGTGATATTTACGCTTAAAATATTTCCCGGCATGGGAGCAAGAACCTTGACTCCGTCGCCTACGGGAGCTGCGGGAGCGGCTGCGGGAGCGGCAGTCTGCACGGGAGCTGCGGAAACGGCTGCGGGAGCGGCTGCTTGCACAACATCTGTTACGGCAGTTATAACAGCCTCGGTTTCCTCAACCTCAACCTCATAATTTTTTCCGTTTAATGTAACAACATATTTCATGATTCCTTCTCCTCGATTAATTTTATGGACTTAAATGAAAGCCTGTTAAGCGGAATACCGCTTTGATTGCTGACAATCGCCATGATTATGGCGGCTGTGGGTTCGTCAACATCCGTCAATTTAAGCTGTCCTTGGGACTCCGTGTCCGGAAGCTCTTTTCCGGCAGGCTTTGCGGCCTTAACCGCGGGAGAAGCCGGGGCGGTTTCCGATACAACGGCTTTTTCCGATTTTTTGCTCTTTTTTGAGCCTTTTTCAACAGCCTGGAAAATTTTTGAAAGCAGCAAAATAAATACAGCGATAATGGCAAGAATGGCAATAACGACTACCATGCCCACAACGGCTATAAGCAGCGAATCGCCGATACCGATTGTCTGACCTTTAAGCATATTTCACACCTCTTAAACCTTTTTGATTGCATATGTGAAGGTGCGGTTCCTTTTCTCGTCTCTCTTGTCGAAGAACGCCTCCGCCTGCTGGGGGAATGCGATATATGAAAGAACGTCCTCATCGCAGGTTGCTCTGTCTCCGAGATATTCTCTTGCAGCGGGAAGTCCCGGCTCAAGGGTGTCCGCAAAACGGCAGGTAATGGGCTTTTCATCGCCTAAGACCTTTTTAATAAGCTCCGGATTGACCGTTCCGGGAGCTTTGCCGTACTCACCTTTGATATACGCCTGAACCTCTTTTGAAATATTCTTATAGCGTTCGCCCGCAAGAACGTTGTTTGTAGCCTGTACGCCTACCATCTGACTCATGGGAGTGACAAGGGGAGGATAGCCCAAATCTGCTCTTACCTTCGGCGTTTCCGCAAGAACGTCGTCAAGCTTATCGAGCTTTTTCATTGCCGTAAGCTGAGCCACAAGGTTTGAAAGCATACCGCCGGGGATTTGGTAATTCAAGGCGTCCGTAGCGGTAGCCATAACAACGGGATTGAGCAGACCGCTGTCAAGGCACTGTCCTCTGTAATCCTTGAAAAATTTATTGATGTCCATAAGCAGCTTATCGTCAAGGCTTACATCGTAGCCGTATTGACGGAGAACGTACGCCATGGTTTCCGTAGCGGGCTGGCTTGTACCGCCGGAAAAGCTGGAAATTGCAGTGTCGATTATGTCTGCGCCTGCTTCAACCGCCTTTAAAAGAGTCATAAATCCAAGACCCGTTGTGGAATGGGTGTGAAGAACCACGGGAAGCTTTACGTTTGCCTTGATTGCCTTAACAAGCTCGTAAGCCTCTTTGGGACTCATAATTCCGGCCATATCCTTAATGCAGATAGTCTGAACGCCCATTTTTTCCAGCTCTTTTGCGATTTTTACAAATTCGTCAAGAGTATGAACCGGACTTGTGGTATAGCAAATTGTGCCGGAGGCAATGGCTCCCGCCTTTAAGGTTTCGTCAACTGCGACTTGAATATTTCTCAAGTCGTTAAGAGCGTCGAAAATTCTGATAACGTCAATGCCGTTTTCTACGCTTTTTCTTACAAAAAGGCGGACAACGTCATCGGGATAATGCTTGTAGCCTAAAAGATTTTGACCTCTTAAAAGCATTTGAAGCTTTGTATTGGGACACGCCTTTCTTATTTTGCGAAGTCTCTCCCAGGGATCTTCATCAAGATACCTGAGACATGTGTCAAAGGTTGCGCCGCCCCAGCATTCAAGGGAATAATATCCTGCCTTGTCGAGCTTGTCGAGAATGGGTTCATATGTGTCGAAAGGCATCCTTGTGGCGATAAGCGACTGCTGAGCGTCACGCAGAACTGTTTCTGTAAATTGTACTTTCATTTACCGTACCTCCTATAACTTAAACAAGTCCGAACCGGTTTAAACTGATTGCCGCATGTGCCGCATCGGGACCTGTTTTCGGCGGAATTAACCTTTTTCACCGCCGAAATGTTGAAAAATGAAGTGATTTTCCATACCCGAAAGAAAATCTGTTTCAAATTCAACCCATTATACATTATACCCGAATTAGCAAAAATTTCAAGTAAATTTTTCCTTTTTTCCCGTAGAAAAAAATAATTGCTTGCCGGGGAAATTTATGTGCAATATTGGCAATGCTCTGTTCTCCGTGAGCCTTGATGGAATTACGAGATTGTACACACCATTTAGAATAAATTAGCAATTAGCAATGAGCAATTAGCAATGAATGGCGGGGATACTCCGCACCCCATTATAAGTGATCAGTGGATAGTGGATAGTGATTAGTATTCTAAAAATTTTAGTCTGAACACTAAATTAGAGCGAATGAAATGAGCGGAATAAGCCGTTTGCGGCTTCCGAAATTATTAATTATTAACTATTAATTATTAATTTCCAACAGGTCTGCACCAATTAAAATTATATTTCATTGTACATTGTAAATCGTACATTGTACATTCCCGAAGGGAGTGCGGAGACGAAAAAAGAACAGCCGTCGGTTTGGCTGCCCTTTTTGTTTTATTGATTTTCCGTATCTTTTTGTTCCTGCGGTTTTGCGGGAACCTTAAGGTATCGTTTCCCCACGGCTCGTTTGACGGGGACTGCAATGGCGGACGCCGCAACGCCTCCAATAACGGCTTCCGGAAGACCGTTTGTCAGAACCACCACGCCCAAAAATGCCAAAAGCGTTCTTGAACCGTCGCTTGCCAAGGCGTAATACTCGTTGCCGAAGAAGACGTAAATCCCCAAAAGAACAAGAAGGGTGTTTGTGAGCGTTCCGCAAACTCCCGCAATTGCGGCGGCGGCAAACTCGTTTTTGATAAGCTTCATCAGCCCCTTCATAACGAGAACGGTTACAACGCCGATAAGTATTCTCGGCACAAAGCAAATAAGCAGAGAACCGAAGTTGCCCTGATATTCGCCGAGAGTGTAAAACGGCGTGTAGATGAACGAAAACGCCCCGGGAGCCACGAAGGTCCAGTAAATAAAGCTGCAAGCTCCGAAGGCGAAGCCCATGAGCGCGCCCGCCTTCATGCCCAAAATCACGGCTGTGATGATTACGGGTACGTGAGACAGCGTCGCACTGAGCATTCCGAGAGACGGAAGCGTTCCCAGCGGCGTGAAGCAAACGATGATTTCAATTGCCAGTAAAATTGAAAATTGGCACAGAAACAAAATTTGCTCCCTTTTGGTTTTTTTTGTTGTTGACATATATTTCCTCCTCGCTGCTGCTCCTTTATTTGTCCGAGGACAGGATGCAGCGCTTTTGACAAATTAATATTTTTTCGCACAAATTAAAATCGCCTTCCGTAGGGGCGGACCCATGTGTTTTGCCCTCTTGCGGTTCCCGGCTCTGTCTGCGGCAAAGGGTTGCCTTGCCAGTCGCCGACCGCTGCGCCAGCACGTCCTCACTTCATCCGCCACCGGCGGCGTTCGGATGTGCTGCCCGCAAGCCGCAAAGCGGCTTCCTTTTAAAATTATAATTTCCGTAATCAAACCCAACGGGTTTGACCAATGTTTGTACAAACTT
>JAJQGK010000018.1 GCA_021200555.1 Clostridiales bacterium | reverse complement strand
TCACTTACCCATGTGCTGACACTTTACACTTACCTATGTGCTGAAACCGGACAGATGAAAAAAATGTCAATATCACTTAACGGATTTAATGAAAAATGCGTCACTTTTTATGCGGAGGATGCAGTGGAAACGGGAACTGTAGCGGCAATGACGGACAATATGACCGTAGGCGAAAGCTCCGACGGCGGCAGTTTTATAGGAGTTGCCGTAAACGCCAAGGACGGGTACGCCTGCGTTCAGATTGCGGGCTATATGAGTCTTGCTTACAGCGGAGACACCGTTCCCGCATTGGGCTGCTGTAATCTCGTATCGGACGGCAGCGGCGGTGTAAAGGTCAGCGCAGACGGCAGAAGCTGCCTTGTGGTGGACGTTGATACGGATAACGGCACTGTGGGAATAATACTCTGAAATAAAAAAAGAAAGGAAAATCAAAAATGTCAGATTACAAAAATATTAAACTTGAAAAAGGAATGTACGCATCGTCAAAGGGATTTAACGAATGTTTGAAGGAGCTTGATCCCGATGAGCTTTACATCGGCACTCCCCTTGAAAATTTAGACGCTTACCAAAGACAGCTTAAGCGTTTTGATATTAGGGTCAGCGGAAAGGGCTCGGACAGAATCGAAAAATTCTTTCAGACAACGGAGTCTGCGGCGCTTTTCCCCGAATACGTAAACAGAGCTGTAAGACAAGGAATGGATGAGGCGGACCTGTTGTCCAAGCTGGTGGCGACAACAACGCAAATAAACGGGCTTGATTACCGCTCTATCGCTTCCGTTCCCACAGCGGACGATAAGGAGCTTAAGGTTGTTGCCGAGGGAGCTTTTATCCCTCAGACAGTTATTAAAACAAAAGAAAACCTTGTAACTCTCCATAAAAGAGGCAGAATGCTTGTATCATCCTATGAAGCGATAAAATACCAGAGCCTTGATTTGTTTACCGTTACGCTCCGTCAAATAGGCAGGTACATAGCCGAAAGCCAGCTTAATGACGCAGTTGACGTGCTTATCAACGGAGACGGAAACGACAATAAGGCGCATAAGGTGCAATATGGAACTATGGGCAAGCTCGTATATTCCGATTTAATCAAACTGTGGAACGGACTTGCTCCCTACAACCTGACCACTATCGCAGCTTCATCGGATATGACGGATTTGCTTTTGAGCTTAGATGAATTTAAGGATTCCGGCGCAGGGCTTACGTTCCACGCCACGGGAAAGATGATAACTCCCTTGGGGGCGGAGCTTGTGAGAATTTCAAGTCTCCCCGAATATACCATTATAGGTCTTGATTCCTCGTGTGCTCTTGAGCTTGTGGAAGCGGGAGGAGTAATGACGGAGTACGACAAGCTTATCGACAGACAGCTTGAAAGAGCCGCCGTAACGTGTACTGCCGGCTTCTCAAAGATATTTTCCGATGCGGTAAAGGTGATGAACGGAACGGTATGACTTTAGATGAAAAGGTACTTGACTTTGTGACAAAAATGCTTCAATCCTATGAGGATGAAGAGAGCGTTGAGAAATGCTGCAATATGGTTGTTGAGGAGATCAGGGCGAAGCTCAGAAGGGACTCGGACGAGACAAACCCCGCCGTTGTTATGGCTGCCGTTGCAATGGCGTATCAGCTGTACCTTGTGTTCAAGAACACGGAAAACGGGGGAGTGACCTCATTTAAGGCAGGCGACGTCTCCGTTGAGGAAAATTCAGACGTTCTCCTTGAAGCGGCAAATGATTTTGCGGCTCAAAAAATTGCGGACGCTGCCCGTTACTTCAAGGACTCGGCGTTTGTGTTTAAGGTAATTTAACTTGTATGATGGGAGGGCGGGGAGGCGTTTGAAAAGAGGGAGGTATTATGTTCGGAAAAACGCAGGTCAAAAGACTTATTAAAAAATACGGCAGAACGGCGGAGATTATCGACGGCGGCGGAAATGTGATTTCAGAGGAAAAAGCCTGTATTCAGCCGCTGCGGTACAAAAATAAAATGTACCTTGAGGGAACGCCTACGGAAATAGGCATCAGCGAGTCGGGATACTATATGTACATCGGACCGTGGAACTCCGATATGTCAAGCTATAAATTTGACGGCTTTTTGTACGACGGCAGCAGATATTATACGGTTGACAGAGCCGAGCCCGTATATTTCAAAGAAGATATAATTTATATGTGGGCTGTTTTGAGAGAGACGCAGGGAACGGCGCTGAAAACGCTTGAACAGTGATAACAGAAAGGATATGATACAATGATAAAAGCTTCCGAGCTTCCGGATAAGCTTTGCCAATGGTTTTCCGATATGAGCGGTTTTTCGGACTGTGTGTTTACAACGCAGTTCCCCGCAGAAACAAAGGACGCTCCTATTATTAAGCCCGTGGTGGCGATCGGAGTGCAGTCGGTTTCAATCGCCGATTACGAATCCGAGGATTCAAGCACGGTGGTTTCCGATTACCGCTATGCGGATCAGGTGTTCTGCGTGAATATCCATGTTCCCAGAACTATGGGCGGCAGTGTGTGCTATGAGATTTTTGACAGACTGTATGACTTGCTGCTGTTTGATTCGGAAATTGTGCCGGTTGAAGTGAACTCGTCCGAGATAAGCTATATCAGAACCACGGATTCCCTGTGTATGAAAACTGAATTTTCCATAAGAGAAATTTTCACCATGTCGGAGAACGATTACCCGGAACCGTTTACGATGGAATAAAGACAAAGAGGGAGTACAAAACGCTCCCTCTGTTTTTAAGTAAGCACTCGATTAATCAGTACTTACCTTGAGCAAATGGAAAATGAATAACATTGTTTTTTCACCTGCGGCATGGGATGAATATTTGTATTCGTTAAATGAAACAGGTGATGTAACTGTGATTTCATGCAAGGGACATTATGAGGATTGAAAAGCGCTGCTTCGGCGGTGTTTTTTTTAGCCGGAATATTCAGCCGATTTACAATAAACCTCCGACAAGCTTAAAAACTAATCGGAGGCTTTTTTAATGTGAACGGATAGGCGTTTTACAGCGGTAAATCCTTCTTTTGAAATCTGACTGCGCCTATGATGTAACAGATTACCGCAATTGCCGCAAGTATTATGAGCTTAGGAACAAAGGCGTAATCAACGGCGCCTGAGCCGACTGTACCGAGCGCTTCGACATCGAAGAGTCCGACTATTGTCATCTTGTTGAAATTTCCGAGCATTTCGACGCCAACGCCCATGCTGACCATATTTTCGGAGCCGAACATACCGAGCAGCGAGCAGAGGAAGAACCAGACGTTAAGTCCGCCGCCCAAAGTAAGAGCGTGCTTGCTGAGATTGAAAATACAGCTTGCAAGGTAGCATATGCTTGCCATTGCCTCCGCCAGCAGGTACATCCCGCCGTAAAGAGCTAAGTTCTTTGCAACATTTGCTTCACCGGTGAATGCCGCAGACGCCGCAAGCTTTGTAAGAAGTCCGCATCCAACCATTATAAGCGGAGTGAATATCATGTATATCATTTGGGTTATTGCTACGGCGCTCCTTTTTATCGGAGTTGATAAGATATAAGCCATAGAGCCTTTATCTACCTGATCCACCACAAGCTCATTGCCTGCAAATATGATAAAGAGTATAATCGGCAGCAGGCACATGACGGTAAAGTACATCTGATTGAGCATTGACGATGTGTCCATTTCGCTCATGGTATCCATTAAGTCAGACGAGATACCCATTATTTCAAACATATTTGTCATCATGGTGCTTGCGTCAAGGTCATTTCCCGTGAAGCATCCCTGAACGGAGTCGAGGGCGTACACATATTCAAAGTTTTCGATATACGCATCAAGTCCGATTTCGGAGCTTGCCAATATTTCAGCCGAGTCGGCGAAGCTTTCGCAGGATAAATCCAGCTCATCCGACTGTTCGGACATCATGGAAAACACCGAGTCATAAACGGTTGTGTCTTCCGACGAAGAGAAATCCTCATAGCTCAGGCTTGTTCCCATCATTTCATTGTATGATGCCAGAACATAGAGATGGCTGTAAAAATCTGTCTGCGCATCGGTATAATCAACCGAATCGCTGCTGCCCAGAAGATTTCCCGCATAGGTGGTTACCACAGTCATTAAACATAAAATCAATGTGCAGGCGATGGCAAGGACTTTATTTGCATTCAAGCTCTGCTTCATCAGCGGCACGGAAAAAATTTTCGTCACTTTCATTCCTTTTTCTCCTCTTCTCTGTATATGTTCATGAAGTATTGCTCAAGGTTTTCGTGGCTCTCGTCAATTGAGATTACATCAAGATTGCTTAACGCTTTGAACATTCTGTCCGTTTCGGAAGCAAGAATACTCAGAGTCGCCTGATTGCCGCCGACAGCCGCTTCGGGCATAACGCTTGCGAATTTCTCCGCCGCAGCACGGCCGCCGAAAACAATTTTATAATTCCTCGGTGTACCGTGCCGCAGGTCTGAAAGGCTTAAGACATTTTCTATTTTACCGCTGCCTATTATGGCAACCCGATCGCATACATCTTCAATTTCCTCAAAAATATGACTTGACATAAATATCGTTCTGCCCTTGTTTTTCTCCTCACGGACAAGCTCAAGGAAAGTTTCCCGCATAAGCGGATCAAGACCCGTTGTCGGTTCGTCCATTATGAGAATTTCCTTGTCTCCCATGAGAGCCGCAACAATGGCGGTTTTTTGTTTCATGCCCTTGCTCATACGCTTTAGGTTTGCCGACGGATCAAGTCCGAGCTTATCTATGAGATAATTCATATATGTGAAGTCCTTGACACCCAGGAATTTTGCTTGATTTTTAAAGAAGTCGGTGCCTGTTTTGACATCGGGGAAAGCAATTTCGCCGGGAATATAACTGACGCTTTTCATAACCTCAGGCGCATTTTTCCACGGGTTAATACCGTTTACCTCAACCTTGCCGCTGTTCGGCTTTAAAAACCCCATCATATGACGAATTGTTGTTGTTTTTCCGGAGCCGTTTGTGCCGAGGTAGCCGAATACTTCACCCTTTTTTATGTCAAGGGAAACATCAAACACGCCGCGGCTGTTTCCATAGTCTTTTGTGAGATTTTGTACTGAAATTACGGTTTCGTTCATGCCCTGACCCCCTCAAAATGATGCCCCGTGTCGTAAAAGCCCATAAAGTAATCTTCAAGCGTGAACGGTATCTCGACAAAATCGGCAATGCGGAAGCCTTTCAGACTTGCCGTCAATTCCCCGACCCTGTCCGCCGGTATCTGCACCCGCGCCGGCGCTTGATTTGATTTTTTGAGGT
>JAJQGK010000022.1 GCA_021200555.1 Clostridiales bacterium | reverse complement strand
TAATTATATTAGAATGTTAGCCGCTTAGATATCTTGTTATTTCAGCGGCAATATGGTATACTTATACATAATTGCAGAAAGAAGTGAAAAGGCATATGAAAAAAATTAAAATTTTATCATTATTGACTGCCGTAATATTGTGCCTTTCATCCTGCACCGGCGTAAATACGTCAACCCTCTCTGTTAAAAGCTCGGAAATAAAGGAGTACGAAAACGCCGGAAACGGTTATCACTCATCCTCCGAATACACGGATATTGTATCCGAAACTCAATATTTAACTCTTTCTGCTGACGCCGAAAATATGGCTGTTTCGGTATGCGACTCCACATCGGGTACGGTTTGGAGCTCTCTGCCCTCCTCCGACTCATCTTCGGCATACGCTTTCGCAGTAGTTTTATACACTCAATCCGGTGTATACCGTCTTAACACTCAGGACAATTCCGTTGCATTGGGCACAGCATCCTGCGATATAAGCGACGGCGTTTTTACCGTAAACTATGTTCTTTCGGACAATGAGGAAACGGCAAAAAAGAATTATGATGAAATAACCACGGAGGATATTTTTGTGTCCTTCAGTGTAGCGTATTCGCTTTCGGCTCAAACAATGACCGTTGAAATAGACTGCGGCAGCATTAAATGCACTCCAAACGGTTTTGTGGGCAGCTTAACGGCGCTTCCGTGGTTCGGCTCGGAGGAAAGTCCAAGCGACGAAGATTATATTTTTGTACCGGACGGTTCCGGAGCGGTTATGAACCTCAATTATGCCGATACGGACACAAGCGATGTAAGCGTTGCCGTGTACGGCAGCGATCCCAATTGCGAAACAGACAGTCCCGCATCCGGAAGTGTACCCGTTTACGGCATAAAAAAGGGAGACGGAGCCTTTGCGGCAATAATCACGGAAGGCGACGCTCTGGCAACAATTAACGCATCGAGACAAACCGATAATGAGCTTTACAAGGTCGGCACGGATTTTTGCATCACTCCCACAGCCGGCAATGACGGCAGCTCTTATTATTACGGTACGACTTACACGGGAATTATTTCCGTTGAATACAAATTCCTGTCAGGCGACAGCGCATCCTATATCGGAATGGCAAACGCAGCAAGAGAGAGCTTTATAGAAAGCGGATATCTTTCATCATTGATAAACGGCGACGATGACAGCATCCCGTTTTGTTTAACCGTTGACGGCGTATTTGAGGGAAGCGTCCTCGCTACCGCAACTCAAACTCAGGATATGCTTTCCGTTTTAAAAGGCAAGGGCATAAACAACATAATACTCAGGTATAAGGGGCTTTTAAGCGGAGGTGTCAACCAGGAAAACCTGTATTCATCCAAGGTTTTAAATTCGGTAGGCGGATATGACGGTCTGGAAACACTGTACGAATACATCCAAAAACAAAATTACACGCTGTTCGTAGATATAAACATTTTTTCATCCTACAGCGGGTACGGTATTTTTTCCGCCGCAAAATCACTGAGCGGCTCAAAGCTTTACGCTGAGATAAAAAACGAGCTTGCCTACGACACAGACGAAAACAACCGTCTCGCTTCAAGAATTACGGCGGACGTGGCGTCGGCAGGCAAGGAAAACGCCAATCAAGCGCTTTATTCGGGAGAAGCGTCATACTCCTTCGGTCTTATGAAAACCTCAAGCATTTCAGACAGCTTTTCCTCATTTCTTACAAAAAAGCTTACAGGCATGACAGACGGATTTTTGCTTTATGATGCCGGTTCAGTGCTTTATTCCGACAAGAACATTACGAGGCAGGATGCCAAGGAGCTTATAGCAAATCAGGCAAGGGCTGTTTCCGGCTACGGTTCTCTTGCGGTGGGCAGCGGAAATATTTACACTCTTTACAATGCGGAGCTTGTTACGGGAATGATGTTTGATACGTATTATCCCGAAAGCAGCGCATACGAGCCTGTTCCTTTTATGCAGGCGGTGCTTCACGGTTATGTAAGGTACACCGGCGAGCCTATAGATGCGGCGGATCCGTTATACAGGTTTGATATGCTGCAATGCATTGAATACGGCGCTTTGCCCTCGTTTGAATGGGTATTTGACGAGTCAAGTATTTTTTATTACGGATATTATGTGCTTTCGGACAAGGTTTCCGAAATTGTGGAATTTTACGAGGAAGCCAACGAAATGCTTTCCGGACTCGGCGGAGAGACGATAGTAAAGCATGAAAAAATAACCCAAAGCTCCGGCGGAAAAGAGCTTACGGGAATTTACTGCACCACATATTCAAACGGTACGGAGATTTATGTGAATTACACAGGCAGCGCAGTTACAACATCGGGAAACATTGTAATTGAACCGTACAGCTGTGTAAGGATTGACAAATAAGCGGAGGATAATTTAAGATGCCTATTAAAATAGCAAATGAGCTTCCGGCAAAGGCGTTTCTTGAAAACGAAAACGTCTTTGTAATGGCGGAGGACAGAGCAAACTCTCAGGACATAAGACCGCTGAAGATACTTATACTTAATCTTATGCCCACCAAAATCGAGACGGAAACTCAGCTTCTCCGACTTTTGAGCAACTCCCCATTGCAGGTTGAAATCGAGCTTATGCAGACAGCCACTCATGTTGCAAAAAACACTTCCAAGGAGCATTTGACAAAATTTTACAAAACCTTTGACGATATAAAATATGAAAAATTTGACGGAATGATTGTCACCGGCGCGCCTCTTGAGCAAATGGAGTTTGAAGAGGTTGACTACTGGCCGGAGCTTTGCAAAATTTTCGAGTGGGCGGAAACAAACGTTTACTCCACGTTTTATATCTGCTGGGGCGCCCAGGCGGGGCTTTATTATCATTACGGACTGAAAAAATACCCTTTGCCGGAAAAGAAATTCGGAGTTTTCGAGCATCATCCCCTTGATCTTTTTCATCCTCTTATGCGGGGGCTTGACGATACATATTATGTTCCTCATTCAAGGCATACGGAGCTGAGAATGTCGGATATTGCAAAAATTAAGGATCTGCAAATTCTCTCATACTCCCCTATGGCGGGGGTTCATCTCCTTTCGGATATGGAGTGCAGGAATTTTTATTCAACCGGTCATTCGGAATATGATGCGGACACCCTTGCAAAGGAGTATTTCAGAGACAAGAAAAAGGGACTGGATATCAAGATTCCCTATAATTATTTTCCCAACGACAATCCCGAAAAAAAGCCTGTTATTACATGGCGAAGCACGGGAGTATTGCTTTTTACGAATTGGCTGAATTATTTTGTATATCAAAGAACTCCTTATGACCTTGCAAGTCTGTAAGAGTCATATGTAAAACGAGGTGGTAAAATGGATTTTAATCTTGACGCCTTTCCTGTAGACGACACAAAAAACGGCATAAGAAGCACCGAAAAGATTAAAATTATCATATGCTATATTATGTCCGCTGTTCAAACTCCCCTGTCACGCTCTACAATCCAATCAATACTTTACGATAACGGCATTGCGAACTATTTTGAAATAAGCCAGGCGGTGGACGACCTTTTGGCGGTAAACGCTCTTGAGCCGAAAAAAAGCGAAAATTCCGATGAGGAGGAGCTTTACTCATTAAATGAAAACGGCGAAAGAATAGCCCGAGAGCTTGAAAATGAGCTGTCGGTTTACATTAAAAACAAAGCCGTTAAAGCGGCAAATCTTACGCTACTATATGAAAAACGGCAAAGGGAAAACGACATCTCCGTTGAAAAATTGGGCGACAAGCGTTACAGGCTTAACATCACCATGCACTCAGGACTTAATTCCGAGGTCAACAACGACGAGCTGCTGAAGCTTGAGCTTTTTGTTACGGACGAGCTTCGGGCAAACAGCATGAAGCGGTGCTTTATAAATAATCCCGTCAAGCTTTACGAAAAAATCACGGAGGCTTTGACGGAGGATGCAGAATTTAGGTAATTTTATGGACAACAAGGGTTATGCGGTATTTCTTGACATTGACAGCACGCTTTTATGGAAAGGTACTGTTCCCGAAATCAATATAAAGACCATTGACAAGGTGCGGAAAGCGGGACATTATGTTTTTATCAACACAGCACGCTCTTACGGTTTTATTCCGCAGTCGCTTCTTGATGAAGTCCCGTTAGACGGCGTTGTTGCGGGAATAGGAACGGATCTTAGGCTCTGCGGCAAGCAGATTGAGAGCCACACAATGAAAAAAGAGAGTCTGAAACAAATTGCCGAGTATTTTATGGGAACTCACCGAGAGGTTGGCTTTGAAGGGGAAAACACGGTATTGTGGATTAATCCAAGCCCCGAGAGACACAAAAAACATCTTATAGAACAGCCGCCGGCGCTGCTCCACAGTCCCGAGGAATTTGACACGGTTTACAAGGACGAAAAAATTTCAAAAATGTACATAAGAGGGCATCTGACCCCTGAAGAGTACGAGTTTTTCGGCAAGGAAAACATAATGTACCAGCATGAGGTTTATGCGGAATTTGTACCGAAGGGCTTCGGCAAGGCTGTAGGAATGCTGAAAATGCTGAAATACATAGACATACCGACAGAGCGGTGCATAGCCATGGGCGACAGCGGAAACGATGAGGATATGCTGAAGGCTGCGGGGATTTCCGTGGCGATGGGAAACGCAACTGCCGAGATAAAGAGCATTGCCGATTTTATTAGTACGGACGCCAAGGACGGCGGAGTTGCATACGCTCTTGAAAAAATTATACTTACTTAATCAGCGAGAGATTTTTGCAATCCCCCGCTGATTTTTTTGCGAATGTTAATTTTTATCAATTAAGTAAGCACTGATTAAATCGAGTGCGACGGATGCGTAGAGAATTTTTTGCAAGACAAGGAACAAAGCGCAAGGAATACTGACGTATTTCGAGCATTTGTGACGAAGTATTGCGGAAAAGAATCAAGCAGGCGGCATACTCAGCCGTTAGGCGTGATTTAATCAGTGGTTACTTAAGCTTTGCGGCAACCCTTAAAATAGATCTTGCATCAGAGGGCTTTAGTGCCGAGTCTGCGTCAAAGTCCGCCGCTATAGCATAAACGCCTTCAAGAGTATCAAGCTGAGCCGCCGTTCTCAGCGTTGCTCTTGCGTCCGCAGCGGTGATTTTGCCGTTGCCGTCCACATCAGAGGGAACGATTACAGTATATTCCGATACAGCATTGCCGCTTTCGTCAAGAGTCTGAACCTTGCAGCCCGTACCGATAAGATCGTCCGCCGTAAGCTCATTGCCGTCCGCACCGACA
Source organism: Clostridiales bacterium (assembly GCA_021200555.1). Classification (GTDB taxonomy): domain Bacteria; phylum Bacillota; class Clostridia; order Oscillospirales; family Acutalibacteraceae; genus UBA1081. The sequence goes on along the minus strand of JAJQGK010000022.1, from coordinate 27,263 downwards.
ACCTTAGCGTTTCCGCTTGCAATCATTGCCGCAAAGTCCTCCGAACTTGTGCCGGCTGAAATCGTAATTTGTTTGCCGGACTCGTCAATTGCTACGGACTCATCGCTTACAGTAAATGCATGGGCTTCCGTAATCGGCTCTTCCGCCGTAGTGGGTTCAGCCGTAGTGGATTCTTCTGTAGTAGGTTCTTCGCTGGTTTGCTCTTCTGTAGTAGGCTCTGTCGTTGTGGGGGCTTCTGTTGTGGTTTCTTCTGTAGTAGGTTCTTCGGTTGTTGGCTCTTCTGTAGTAGGTTCTTCCGGTGCAACATATTCACCTAAAGATACAAATGTTATGCCATTTTCAGTTGCGTATGTCTCCGCAGCCGTACCGTCATAACCATAAATTGTAAAGCCGTCAATAAGAATACATTCATATCCTTCATAGGTATATCCGAATGCGTGATTTTCAATATTCTCCACACTCCCGGGAACGGTTATACTCATGAGAGATGTGCATATTTGAAACGCTCCTTCACCGATTATTGTTACACTGTCGGGAATTTCCACACTTCTAAGAGATGTGCAGCCGGAAAAAATCACATTGGGAACAGATGTTATACTGTCGGGAATAATTACGCTTGTAAGGGATGTACAATACGCAAATGCACCGTAACCGATTGACGTTACGCTGTCGGGAATAGTGATGCCCGCAAGAGATTCACATTTTTCAAACGCAAAATTTCCTATTGATGTTACGCTGTCAGCTATGGTGATCTTATCAAGAGATATACAGCCCTCAAATGCGCTGCTTCCTATTGATGTTACGCTGTCAGGCATAGTCACACTTTCAAGAGATGTGCAGTCTTCAAATGATAACACTCCGACAGTGATTACTCCGTCCGGAATTAAGTAAGAAGAGCAATCCATTCCGGCAGGGAATCGAATAAGTTCCGTTTTATCCTTATTAAAAAGTATTCCGTTTTCATCGCTTGAATAATTTTGATTGTTTTCATCAACTGTTATACTTGTAAGAGAAGAGCATCCGGAAAATACGCTGTAGCCTATCGAAGTTACGCTGCCGGGTATACTTAATTGTTTTAATAGCTTGCAGCCGGAAAATGCATAGGTATCAATTTTTGTTACAGGAAAGCCTCCTAAAGTATCCGGAATTGCATAATCACCGTAAACTAAAGTATTACACCATGTGATTGTCGCCTCGCCGTCTTCAACAACATAGGTCAAATATCTGTCCTCTGATTGTTTCGCTGATGCAGAAAGTAAAGTTGCCGAGAAAATTAAAAGAACGGATAAACTTATACTAATGATTTGCTTCAATTTCAACATAAATATACCTCCCAAATAAAATACCGATACAGTCAGATAAAATCTACAAAGTTCAATTTGTCAACAATTGAAAAAATTACAAATTCATTGTTTATGTTTTGTTGATTTTGCCATTACCTTTTTCAATATAACATCCAAACAGTCAGATGTCAAGACAATTTTGGAAATAATTTTAAATTTGTATTATTTTCATCGGCGGGAAAGCTTTTCAAGCACAGCAAAAAAGCCGCAGAGAAGTCTCCGCAGCAATTTTGATTAATTTAATTGTTTGGCAAGCACTGATTACTTTACCACTTTTTCCCCTTTGCGTCGGGACATTTTTTATTCTTAAACGCTGCGCGAAATTCCACATAGCATCCGCACTTCATACACACGCCGCTTATAAGATTATCGCAGTCGCTGCAAATACTCAGCCGCTGTTTATATGTTTCGTCTTCGGTCCTGTCCTTTTCGGGGATTTTTGCAATATACCTTTCCACAAGGCGGTAATTATCCTCATCGCCGCTTTGAAGCAAAAGGCATCTTTTGCACTCACGCAGTTCCATTATTTGATTGCAAATTTAACTATGCTGCACGGAGGAACCGTTGCGATAAATCCGTCCGCCGTTTTTGTGAATGCGGTAAAGGGTACGGTTTTTACGTTTTCTTTATTCTCAAAGGAATTGTAATCGTCCATTTTGCCTGTAAGAAGCTCGGCGCTGATTTCCGTGACCTCGCTGTCCGCAATCTGGCACTTAATCTCCTTTGTGTCGTCAAGGGAGGTGTTTACTATTGTGGAGTAAATCACGCCGTCCTCGTCTATTGATGCGCTTTCGATAAGCTTAGGCATTGTAACGTTTTCGCACTCTATGGTATCGGAAGTAATATAGCTGTCAAGAAGCATATTGTTCTGATGCTCCTTATACATCTTAAATACATAATATGTGGGAGTGAGAAGCATATCCTCGCCGTCTGTAAGAATTACAGCCTGGAGTACGTTTACCATTTGAGCGATATTTGCCATTCTGATACGATCCGAATGTTTATTGAAAATATTAAGAGTAAGTCCGGCAACCATAGCGTCACGCATTGTATTTTGCTGATACAGGAAGCCCGGATTTGTACCCTCCTCAACATCGAACCATGTTCCCCACTCGTCAACGATAAGGTCAACTCTCTTTTTGGGATCGTAGCGGTTCATAATTTCAAGATGGCGCTTGATGATTTTATCAATCTTGTATGCCGTAGTAACGGTCAGATAATACATATTTTCATCAAAATCCGTTGCACTGCCTCTGCCGCTCCAGCCGTGAGGAACGGTATAATAATGAAGAGCTAAACCGTTTAAATGCTTGGCGGATTTCATAACGCCCTCTGTCCAGCTGTAATCCTCGGCGTTGGGACCGCTGGCAATACGGTAAATGTGCTTCTCACTGCCGTTGTAATCTCTTACAAAAGTATTATATCTGTTAAACTCGTTGCCGTAAGCCTCAGGATAGAAGTTGCCGCCGCAGCCCCAGTTTTCATTGCCTACGCCGAAATAATTAACCGTCCAAGGCTCCTCCCTGCCGTTTTTGCGGCGAAGATCCGCCATAGGAGACATCCCGTCAAAGGTCATGTACTCGACCCATTCGCTCATCTCTTGAACGGTGCCGCTGCCTAAATTGCCGTTGATGTATGTGTCACAGCCAAGCTGCCTGCAAAGTTCAAAAAACTCGTGAGTTCCGAAGCTGTTGTCCTCCACAACTCCGCCCCAATGAGTATTGATCATCTTTTTGCGGTTTTCAAGCGGTCCTATTCCGTCTTTCCAATGGTATTCATCTGCAAAGCAGCCGCCCGGCCAACGGAGAACGGGAAGTCCCATTTCCTTTAAAGCGTTGACGCTGTCGCATCTCATGCCGTTTACGTTGGGTATGGGGGAATCCTTGCCCACAAAAAGACCCTCGTAAATGCACCTGCCGAGATGCTCTGAAAAATTGCCGTAAATGTCCTTATTTATCTTGGACATTTTGTGATTGGGATTAATAAGATACTTTTCCATAATTCGCCTCACAAAAAAAGTAATATTTGTAAGAGGTAGTATATCACCTTGTGCCGTGATTTTCAATCGTTTTTATTAAAAAAAAGAAGGTCTGAAAAAAATTTTTTCACACAAACCGAATACCGGCGTAAAAATAAAATCTCTCGGAAATAATTCCAAAAGCCCGGTCTCTTGAGTGTATGCTTTTACCATTCTGCATACACTCTTTTTTTATTTATCAATAATGAAAAATCTTCTGCTGCAATATAAATCACAATGCTATATTATCCGCTATAAAAACGCAGACGGGTGCAAAAAGTAAGCTATCAGCGGCAATCAGTGTTCTAACGGACTTCTAACGAACGACTTTAGAAAGACAGCGTTTTTCAAGCAAGCAAAAATACCCTAAAAACAACAAAACCCCGAAAAAAATCGAGGTTTTTGTATGGCAGAGGAATAGGGATTCGAACCCCAACAAACAGAGTCAGAGTCTGTCGTGCTACCGTTACACCATTCCTCTACGGCGAGAGTTATTATATAACAAAGAAGTTAATTTGTCAAGAGATTTTTTCAATTTTATTAATTTATTTGTAGCGTTACAATAGATGTGAGACAAAAAAAGATTTTATCTTTGTTCATGCCACGATCTCCTTTTTGCCAAGTTTTATTTGTCAACAGGACAATCGAATAATTTACAGTGTGTTCATTAAATTAAGGGAGAAACCGTTTTATACCGGTATCTCCCTCTTCTATCGTCTGTATGCGATCTCTATGAGTTGAACGCAGATTAAGCAAGCATCGGTTAAATCGAGTGCCTGTTTAATTTAGTTATAATATCCGTTATATTGAGGCGGCTGCGGATTTTTAGGCTTCTTGTTTTTTGTCACAAGCACCACAATTACAACGGCGGCGATTGCAGCGACAACCAAGAAAATGAGCGCTGCGATTAAAATGTAAATAAATATTCCCGAAGAGTCGTCTTCCCACTCGCATATAAAATACAACGGAGTAATTTCTCTGTCGTCCCACTGACCTTGAGAAATGCTGTAGCTGCGTCCGGTTCTGCTTCCGTTGACGATAACTCCATAGTCCTGCTGTCCGTCTACGCCGTCAGGCTCTCCGATGCCCCAGTTCGTATATGTAACAGCCTCTCCTGTTACCCATGTACTCCAATCGCTATCATTATCCTTATCGGTAATTCCGATGTAAAAGTCCTCCGCAGACGAATAGGAGCTGATTAAAGAGGTTACAAAGGTATTTTCCTCTTCGCTTGTAATCGCAACCAAATGACCGCCCAAGGATTCACAGTATTCCTCCGCTTCCTCCCATGTAAGGGCGTTTTCGTATACAAAATAGTAGTTGCCGTTAAATTCCACCGCTTCGGGCGGAATGGATCTTGAGCTTAATGTGGTTTCTTCGGTTGCAGGCTCTGCTGTTGTAGATTCCGCCGTGGTGGGCTCCTCAGGTTCTGAATATTCGCCTAAGGATATAAATGTTATGCCGTTTTCATTGGCGTAAGTCTCTGCGGCAGTACTATCATAGCCGTAAATAATAAAATCATAATCGCAGCCGGAAAATGCATCACTACTGATTGAAGTAACGCTTTTCGGTATAATTATGCTCTCAAGAGATGTGCAATTGTAAAATACATAACTGTCAATATAGGTTACGCTATCAGGTATAGTTATGTCTGCAAGAGATGCACAGGCTGCAAATGCCCAGCTGCCGATTGAGGTTACACTGTCGGGGATGGTTACACTTTTAAGGGATGCACAGTTGGCGAACGCATAAGGTTCAATTAAAGTCACACTGCCCGGAATAGTTATACTCTCAAGAAACATACAGTTGAGAAATGCATTGACACCGATTGATGTTACAGCATAGCCATTTAGGGTATCCGGAATTGCGTATTCTCCTCTGATCGAGATTTCGCAGCCTGTAATTTTAGCTTCCCCATTTTCAATTTCATAGGCAAGATAACCTTCCGAAGCTGTCTGTTCTGTATTTTTATCTGTTGAAATAAAATTTATACCGTTTTCATTGGCGTAAGTCTCCGCTGCCGAGCCTGAAGAACCATAAATTATTGCAAGAGCCGTGCAATTAGAAAAAGCATCCATACCGATTGAAGTAACATTGTCGGGAATAACTATGCTTGTAAGGGATGTGCAATAACTAAATGCAGAACTGCCTATTGAGGTTACACTATTACCTATCGCTACACTTGAAAGGGATGTACAGTTGTAAAATGCTCTAATGCCGATTTCGGTTACGCTGTCAGGAATAATTACGCTTGTCAAGGATATACAGTCTTCAAATTCCCAGGCACCGATTGAGGTTACGCTGTCAGGAATATCTATGCTTGTAAGGGATTCGCATCCGGAAAATACACTGTCGCTAATTGAGGTTACGCTATCGGGAATTGTGATACTTATAAGAGCCGTGCAGCCGGAAAATACCTCAAAGCCGATTGTTTTTACGCTGTTGCCGATTGTTATACTTGTAAGTGAATCGCAGCCGCAAAACGCACGATAGTCGATTGAGGTTACGCTGTCGGGGATTGTGATGCTTGTAAGGGAATCGCAACCGGAAAATCCATAATAGTATTCATCTTCTGCTTCAATGGTGGTTACGGGATATCCGTCCAAGGCATCGGGAATAGTGTAAGCTCCGCTGATTGAATCATCGCAGCCAATTATTGTTGCTTCACCATTCTCTACGATATAAGTCAGATACCCGTCCTCGGATGTATATGTATCATACGCCAAAGAGAGAATGGGAACGGCGGACAAGATAAGCAGAACCGACAGGGTAATACCGAGGATTTTTTTAATTTTCAACATAAATTTGCCCCCAAAAATAATTTTACAAACAAAAAAACACAGAAGAACACAAGCCCCATGAAAAAATCATGAAGATTACATTCCCCCGTATTGAAACGGAATTACAAGCACGGCTTAAATTAACCTGCGTGAGATTACGGTATAATTCGCCGTATTTGTCAATCCCGCTATAAATTTTTACTTGCAAGTAAATCTTAACATATTAGGTTCGATTTATCAAGTACTTTTTTGAAAAAATATCGTTTTAACAGTCAAATTCTCAAGGTAAACGCCAAAAAAGTAATTTTACCGCAAAAAAAAGCCGCAAGATTTAGTTCTTACGGCAAGATTTACATTTACTCAATCAATGGGTTGTTTGAGATTCCACAAGTCTTTCTCCGCAATAAATTTCACGGAGCTTTGGCTTTTCTATTTTGCCTGTGGGGTTTCTGGGTACATCGGCGAAAATCACCTTTTTCGGTCTTTTGTACCTGGGCAGACCTTCGCAAAATTCATTGATTTCATCCTCTGTGGCGGTGGCTCCGGACTTCAGCTCGATAATCGCCGCAGCAATTTCACCAAGGCGTTTGTCCGGCAGTCCGATAACCGCAACGTCTTTAATTTTATCGTTGGCTCTCAAAAAGTCCTCAATCTGAACGGGATAAAGATTTTCGCCGCCGCTGATAATTACATCCTTTTTGCGGTCAACAAGGTAGATAAAGCCGTCCTCGTCCTGCTTCGCCATATCCCCTGTAAGCAGCCATCCGTCGTCGGTCAGAACCTCGGCGGTTGCCTCGGGATTTTTATAATAGCACTTCATAACGCCGTTGCCCTTTACGGCAAGCTCGCCTACATCGCCCTGAGTGACAATCTCCCTGTTTTCGTCCACAATCTTTGCTTCCCAGCCGTAGCCCGGTATTCCGATTGCTCCGACCTTATCGATATTGTCAACGCCCAAATGTACGCAGCCGGGGCCTATGGATTCGGACAAGCCGTAATTTGTATCGTATTGGTGATTGGGAAATATTTTTTTCCATCTTTTAACAAGGCTGGGCGGCACGGGCTGAGCACCTATATGCATAAGCCGCCACTGGGAGGTTCTGTAATCGCTGAGATTTATCTCTCCCCTGTCTATGGCGTCAAGTATATCCTGCGCCCAAGGCACAAGCAGCCACACAATGGTCGCCTTTTCCTCCGATACGGCTTGAAGTATCCACTCCGGTTTCGTTCCCTTTAACAGTACGGCTCGGCTGGCGGAAATAAGGCTTCCGAACCAATGCATTTTTGCGCCGGTGTGGTAAAGAGGCGGAATACACAGGAAAATATCGTCACGAGTTTGGGAATGGTGGTTCTGCTCCGTCTTACAGGACGCCACAAGAGCGGCATGGCGGTGAAGTATCGCCTTTGGAAAACCCGTTGTGCCGGAGGAAAAATAGATTGCAGCATCGTCATCGTCCGTGATTTCCACGGGAGGAACAATCGTTGAGCAGAAATATGTAAGCTCATCGTAATTATCGGCATATTCGGGAGTTTCTTCTTTTTTGCCCACAAAGAAATAATCGTCTATTTGCATTTTATCCTTTACAGAAGTAACTCTCGGGGTAAACTCCGGACCGAATACAAGCATCCGCACATCCGCCAAATCGATACAGTACCGAATTTCCTCGGCTGAATATCTGTAATTCATTGGAACGGCAATTGCTCCGGTTTTAAGTATTCCGAAATATATGGGCAGCCATTCAAGGCAGTTCATAAGCAAAATCGCAACCTTGTCCCCTCTTTTTATGCCTCGTGTAAAAAGCAGGTTTGCGAAACGGTTCGCCTTAATGTCAAACTCCCGCCAGGTAATCTCCCTGCGGTACCTGTCCGACTCGGAAATTTCAACTAAATTATATTCTCTCCATGTAACGTGCCTTTCGGGCTGATTGGTTGGAGTTATCTCAACAAGGCTGACGTCATTCGGATAAAGCCTTGCATTCCTTTCCAGATATTCTGTAATAGGCATTTTAATTTCTCCTTATAAATTTAAAATAGTTTTATGCTTAGTCCTCAAGGGTATCCTTAACGGAAACCGTAACCTTTTTGTCATAGCATTCAAACATCTTATCAACGGACTCCTTTTTAAGCTTAGGCGTAATTGCGCTTACAATCGGAACGAGGATAAGACCGCCGACCATCGATACAACGCCGCTTCTTATGGAGCTTGCGAACAGGTACGACATAACGGTGCCGCTGAAGGAAATAACTCCGAATGAGCAAAGGAGCTGAACGCAGGTAACCACTATTGCGAACCCAAAACATACCCATACCGACGCTTTCGTAGTGCGTTTGTAATACAGACCGTACAGGAAAGGAGCAAGGAATGCGCCGGCAAGAGCGCCCCATGATACGCCCATCATCTGAGCGATAAAGGTGAAGCCATACTTGTCCTTTACAATGGCGATGATTGCGGAAAGAAGGACGAAAAACGCCACAAATATACGCATAACAAGCAGCTTTTTCTTTTCGGACATTTGTTTTTTATTATCGATAACGTCAAGAGTCAGGGTCGAGCTTGACGTAAGAACGAGCGAGGAAAGAGTTGACATGGATGCCGCAAGAACGAGAACAATAACAACAGCGATTATTATTTCGCCTCCGGTTGTGCCTTCGAGGGTTCCGAGCATTGTGGGGATAATGCTGTCATATGAAACACTTCCGCTTGAAGTAAAAATGCCCTCCGCATCGCTGTAAAGTCTGCCGAAGCCGCCCAAGAAATAGCAGCCGCCGGCAACGATGATTGCAAAAACCGTTGAAATAATGGTGCCTTTTTTAATGGCATCCTCGCTCTTTATGGCATAGAATTTGCCCACCATCTGGGGAAGTCCCCATGTACCCAGCGAGGTAAGGATTACGACAAACAGCAGCGCAAGGGGATCGGGGCCAAAAAATGCGGTAAATGCGCCGCTCATTTCGGTTGACGCATCCTCAACGTAAGACAGATTTGTCATTGCCTCCATAAGTCCGCCGTTTGAATTAAGTACGGCGATTATAACCGCCACGATGCCGCCAAGCATGATAATTCCCTGAATAAAATCGTTAAGCGCAGTCGCCATATATCCGCCTACGAGAACATAGACGCAGGTGAGAACTGCCATTACGATAATGCAGACATAATAAGGAATATTGAACGCCATATTGAAAAGGCTTGACAGACCGTTATACAGTGACGCTGTATAGGGAATAAGGAAAATGAAAACTATAACCGAAGCGGCAATTTTTAAAGCGGTGGAATTATACCGTTTATCGAAGAAATCCGGCATGGTTTTGGAGTCGAGATGCTGAGTCATTATTCTCGTGCGTCTGCCCAAGACAACCCAGGCAAGCAGCGAGCCGATAAAGGCGTTGCCCAAGCCGATCCATGTGGAGGCAAGTCCGAAGTTCCAACCGAACTGACCGGCATACCCGATAAAGATAACGGCGGAAAAATAAGACGTACCGAAAGCAAAAGCCGTAAGCCACGGGCCCACGTTTCTGCCGCCCAAAACGAAACCGTTTACATTTGTTGCATGTCTTCTGCAATAGATACCGATGCCGACCATCACGGCAAAGAATACTACTAAAAGGATGATTTTGATTGCCATTTACAACACCTCTTGTTGCTTCAGCCATTCAACATAATATGATAATGCAGCTTTAAATGGATGAAGTACTATAAATAACAGTATATACTTTTTTTTAAGGCTTGTCAAGAAATTTGAAGTAAAATGCAGTATTTATTTTTCATTTTTTATGGAAATGTGACAAATAAGGTTGTTTTTTTGATTTAAATAATCGCAGATAAAATCTATTTTCCCTTTTTAGGTTGTTGCGCCCTTAAAATTCAATCTCCGCCGCAACGGGATAGTGATCCGACGGATATTTGCCCCGCACAAGTTCCGTTACGGTCTTAAAGGACAGAACCTTTATGTTGTTTTTGACAAATATAAAATCTATAATCTGGCTGCACTTTCCGAAGTCGTGAAAAGTTCCCGCATCGTCCGTATTTTCCGTCATGTGCCTTGCATCGAGAAATCCCTTGCCTGTTATGGATTTATAAGCGCCGGAGTCCGGAGTTACGTTAAAATCTCCGGTTACGACAGTGGGAACATCAGGGTACATATCCGCTCTTTCGGCAATAAGCTTTGCCCCTTCGCTTTGGGCTTCCGCCCCCACATGGTCAAGATGAGTGTTAAAATGAGAGAAGCATTTGCCCGTGCTTTTGTCCTTCAGTACCGCATAAGAGCAAATCCTCGTACATGCGGCATCCCAGCCTTTTCCGGGAACATCGGGATCTTCGGAAAGCCAAAAATTTCCGCTGTCAACAAGCTCAAATTTATCTTTTCTGTAAAATACGGGAGAGTACTCGCCGAGTTTTTTGCCGTTTTCCCTGCCTACGCCCACATAATCGTATTCGGGCATATTTTTTATTATGTATTTCATCCATATGCTGTGGGCTTCCTGAAGACCGAAAGTATCGGGCATATATTTCCGCAAAATATCCCTGACAAGAGGCTTTCTCGTTGAAATCATTTTCAATCCCGTTCCGCCGCAGAGAATGTTAAATGACATTACTTTCATCGTGTACCGTTCCTTTCTTTTCTTTTCATTGTTTCATATGAATAAACGCAGCCGCAGTAATTTTGTCTGTAAAGGCTGTATTTTTCAGAAAGTTCGATTGACCGCTTATAGCCGTTCTTCTTTTTAAAGTCGGAGTAAAGATACTTTACGCCGTGTTCCTTTGCCAGCTCGCTGCCTATTTCGTTAAGCTTGTCGGCATTTTTGTAAGGGCTGATGGAGAGGGTCGTGGTAAAATAGTCAAAGCCGTTTTTTTCGGCGTATTCCGCAGCTTCCGAAAGTCTCAATCTGTAGCATTTAAAGCACCGCTCCCCGCCTTCGGGCAGCAATTCCAAGCCTTTTGCCATTTCATAAAATTTATCCGGTTCGTATACGCCTTCCGAAAAAAATACGTTATTTTTCAATTTCATTTCGTCCAAAAGCCTTTGAACTTCACGCACTCTGAATTCATACTCGCTTTCCGGCGAGATATTCGGATTGTAGTAAAACAGCGTTATATTGAAAACGGAAGAGAGATATTCAAGCACATAGCTTGAACAGGGCGCACAGCAGGCGTGGAGCAGCAGCGACGGTCTTTCGCCGCTTTTCAGTATGTCCTCAATTGTTTTATCAAGCAGCAGTTGATAATTTATCCTTTGCATTTGTCAGCTCCTCTTCGGCTCTTCGGGCTTTACAAGCACGGAATTATACTCATGGTATATTACATATCCGGGCTTTGCTCCCGCAGGCTTTTTCAGATTGCGAACCCTTGTATAATCCACTTCAACCGCACCCGCTTCTCTGCCGCTGCTGTAATAAGCCGCTGTTTTTGCGGCAAACTCCATGGCTTCGTCTGTAGGCTCTTTGCCGTCCAACGATAAAATAACGTGAGAGCCGGGGGCTTTTTGGATATGGAACCACAGGTCGTTTTTCAGTGCGGTTTTAAGGGAAAGCTTATCGTTTTGAAGATTATTTCTGCCCACGTAGATTTTAAATCCGTCCGGAGAAGTAAACTCCAACGGCGGCATAGGCTGGGATTTTTTCTGCTTTGACGGCATTTTTCCCTGTGCCGATGCTTTTCGCTTAATATATCCGCCTTCGTAAAGCTCTCTTCTGATTTCGCCAAGCTCCCTTTCGGTTTCGGCTCGGTTCAGCTCATCAAGAACCGTTCTCAGGTATTCCAAATCCTCCCGTCCCTTTGCTATAAGCTCGGTAAGCATATCCTCGGCCGTTTTCAGCTTTTTATATTCTTTATAATATTTCTGGGCGTTTTCGGAAGGCGTAAGCTCCGGCTTTACGGGAATTTTTACAATTTTATTATCATCGTAGTAATTTTCCACTTCATAGACGGCGGTGCCCTTTTCAAGCCTGTAAAGATTGCTGTTTATAAGCTCGGCGTTAATCCGCTTTTCGTCTCTGTCTCTGCAAGCCTCAAGCTCAAGGAGCTGATTGTTTATCTTTTTTGAAAGACGCTCTATAAGATTGTTTATGTCTTTAAACAAATCCTCCGCCTTTGACTTTGTGCGGACAAGTCTTTCACGCTCAAAATAAAAGTTTTCAAGAAGCTCTGAAAGAGAATCCGCCCTTTGATATTTTGCCGCTTTGCCGTATTGAGTTATCTGTATAAAGGAAAAATCAAGGAGTTTTCCGTCACTGTCCGCAACGGCTGTAGGCGAAACGTATCTGTTTTCGATTGTGCTTTTAAGCATATCTATTTCAAAGCCTAACTTTTGAAGCTGCTTTTCGGTAAGCTCTCCGGAAACTGAGTCCGAGCAATCCGTTCTGTAAGCAATTTCACGGCAAAGCAAGGGAGACATTCCCTGAACGGTGGCTAAAAGCGCATTGTTGAGCCTTGTGTTTTTGTTTTGTATTTCCTTTATTATTTCTTCGGTTGAGGATGTCAATATATTGAGCTTGTTTTGTGACGGCGGCAAAACATAAGGAAGCGAGGGCAGAACCTGCCGGACGGAGGATTTTGAGCTGTCAACTCTTTTTACGCTGTCAATGATAATATCGTTTTCATCAAGCAGAATTATATTGCTGTATTGAGCCATAATTTCAATTACAAGGCTCCGTTTTACTCTGTCGCCAAGCTCGTTCACCGCACTGAATTCAAGGGTTAAAATTCGATCAAAGCCCTCCTGCCGTATATCCGTAAGCGTTGCCCCCGCAAGGTGCTTTCTCAAAAGCATGCAAAGCATAGGAGGATTGGCGGGATTTTCAATTTGTCTGACTGTCAGATGAAGCCTCGGAGCGTTGCCCGATGCGGACATAAGAAGTCTGTAGACGCCGTTTCTCGACCGCAGCGTAAAAACAAGCTCTACTTTTTGCGTTTGATAAATTTTATCGACTTTTGCCCCTATTAAAGCCTCTTTTAATTCAGCTGACAGCAAATTCAAATAAATTCCGTCAAGAGCCATTTATATCACCTAAATTATTGTTTTATACGGATTTTCCGTTTCAGCTATATAAACTTTAAGATTTGGAAAATTCTCCTCAACCTTGTCTTTAAGAAATGAGATCACCGGATTTTCCGTGGCATAATGTCCCGCCGAAATGAGATTTAAGCCCAAATTCTCCGCCAACAGAAATTCATGGTGGTGAGCCTCTCCCGTAACGAAGGTATCGCAGCCCGCTTCAAATACGAGGGGCGTGTACTCCCCGCCTGCGCCGCCGCAAACGGCAACCTTTTTTACAGGTCTTCCGCTGTCAAAATATTTTACGGAATTATTCAGCTTATCCGCAACAAATTCGGCAAATTCGGCAGCTGAAGTCTCAGTAACCTCTCCCATTCTGAGAATACTCTTTCCCTCCGCAAAAAGGGGCGAACGGTTTTCAATTCCCAATATGCGGCAAAGCACGGTATTCACGCCGTCGTCCGCAGCGTCAAGGTTTGTGTGCGCACACAAAACGGATATGTTCTTTCTGACCGCATTATACAAGGGCGTTCCCCTGTCAACGGATTTAGCAGGATGAAAAATCAGCGGATGGTGGTTGATGATTAAGCCGCAGCCCATATCCGCCGCCTGTTCTATCACGCTGTTTGTGCAGTCAAGGGACAGCATAACGGAGCTTACGGCATCGTCCATGCTTCCCGTCATAAGACCGCTGTTATCCCACTCCATTTGGTTATCGTAGGGAGCAATCCCATCGATGTAATTATATATATCTCTTATTTTTATTTGCATAATCGTCACTTCTCTTAAACATTCGGATTTTTGATTTTTTCTTGTAAAATGCGGCGGTAAAATTCAGCCTCGTCCTCATATCCCGACTTCATTAAGCCGTTGTATCTTGACATTACATAATCATATTGTTTTTTCACATAAGCCTTGGCGGCAGCGTCCGTTTGGCGGTAAAGCTCGCCGAAGAAATAATAGAAATCGGATTTTTTTGTTATTTCACCGCTGTAATATGCGCTTAAAGCAATATATACCCGCTTATCCTCAAAGCACGCCGTTTCTTTATCTATGTAAAAGCCGTTTTCACATAAAAATTTCCGCACATCCTGAGAGTGGGTCATAGGCTGCAAAACGAGATGAATATTATTATTTTTTATCCATCCGGCATTTTCAAGGATATCCGCAATAAGATTTCCGCCCATGCCTGCGATAATGATTTCCTCGGTATTTTGCGGAATATTCGCAAGCCCATCGGACAGCACAAGGCTTATATTGTCCCCAAGTCCGTATTTTTCCACGGTTTTTGCGGCGTTTTCAAGAGGTCCCGCACCGATATCGGAAGCGGTGACTGTTTTTGTTTTACCGCTTACAACAAGAAATGCCGGCAGATACCCATGATCTGTACCGACATCTGCTGTTAAACGGTTCTCTCTTACAAGGCCGGCAACAGCCGCAAGCCTTTGCGTCAGAGCAACTGTCATATTACGCTTCGTGCGAATTAAGCTTTTCAATAAGCTCATCGGCGTCTACGCCGTGAACCATGCACGCCTGTTCAATCGTTTCGGCTCTTGCAGAGGGACAGCCTAAGCAGTGCATTCCCATTTCAAGAAAATATGCCGCAAGAGAGCTGTCTGCGTCAAGAACAGCGCCTATAGTTGAATTTTTTGTAATTTCCATTTTAAAACCCTCCGATAATATTTATATTTTACTTATCACAATTTGTTTTTGCGATTATATACTTAGGCCGATTTTTGACCTCGGTATATATTCTTGCCAGATACTCGCCGGCTATGCCCAGGCTGACAAGAGCAATTCCGAACAAAAGGAAAAGGCAGATAAGCACGACTCTGCTGCCCAGCGGAAAAATATGTCCCTGCGCAATAAGCCTTATCAAAACCACAAGACCGTAAACAAACCCTACGGCAAGGGAGATAATTCCCATATACAGGGGAAATCTTAAGGGAGAGGAAGTATACCCGAAAATCCCGTCAACCGCATATTTAAACAGCTTGCCGATGGACCATTTTGTGCTTCCCGCCGCGCGTTCCTTATTTTCATGCGGGAACCATTTTGTATTAAAGCCTACCCAGCTGAAAATCCCCTTTGTAAAGCGGATGTTTTCTTCCATACTCAAAATTGCGTCGGCAACGGCTCGTTTCATTATTCTGAAATCCTGCGCTCCGTCATCAATATATGTTTCGGAAATTTTATTTACAACCTTGTAAAAGCCGGCGGAAAGAAAGCTTTTAAGCTTTGACTCCCCTTGGCGGTCAACACGCTTGCACGCCGCCACGTCATAACCCTCATCGTCAACTGCCTTGAGCATTTCCGGAATAAGATCCGGCGAATGCTGCAAATCGGCGTCGATAAATCCGACAAAATCACCCGTGCAGTGTTCAAGTCCGGCAAACATCGCAGCCTCTTTGCCGAAATTGCGGGAAAATGAGATATATTTTACCCGCTTATCGGTTTTTCCGAAGGACTCGATAATCCCGATGGTTTCATCCTTACTTCCGTCGTTTACGAAAAGCAGCTCATATTCATATTTATCGTTACAATCGGCAACCCGAGATATTTCCTTATAAAATGCCGGCAGCACCTCGGCTTCGTTGTAGCAAGGCACGATTATTGATACCTTTTTCAAGCTGTCCACTTCTTTTCTGAACCATATATATAGATGTATTATAGCACATCAAAAAAATAAAATAAATACTTTTTTTTAAATTTTATATTGACTTGAAAAAATTTTATTTGTAATATATTCATATTGAGCAAATGCATCGGCGGTATTGCAGATTAAGGAGGGCGTTAAAATGGCGTTTTTCGGCAAAAAAAGACAAAAGAAAAAGGCAACACGAGGAATGTTTGAACGGATTGAGGTTGACGGAAAAACTCTGCCCATACTTAATTTTTATCTTTACACCGACAAAAACGCCGGAAAGAGATATATTGAGCTTTCCGCCGCCGAAGAGGTTCCGGAAATTCATTTTTCGGAAATAGAAGCAGATGTGATACTGACCGAAAAAAAGCTGCACTTGAGCTGCATCTTTGCCGACGCATTCCAAAACGGCAAATTTAATGTTTACAAATTTGAAGTTGTGAATTTAAAAGAGTATTTTCATTGAATAAATCCAAAAATTGAATAAATCCCCCGAATTTAGGTCCGGGGGAATTTTTGGTTTTATACGAATATTATACCCACTGCTCAAGGATTGAGGGGTCGGCAGTGACTTCGTCCAGCTTTTTGAAGAACGGTACAATCATATCATAGTCGATAACTCTGTGATCAAAAGATACGCACATGCTGAGATATTTCTTGTTGACAATATCAATGTTTCCGTTTTCGTCCTTTTTAAGCTCCTGCTTATCGAAAAGAGAATCGAGACAGACAGCGCATACTTGGGGTTTTACGCAGTTGATAAGGTTTGTTTTAACCTTTCCGTTTCTGTAAACCGAGCCGATATTGGAAACTGTCAAAGTACCCTGGCGAAGATCGTCCTTAGTAAGTCTCACGCTGCGGGGAATTGCATCGTAATTCTTTTTCTCTTTGCCGTGAAGGGTTGTGATTTTGCCCTTTCCCGTAAAGGCGCCCAAAAGTCTCAACGCAACTTTTACCGGCTTGCCTTTTTTAAGGTAATTCATGGTATTTTCGATTGATACTTCATACATAGTCTGACTGAGATTGGTATTTTCCATTCTGCGTCTGACATCGGCTATGTAATCGGTTATTTCGTCAATCTTCTTGTTTCCTATGTCGAACATTGTGACTGTCATCATCTGTCCCGAAGGCAAAATCATAGGAACGGAAATGTCAATATTGTCGAACTGCTTAATTGTGCCGGCAACAAGCTTTTCGTTAAAATGAATGTGACTGTTCATTTCCGGGGCCTCTTTAACCGCTTCGGCGATAATTTTCAGCATTGCGGTGTTATAGGTTATCTTGTGTTCTGCGTCTCTGTCTGCATTAAGTTTTTTAATTTCTGCCATAAGTGCAGTGGCGTCCGTTTCATAGCTCACCGATGCGTGGGGAGCCTCCTCCAGGAATCGCCGGTGATATTTGCAACAATTTTTCTCTGAATGTCGAAATATCTTACATTCGTTACCATACTTCTCCTACTTTCTTGGGTTTATAAATATGTGATTCATATTTTAAGTCTTCAGTTTTCCCTTATGGTCCGGCAAAACGAAAAAGCTGACCTTGGGTACCAGTATATCAATCCATGTGTGATAGTACTTGCCTTTTAAAACACACTTCAATGTGTCCCCGACTTCTCTTGCATTTTCTTCCATTGTGGGAATAACATTTGGACTCATTGTAATTTTATCACCTGAAAATGTAAATGTCAAGGTTCTTTCCGCAACTCCCGCTATCGGACGGCAAAAAACGACAAATGTATATTTATTTTTCCAATAAGCGTTGGCGTAGGCGTCAAAGTCTATACCGCATACTCTCAGCGTATTTTTCTTTCGGCAGCCGTTCATACCGATATCCATTTTATAATAGTTGGTTTCGTTTTCGGTCCAGGACATTATGCAGCCGTCTCTGCTGAAGTCGAAGCGGATATTATCCATATTTCCGCCCTTGTCATACAAATAATTACATACGGACAAAGGCAAAATTCCCGTGGGCATTCCTATTGAATTAAGGAAGCGGTTCCTCTTCATCTTATATGTGTGGCCGCTTATTTTTTTCTCAAGGAAGCTTCTTTCTGCTACTATGGGTGCAGGGCTGTCGGGAATCTTTATTTTGATTTTATCCGCAGCACCTTCCTGTTCGGGAACAAAGGCCTTTGCCATATACTCCCAAACCAAATCAAGAGCCCTCTGGAGCTTGGAATAGGAACCGGTCATAACAAGACACGCATCGTAATCCTCGAAGGAGATTGCATATTGGCTGTACATTCCCTCGCATCTGTATGTATTCTCCATTCCCGGAGCGGCGGCGCAGCGCCAAAATCCATAGCCATAGCCCGCCTGACTGTCCCTTTTTGATTGGGAATTTGAGTTGTCGCTTTGCTTTTTGACCGCTTCTCTTACCCATTCTTCAGGGATAACCTGTTTATCGTTCCACCTTCCGCCGTTGTGATAGCAGAGTATCAGCTTCGCCATATCCTCGGTACGCAGGAACATTCCCCAGCCGCCGGCTTCTATTCCGTCGGGACTCTTCTCCCAAACCGGAGGATCTATTTCCAGCGGTTCGTACAGTCTGGGCGTAAGGAACTCTGTTATGGACTGTCCCGTAAGTCTTACGAGAGCGGCGGAGGCTGCAAAATAATTTTCACTGACATAACGCCAATCGGTATCCGGCTCAAAGTCCCATTTGCAGTTTACAAAGCACTTAATCCAATCGTCGCCCCTGTTGTTTGTAATGGGAGCTCTTTTTCCGGATCTCATGGCAATAAGCTGAAAAATCGTAAGCTTTTCGAGATATGGATCTTTCTTTTTAGGTCTGTACTCAGGGAAAACGTCAAGGAATTTTGTCTCCTTTGTAACATATCCCTCATGGAGCGCAAAGCCGAAAGCGGTGGACAAAAAGCTTTTGCTTACGGAATACGCCATATGGGGATCCTTGTCGCTTAAAGGCTTCCGCCATGCCTCACATGCCACCTGATTGTGACGGATAATCATAAGGCTGTGAAGATTTAAACGCTCTTCAAGCATTTGATCTATCATAGCCTGCACCTGTACGGTATCTATTCCCACGGATAAGGCGCTTTCCGCCCGTTTTATTTTTTTATCTTCCGTTATAATCAATCCGAAAACGCTTCCCTTCCTTTATATTAATTATAGCACCTTTATATTAACACAATATTAAATCAGCGAGCCTTTGGAGCTTCCTCACCATACGCTAAAGAAGCCCCGGCTCACCTTAAGTAAGCACTGATCAAATCACGCCTAACGGCTGAGCACATCGCCTGCTTGCCGATTTTCCGCAATACATCGTCACAAATGCTCAAAATACGCCGGTATTCCTTGCGCTTTGTTCCTTGTCTTGCAAAAAATCTTCTACGCATCCGTCGCACTCGATTTAATCAGTGCTTACTTAATATGACAATTTTATATATCAGCCGAACTCGTCGAAATCCTTAAGACGGTTTTCCTCAAGATCTCTGTAGAAATCAATACTTCTCAGACGGTTCTTGATAAAGCCGTGTTCCTCTGCAAGCTCATCGGCAACGACCTTCCATTCCTTCGCCGCATTAACTGTTTTCGCAGCCAAATCCTCAACAGCTTCGGGGCTTGAAATATCCGTTGAAGCAGCTCCCGTCTCCCGGACCATCTTTTTAATTGCGCCGGGATTATCCATAATGGGACATGGTCTGAGCATATTGTCGCTGAAGGGCTGACGCTTTCTGTATGCCATGAAAATGGGGCTTTGAAGAGCGTCTATAATATGGCTGTCGTTAATATTCACAGATGAGTAATGACAGAATACGCAGGGCTCGCAGTCGCCGTTGGGATTGATATGGAAATACTGCTTTCCGCCGGCAATACATCCACCCACATACTCGCCGTCATTGAAGAAGTCGATTGTAAACAGGGGCTTTTGCTTGCCCTTTTCAAATCTCCACTTTCTCACCTGGTCATAGAGGAATTTTCTCTGTTCGGCAGTGGACATAAGCTCCGGCGTGGAATCCGCTCCCACGGGAACGAAGGTGAAATACCATGCGAAAAGAATGCCCAAATCTATAAGGAAATCGGCGTATTCATCCGACGCTATAACATCGCTGTTGTACTTTGTGCAGCAAAGAGACGCACCGAAGGGAACTCCCCTCTCCTTAAGTCTTGCCATTGCTGCGGTAACGGCTTTGTATGTACCCTTTCCTCTTCTTGCGTCTGTGGTCTCCTCGTTGCCTTCGATTGACATTGTAAGCCAAAGGTTGCCCACACGCTTAACCTCGTCCGCAAACTCATCGTCGCAAAGAGTGCCGTTTGTAAAGGAAATAAACAGACAATCGGGGTTATTTTCGCAAATTTGGATAAGATCCTTCTTGCGTACAAGAGGCTCTCCGCCGGTGAAAAGATAAAGGTATGTACCGATTTCTCTGCCCTCGTCCACTATCTTTTGCAGAACCTCATTTGAGATAAATTTCGCCTTGCCGTATTCGGACGCCCAGCAGCCGGTACATTTAAGGTTGCAGGCAGTGGTAAGGTCTATAAGAATTGCCCACGGAATATTGCAGTCGTATTTTTTAAATGCGGCTATTCTCTTGTCATATGCGGCTACAAACATATTGTAAAGAGGCTCCACAAGCTTAAGCATAACCGACTCATCGGTATATTCCACTATTTTCTTTGCGTAGCCCGCCCACATATTATCGGGCCTTTGCAATCCCGCTTTAAGCCCCTCAAGCGCCTTTACTTTAAGGGGATCATTGACGAGCTTGATACCCCTGTCGATAAGAACCGGAGCGTTTTTGTCGAAGTCCTTTTTTAAGAATTTAATGCCCTCTTTAATTGCGATATTCCTCGCATTTTCTTTTACACCCATTTAAATCATACCTCTCATTTCCGTTAGTATGGGAATTATTTTCTATTATTGTATAATGAAAGTCTAAAAATGCAGGTAAGACTTTATAAATAGTGAAAAAACTGAAGATAAACTTAGTTTAAACACAGTTTGTTCATAATTGAGAAACAGATTGTTAATAATTACCGCCGAAAAATAATTTACTTGCTATTCAGCCGAAAAAATGGTATAGTGTTATCGGAACGGTTTTATGATTCGCATATTACAGTATATTAATGAGGTGTTTATATGATATATTCAAATTGGATGTCATATATAAAGGACGATGCAAAAATCAATAAAATTGTCATTCCCGGCGCTCACAATGCCGGCAGCTACGTCATGAACAGAATGGCGTGCTGTCAGGAGGGCGACCTTTACAAGCAATATGAATACGGCATCCGACACTTTTGCATAAGGCTTGACACTGCGTCAGACGGCACAATCGTCCTGGCACACGGCATTACGAAGGGAGCTTCGCTGGAATCCGTCCTTTATCAATTCAGGAAAATGCTGCACCAAACGGAGTCGGAATTTTTCATTTTCGATATAAGGGAATACTACGATCAAAAAATCGGCACAGTCACAATGCGCTACAAAGCCGATCCCAACAAAGTTGACGAGCTTCTGGCGGAATATATCGAGCCTGAAAAATACGCTTTTTGGGATTTTGACAACATATCCGACGTAACGCTGGGCGATATTCGCCGTTCGGGCAAGCGGTACATAATATTGAATGAAAAGAAAGATTACAAATACAGCTGCGATTGTCCATGTATTTTTCCGTGGAACAAAAAGGCCTACGGCTGTTTGGCGCCGGAATTTACAAGAGAGATAATAAAAATTTTCGATGAGAACAGCACAGAGGGCTTTTACTGGTTCCAGACACAGCAGACTCCGAATTTGGGAACGCAGGTGGGAGTTGTAACGCCGATAAGGCTTGATATGTCCCTGAGGCCATATTATAAAAGCATAATCGAGCAGTTAGCCGCAGACCCTCAAAGGCTTGACAAGGTAAACATAATCGCAGGCGATTTTATGACGTACGATCACTCAAAGGTAAGGGATATTCTCCGCCTGAATTTGGTAAAGCAAATAGTAAAGCCCGGACTTGAAGCGGAATTTGAAAAGAAGCTTTTTGAAAAAAATTGAGTGAAATTTAAGGAGATTTGTATGAACGGATATTCTTCAATAATTATCGGTCACATTACGATGGACAGGAACGTGGATTATCAGGACAACGAGGTTTACATCCCCGGCGGCGCAGTTGTATACTCCTCCGCTTCGGCATACGCCTTGGGGCACAATGTTTTAGCGGTCACAAAGGTTGCGGAGAGGGACAGCGAAAGGCTGAATGCCATGACGCTTCCGAAGGAAAATGTGCGGGTTATTTATTGCGATAAATCCACCGATATGTACAACCGGTATCTGACTGCGGACAAGGAAAGGCGTATTTGCGTATGTACAAGCCGAGGAACTCCCTTTACGGTCGAAGATATACCGACGGATGCGGACGCTGAAATATATCACTTTGCAGGACTTATTTACGGCGACTTTCCCAACGAGATGGTAAAGGAAGCCGCAAAAAGAGGCAAGGTCGCTTTTGACGTTCAGACATGTCTGCGCCATGTAAGCTCCGACGGCAGCGGAAGTATGTATTTTGAGGACTGGAAGGACAAGGCGGAAATGATCCCCTATATCGACTTTCTGAAAACAGATGCGGCCGAGGCTGAAATTATGACGGGACTTGAAGACAGATACGAGGCAGCAAGGCTTCTGCATTCATGGGGAGCAAAGGAAGTTGTCATAACCCACAACACCGAGGTTATAGCTTATGACGGAAACCGGATGTGCGCATGTCCAATTAGGGCAAGGAATTTAAGCGGCAGAACAGGCAGAGGAGATACCACCTTTGCCGCATACATTAACGAACGGCTGACAAATGATATGGAAAGCTCCTTGCTCACGGCAACAGCGACAGTATCGCTTAAAATGGAAACTCCCGGTCCGTTTAAAGGCACAAGAGAGGATATAGAAAAGTATATATCCGATTTTTACTCGGATATAAATATAAAGTAATAAGTCATAAAAATTTTTCCGCACCGTAACAAGTGCGGGATTTTTTTCTTTCCTGTGTAATATTTCGGAAATGCGGTCAATATATTTATGTACGGCATGTTCTCATATAATACCGATGTATACAGGGAGGAATTATTAAATGTTCATCATATTAAACTTCTTGTCCGTTTCCGCACGAAAAATCCGCCGAGGAAAAACGGTTGACAGAATCAGGGAAATAAGGACAGGCGGCGGCGAAAGGTTTTACATTCTTGATGTTCTCGAAAATCAAAAGGGTGTAAATTGGAGCGAAGTGGAAAATTTCGTTGGCGCATGGGGACGGTCCGTGCTTATCGGCGAGGGGTATTCTCTTCCGCAAAGCTCGTCCCTGAGAAAATTCGACTGCACGCCCTTTAAATGCTTGCTTTTGTATAACACGGCGTCATTGATTTTGCGGGAGCTGTACTTATCCGGCTGCCGTATGCGCTGCGTAGTCAACGACACAGGCGGAAAATATGCGGTACAGCTTGAAAAAATTGTAAAATTCTCCGCAGAAACCACCGTTGTGACAATGAACAGCCACCGATACTTTGACGAATGCCGGCGGCTTTTCACAGAGTACGGCGCAGGGATTTCCGTTGCCGAAAGCTGCGGCAGCATTGGTGAAAACGATATTGTCATCGACACGGATGGAGATTACAGCGGCGGCGGAATTGTCTTCTCGCCGACAGGAAACGGATTTACTCCTCTTTACACAGACGGATTCAACGATTTAAAAGCCCTTTGCCCTCCGAATATTAACGCTTTGGATTTTTTGGGAGCGCTTTATATAAAAAACAATGAAATCAGGCTTGACAGCGCCGCTTGCAGGATGATGTTAAAGGACTCCGTACCCTACTCCGTTGACAATATAATATCCGATACAAGAGCAAATTTTGAGAGATCTGCGGACAGCGGAAAAAGCATAATTTTTTATGTATAGCTTGACAGAACGACCGCAATTTATTATAATATAGTAATTGTAAAAAAGCAAAAACACACCTGAAAGGATGTAATAATAATGGCAGACGAATTTCATTTACAGCAAGAGGCAGTTGACGAGCTTAAGGCAAAGCTCAAATATCTGCGTACAACAAGGAGAAACGAAGTTGCGGAGAAAATAAAAGAGGCAAAATCCTTCGGCGATCTTTCCGAAAACAGCGAATATGACGAGGCTAAATCCGAGCAAGGCAAGCTTGAAGCGGAAATCACAGAAATTGAATACCAGCTCCAGCATGTAAAAATTATCGATGAATCCTCTCTCAGCACCGACACGGTTCACATCGGCTCATATGTAACCGTTTACGATCCGGAATTTAACGAGGAAAACAAATATCAGATCGTGGGCTTCCCGCAGGCCAATCCCATTGAGAATAAAATCTCGGATGAATCCCCCATCGGCAAGGGATTGTTAGGCTGCAAGGTCGGCGATACCGTTGAAATTGAAACTCCGTCGGGAATGATGAAGCTGGAAATCAAAAAGATTGAAAAATATTAAATCAATATCGGTAAGATTTGGAGAAGAAAAAGATGGCAGATGAAATTAAGTCCGGAGAGACCGGCAATTCACAGCCGGAGCAAAACATAAACGAGCTCAGGCAGATAAGACTCGACAAGCTTAAGGCTTTTCAAGAGGCGGACAAAGACCCGTTTAAAGTAACCACCGCCGATCAGGAATATCACAGCTCCGACATTATAAGCAATTATGACGAGCTTGAGGGGAAAACCGTATCCCTTTGCGGACGGATTATAACGAAGCGTCCCATGGGCAAAGCAAGTTTTATGAACATACATGACCGTGACGGAAAAATCCAGATTTACGCCAGACGGGACGATATAGGTGAAGAGAGCTACGCCGATTTCAAGAAATATGACATAGGCGATATTGTAGAAGTCAAGGGTTATGTATTCAAAACAAAAACAGGCGAAATTTCCGTTCATGCGTCATCGGTTAAGCTTTTGACAAAATCTCTTCTTCCCCTTCCGGAAAAATATCACGGTCTTACAAATACGGAAACAAGGTACCGTCAGAGGTATTTGGATCTTATCGTAAATCCCGAGGTCAAGGATACATTTATCAAACGCTCTCTCATTATAAGATCCATCAGAAATTACCTTGACAGTCAAGGATTTATAGAGGTTGAAACTCCCATGCTCGTATCAAATGCGGGAGGTGCTTCAGCCCGTCCTTTTGAAACCCATTTTAACGCTCTTAACGAGGATTTAAAGCTCAGGATATCCTTGGAGCTTTACCTTAAAAGGCTTATTGTGGGCGGCATGGAAAAGGTCTATGAAATAGGCAGAGTATTCCGCAACGAGGGGCTTGACACAAGACACAATCCCGAATTTACATTGATGGAGCTGTATCAGGCTTACACGGACTACAACGGTATGATGGACTTAACGGAAAAGCTTTACCGTCATGTTGCCGAAGAGGTTCTGGGGTCCGCAAAGATTGTATACAACGGCATCGAAATGGATTTAAGCAAGCCTTTTGAGAGAATAACAATGGTTGACGCCGTAAAAAAATATACTGGCATCGACTTTACTGAAATAAAAACGGACGAGCAGGCAAAACAGCTGGCAAAGGAAAAGGGACTGGAATTTGAGGAAAGGCACAAAAAGGGAGACATTCTCAATTTGTTCTTCGAGGAATATGTTGAAGATAAGCTCATTCAGCCCACATTCCTTATGGATCATCCGGTTGAAATTTCTCCTCTTACAAAGAAAAAGCCCGGCAATCCCGACTATGTGGAACGCTTTGAGTTCTTTATGAACGGCTGGGAAATGGCAAACGCCTACTCCGAATTAAACGATCCCATAGATCAGAGAGAACGCTTTAAGGCGCAGGAGGAGCTTCTTGCCGCAGGAGACGAAGAAGCAAGCCACACGGACGAGGACTTCCTTACAGCGCTGGAATACGGTATGCCGCCTACGGGAGGCATAGGATTTGGAATAGACAGAATGGCTATGCTCTTAACCGACTCCGCCACCATCCGAGACGTCCTCTTGTTCCCGACGATGAAGCCGGTGGAGAAGTAATCTGCAATAAAAAACACTATTCAGCGGGAGTTTCTATCCTGCTGAAATTATTTGGGGAATATATAGTGAAATGTACTGTCGTCCGGAAAAGTCGCATATACGATTTTACATACGGATAAGCTTCCCCACTTCCAAAGCGGGCGTAAAAAAAGAGCGGCTGATGTAGTCGCTCTTAAATATTATTGTGGTAACGTGTTTTCAGCCTTCCTTTCGTTTCTTATAACCGCAGTCGCAGTAAGGACCGCCGGATGCGAGAGTGTATTCCCGCACGAAATCCGACACTCCGCTTGCTTCGCTCATGGTGTAATCCAATCGGCACATAGCCGGAATGAGATCATGTAATCCCAGTTCCCGCATCAACGTACAGATACCGCAGGCAGTAAAACGAGCCTCATATCCTGAGCCGTCCTCATAAGGATAAAGCTCCATGTTCCACGAATATGGGTTCCTGTCGGCGGCTCGAAGCTTCTCCGTGGCTCTCAAGGAAGAAATGTCTTTATCGGTGAATTTATTTTTGCCGTTCATCCTGCAAAACCACTTCATTGGGGCAGTCATCATAGAATTGGCATAATATTCCGTCAGCCGCCCCACATCGGGACGTTCGGGCATATTCAACACAAATGCACAGAGCAGGGCGCAGTTGACGATATTCATCTTAAACCTGTCCGCTTTCTCAAACTCCGGCACTTTTGCAATAATTTCTATATAACGGGAATTTGCTCTTTTTCTAACGGTTTTTGCCGTTTCACTGTCCAGTCCAAAATCCGTACATAAATTGCGTTCAAAAGATTTCCCGAACAAAACCCACATTCCCATGGGCATTCCGATATATTTCACGCCTTATCTCTCCCTTTTATCGCAGATCAGTCTCAAGAAACTCTCTTGTTTCCCGCACATATTCATCAACCTTATAGAGTGTGGCGGTATGGCCGCCTTCTACTTTAACAGCCTTTGCTTTCGGCATAGAAAGAAGCAAATCCGCCTGCGCAGCCTCCGAAAAAGCCCTGTCTGCCTTCGGAAGAACCAGAAGCGTTTTATCATCAAACCTTTTATAATCCGAAAGCTCAAAGGGCTTTATGTTTGCTACACCCATGATCAAGCCTGTCATATGCAAGTCAAACTCCTTAGTGTATTGCCCATAAATCCAAGCGAAGAAATCCTCCATATACGCTCTGTTAGCGGGGTTCTCATTTTCCATGCCGACCTGTTTTTTTGACGCCGCAAACAGCACTTTCTTTATCCATGAATAAGGAACAACTTTCATAAGCCCCATCATCACACCGTATGATTTATACTGCTTTTTCAAGTCGACAATGCTCGCCTGTGACAGGCTGCACGTAGAATATAAAGCCGCAGCGGACACCATGTCCGAATACCGCCTTGCGATAAGCTGAGCGATAAACCCGCCCAATGAAGCACCGATTAACACGGGGTTCTTAATATCCAGCTTTTTTATAAGCTTCATGATATGGTCGGCAAGCTGTTCCAGATCGTTGA
>JAJQGK010000011.1 GCA_021200555.1 Clostridiales bacterium | reverse complement strand
GAACGACAGGCAGAACGAAAAAATAACTGCCGCGCTTGAGCTTTCGGTGGACAAGCTTACAAAATCCAACGAGAAAAAGCTTGAGGAAATGAGGACGACAATTTCAACGGAAATTTCCGGCAGCAGGAGAGAAAACACAAAAAGTATGCTTGAGATTGCCGACAGGAACGACAAGCAAAATGAAAAAATCACTGCGGCGGTTGAGGTTGCGGTGGACAAGCTGACGAAATCAAATGAGAAAAAGCTTGATGAGATGAGAGCGACCGTTGATGAAAAGCTGACGTCAACTCTTACAACCCGTCTTGATTCCTCATTTAAAACGGTATCGGATCAGCTGGAAAAGCTGTACAAGTCCTTGGGAGAAATGAAGGAGCTTTCCGGCGGAGTTACCGCCAACGTCACATCTCTCAACAAGATTTTGACAAACGTCAAGGCGAGAGGCACATGGGCCGAATATCAGCTTGAAAGCATTTTGGATCAGACCGTTCCGAATATGTATATAAAGAATTATCAGCCTGCGGGAAGCCGTGATTTCGTGGAATTTGCAATAAAGCTCCCATCCGGCGAGGACTCCTCGCAGATAACGTATTTGCCCGTCGATTCAAAATTTCCAATGGAGGATTACGCAAGGCTCTGCTCTGCGGCTGATGAGGCGGACAGCGAGGCCGTTGAGAACGCAAGAAAAGCCCTTGAAAAGCGTGTGTTAAGCGAAGCGAAGGACGTATCAAAGTACATCAATCCGCCGGAGACGACTCCGTTTGCAATTATGTACCTCGCCACAGAAGGACTTTACGCCGAAATTGCCTCGTCAAAAAACGGTTTGCTTGAAAAAATTCAAAATGAATACAGCGTTATGATTGCAGGTCCCACAACGGTTACGGCGCTTTTAAATTCCGTGTCAATGGGGCTGAGAACCCTTGCGGTAAACGAAAAAGCCAACGAGATAAAGGTGATTTTGGGCGCAGTCAAAAAACAGTACGATATGTTTGACGTAGCTCTTAAAAAGGTTAAAAAGAAAATTTCCGAAGCGGACTCATCCATTGACGATGCAGCAAAACGCAATGAGATAATTCAGAAAAAGCTTAAAAATATAGACTCCACAGACAGCATAGCGTCCGACAGCATTTTGGGAATAGCTCAGTCGGATTAC
>JAJQGK010000012.1 GCA_021200555.1 Clostridiales bacterium | reverse complement strand
CACAAGCCTTGCGTCGGCAGCGGTGATTTTTCCGTTTCCGTCTGCATCGCCTCGAAAATAAGCGGCGGCTTCAGGGGCTTCGCTTGATGTTTCCTCCGTTTCGGCTTCGGACGTTCCCGCAATTGCAAAAACAGGATCATATACGGCGCCCCACGATGTCCCCGCCAGCGTTTGGGCTGTGATAACGGGCAGATTTTCCGTATCGCCCTTAAATGTTAAGGTGAAAAGCTTTGCTACGGCATCCTCATTTTCCGTTTCATACACAAACGAAACATAAATTATCCCGTCCTCTTCGCCTATGGAGAGCATATCGGCGCCGCCCTCGTCCGTCCAGTCTGTAAATTCCGTATCGGACTCATAGGCAACGGTAAGGTCGCCGTTTGTCATACCCTGAACGCTGTAAGCGTACATGGTAATGTCGTAAGTTCCGTCGCCGTATACTCTGACTACGGGATTAAGCCCGATTTTTAAGTTGAATTTTACCCCGTCCTCATAGTAATAGGCAAAGGATGAAAAGCTAAATGCGGATAAAATAACAAGGGTTAAAATTATACTGATTATCTTTTTCATTTTTACCATCCTTTAGCAACGGTGGAGTAAACCCCCACACCCTATTGTAATAGAATTAAAAGTTCGTATGCATTAAATTTGATTGTTCAGATTTTAAATTTTATTAGAGCGAATGAAATGAGCGGAGTAAGCCCGTAAGGGCTTCCGAAATTATTAATTATCAATTATTAATTATTTACGTAAGCTTGTGTATAAAAAGTCCGCTTAAAAGCTTCGGCTCGAACCATGTTGATTTAGGCGGCATAACCTTTGAAGCGTCGGCAATGTCCATAAGATCGTCTAAGGTTGTGGGGAACATTGAAAAGGCGATTTGCATATCCAATCCGCATCTTCTTTCAAGCTCGCCCAAGCCTCGGATACCGCCCACAAAGTCAATTCTCTTATCCGTTCTGGGATCCTCGATTCCGAATATGGGAGTAATTACGTTTTTTTGGAGAATTGAGACGTCAAGCCTTCCCACGGGGTCATTTTCGTCAAATGTTCCTTTTTTTGCGGTCAGCTTGTACCACAGTCCGTCCGCATACATACCGAAGGTATGCTTTTCATTCGGGCGGTAAGCGTCCTTTCCCACCTCTTCAACGGAAAAATCCGCGCTTAATTTTTCCAAAAGCTCCGCCTTTGTCATTCCGTTGTAATCTGCAATAAGCCTGTTGTAATCCAAAATTGCAAGATCGCCGCTTTTAAAGTAAACAGCCAAAAAGAAGTTAAATTCCTCCGTACCGTCAAAATCGGGTTTTGCCTCTCTGCGTTTAAGTGCAACCTTGACTGCGGAAGCGGCTCTGTGATGACCGTCCGCTATGTAAAGGCATGGAACGGCTGCAAATTCCTCCGTAAGCCGGTTTATATCGCCGTCATCCGAAATAACCCAAACCGTGTTTTGTATTCCGTCATCCGTTACAAAGTCGTACTCAGGCTCGGTATTCGTATATTTTGCAATAACTGCGTCAATATCGTCATTGCCTCTGTATGTGAGGAAAATAGGTCCCGTGTTGGCGTCGCAGTAATCAACGTGATTAATTCTGTCAGCCTCTTTATCTGCTCTTGTAAGCTCATGCTTTTTGATAATATTATTTATGTAGTCGTCAACAGAAGCGCAGCCCACAATTCCCGTCTGAGATCTGCCGTTCATAATCTGACGGTAAATATAAAGACAGGGCTTTTCGTCCTGCTTGCAAATTCCGTCGCTTACAAGCTTATCCAGATTTTCTCTTGCCTTCAAATAAACGCTTTCATCATATATATATGTATCTTTGGGCAGGTCAATCTCCGCCTTGTCCACATGAAGGAAGGAATAGGGGTTCCCTTTTGCCATCTCTCTTGCTTCCTCGCTGTTCATCACATCGTAAGGCAGCGCCGCAACCTTTTGGGCGTACTCCTTTAACGGGCGGACTCCTCTGAACGGTTTTATTACTGACATTGATAATCAATCCTTTCGTATTTATATTTACAAAACTGAAATTTCACAAAATACAAAATCAAACAATCGTGCCCAATCTGAAATAAATCTCCTCCTCGGACACGGAATAAATTCCGGACACGCCCTTGCCCTGAACAAAGTAGGAGGCTTCTGTGTAAGCGGGGATAACAACTCCGTCGGAAATAAGCATCTGCTCACATTCCTTGTAAACGCTGATTTTTTCATCATCCGACATGGAGTTTGTAATTGAATTTACAAGGCTGTCGTAATCCTCGCTTGAATAAGCCGTAATATTGTATGCGGAATCGGACACATAGCTTTTAAAATATTCGGAGGTGTTAAATGCCGAAAACTCCACGGGAAGGAAAGCTATTTCATAATCCCCCGACTGCATAAGCGAAACGGCGTTCTCCCTCGTTTCCGTTTTTATTTTGACGTCAATTCCGAAAACCCTCTGCCAAACCTGAATTTGTTTTATTACGGACTCGGAGAAATCCTCGGCGGTGAGAACCGTTACGGTAATTGAAGCGGAAAGATCCTCGTTTTCATTTATGGCATTCTTGAAATATTCATTTGCCGTCGCTTCATCATAGGATATAAGCGTAGGAGAAAAATCGAAATAGGGCGACATGGCGGCTGTCAGCAGTCTGTTTGTCTCGCCCTCTATGTAATCCGGCGGAGACAGCAAACTTTTATCCGCAGAGCAGGCAAAGGCAAGCCGCATATCCGTTACGGAAAACACTTCGGAATTGCAGTTGAACCAATAGCCCCAAATAACATCGCTGCACTCATTAAGGGTAAAGCCCGATTTCTTTTTCAGCTTTTCACCGTCGTCCGCAGCAACATATCCCGCATCATATGTTCCGTCCTTGATTTTGTCAAACACCGTATCGCTGTCAGAAACATAATAAACCCAAACTCTGTCGTTTTGAGCCTGACCCTCGCCTGTGTAAAGAGGATTTTTCTCAAGACGGATAACAGAACCGGCAGTCCAGCGGTAAACTATGTAAGCTCCGTTGCAGAGCAAATATTCCATTGCCAATCCGTATCTGCCCCTGCATGCGTTGAAAAACTCCTCATTGCATGGAAAAGCGGCAGGTCTTGTTAAATAATAGAGGAAATCCGGGTCGGCGTAGTCAAGGGTTATAACGACGGTGTAGTCATCCGTGGCTTCAATTCCCAGCTGACTTACATCGGCATCTCCGCTTAAAACAGAGGCTCCGTTTTTTATTGCAGTCAAATATTGTCCCCCGTCGGAGCCCGTAGAGGGATCAAGAGCCCTCGATATTCCGAAAACGTAATCCTTCGCTGTTACACGGCTGTCAAAGCTTTCGGACAAAAGAGAGTCATCATCGTCGCCGCTGAGAGCCTCCTTAGAGGTGTTTGTCAAATACCATTGGGCGTCCTGCCGCAAATGGAAGGTATACACGAGAGCGTCATCCGAAACCTCCCAGGATGAAGCGCCGGCGGCGGCAATTTCCCCGTTTTCGTCAAGACGGACAAGCCCCTCATAGCAATTAAAGGCTATGATTTTGGAGGACGTTCCGCTGACAATCTGAGGGTCAAGGGTGGTAAAATCCTCGGTAACGGGATAGTAAAGCTCCGTGCTGCTGTCCTCATCGCAGGAGGAAAAGCAAAGCAATATTAAAATAAGAGATAAAATTAACGATAAAGTCCTTTTCAATGCCATACCTCTTCCGGCGGATAATATATCTTCTTTCATTATACATTATATGTTAGAAAATTTCCATAGCAGGTTGATAATTTTTTTAAAAATTACTTAACATCGGAAAACTTTTCTGTTATAATGTGTTTCGGAGGGATTATATGGACATTATTGTTTTGATTTTATCGGCGGTTTCGGCGGTCTGCGCTTTGGCTGCGGCGGTTTTTGCGTACACTGCCGGCAAAAAGGCTTCGGACAAGTCCGACAACGGCGAACTGGCGGCGCTTTCGGCAAAAATAGATGTTATGCACAATACAATCTCAACTGAGATTTCCAACAGCAGGCAGGAAAATTCAAAAAGTATGCTTGAAATTGCCGAACGGAACGACTGTCTCTTATACACAGCAGCAG
>JAJQGK010000049.1 GCA_021200555.1 Clostridiales bacterium | reverse complement strand
GGGGGCAAAATCCTATGTCAAAAATTAAGCGAATTATTAGCGTAACCCTGTCAATTCTTCTCATTTTGTCATTGGTTCCTGTTGTAGCAATGGCGGAAACATCCGAGGACGGATATTTGACTTATACTGTAGAAAACGGCGAAGCAAAAATCACTGCATGCGACCAATCCTTAAGCGGTGATTACACGATACCTGATACCTTGGGCGGCTATCCTGTAACATCAGTTGGTGTAACATCAACGGGCGATGTATATTCATCATTTGGTGAGTGTTTATATCTTGAAAATATAACCATACCAGACAGCGTAACTACAATCGGTACGTGTGCTTTTTATGACTGCGTATTGCTTGAAAGTGTAACAATCGGCAATGGCGTTACTTCGATTGGAGATGCAGCGTTTTATCGTTGTAAATCCCTTGCGAGTGTAATCATACCCGGCAGTGTAACTTTCATTGGTGATTTAGCATTTGGCTATTATAGCAGCTGGGGGGATAGTATTCCTGTTTACGGCTTTAC
Organism: Clostridiales bacterium; assembly: GCA_021200555.1. Classification (GTDB taxonomy): domain Bacteria; phylum Bacillota; class Clostridia; order Oscillospirales; family Acutalibacteraceae; genus UBA1081. Next base: position 4,766 of record JAJQGK010000049.1, on the reverse strand, counting down.
AATTTACGGCTATGACGGCACGGCGGCGGAGACTTACGCCAACGAAAACGGCATAACATTTATATCCTTAGGCGAATATACCGAGACGGAAGAGCCCACAACAGTCGAGCCCACAACAATCGAGCCGGTCACAGTGCAAACATCATACGATGAATATCTGACTTACACAATTTCCAACGGTGAAGCGGTGATTTACGGCTGTGATACCGCAATCAGCGGAGCTTATGCAGTTCCCGGTACTTTGGGCGGTTATTCCGTAACCTCAATAGGCAGCCGCGCGTTTTACGGATGCATATATCTTACAAGCATAACCATTCCCGCCGCTGTTACCTCAATCGGCAGCAACGCCTTTGAGGGCTGTGACGATAATCTTATCATATACGGCTATGACGGTACGGCTGCGGAAGAATACGCCAACGAAAACGGCATTACGTTTATATCCTTAGGCGAATATACCGAGACGGAGGAGCCCCTTGCCTACACTCTCTGTGACGTAAACGATGACGGTGATATTACCGCTTCAGACGCAAGATTGGCTCTTCGTGCAGCCGCAAAGCTTGAAACGCTTACTTCCGTGCAGATTTTAGCCGCCGATGTTATACCGGACGGAAAGGTTAATCCCGCCGATGCAAGGCTTATTCTCAGAATTACGGCACGGCTTATAGAAACAGGCTCATTATCCGGTACGGCGTGGCTCTGCGGTGAGGAAAGCACCGACCCGATTGCCGGAGCAACGGTTTCGATTTATCAGAACGGAAGCCTGTATGTTGCCTTAACAACGGACGAAAACGGTGAATACTCCGTTCCGCTGCTCCCTGCGGACACATATGAGCTTGTATTTTCGTTGGAAGGCTGCAGCGATTACTATTTGAATGACATAGAAGTATACGGTGACCAAATGACGGAAGCGGACGGCTATTTGCTTGATGAGGGCATTATTACCGGTACGGTGGTAGAAGCGTCAAAGGGCGGCGTGCTGTCCGATGTCACGGTTACAATTGCCTTGGACTCCGAAAATCCCGTTACTTTGACGAGCGGTTCGGACGGAACATTCAGTCAGAGCGTTGAGTCATTGGGAACATATACGGTAACATTTGAAAAGGACGGATACGAAAGCGTAACCGTACAGGCAGCCTTAACAAATTCATCTCATGCGGATGTGGGGACTGTTTCCATGGTTAAAAGCTCGGATGAAGACTTAACCGGCGGCGTGTATGCATATGCCACAAGCGTGATTTCCTTTGAACCCGGAGATCCGTGGACTTCAATAGAAGGTTTTATGGATCCTTCTTATGCACTGGGCAGACAGGATTTTCTTACTGACGGTGATTGTTATACAAATATAGTGCTTGGCGGAGGCGGAGTAATAACTCTTGGATTTGATGTTGAGTTATACGACGGAGAGGGAATTGATATTTATGTATATGAAATCGGCCCCTCTGCGGAGCCCACTTTGGTTGAAGTCAGCAACGATTTGGTAAATTGGATTGAAGTGGGAACTGCCGAAGGCGCTCTTTCCGGAGTGGATATAAACGGAATGGTGCCGGAGGGCGCAACATATAAATACGTCCGTCTGACGGATCTTAAGTCTGCTACAACCGGCAGCTGGCCGGGCGCTGATGTGGATGCGGTTGCATTAGTGCATTATAAATGAAATTATAAAAACTGACATTTAAGGTCAAAGTGAAAATTACAATGCTGAGCCAAGGGTGAAAATCCGAGGCTTAGCTTTTTCTCTAATATAACTGAAGCCGGCGGCTTGATTTTGTAAGGATATTTCCGCATATTTGCGAGCTTAAAACGGGAATTGTGAACAAAATGTGTCCTAAAATCAAAGAATGTTCTCAAAAAGTTCACTCAAAGTTTACAATTATATGCTATGCTTATTATGGATTGACATATTAAGACAACACGATTACTTCTGTCCGTAAGAAGGGATAAGCAGTGAAAAAGAAAACTATAATTATCGGGATATGCGCGGCTGTTGTTGTCGTTGCCGTTATAGGCTGCGCAGTTTGGCTTTTGGTGTCTGCGTCCTCCGATGAAGACAACGGCGGCGGCGTTGAGGAGATAACCTATCAGGTGCCGACCACCAATTTATATACAACGGAATATTCGGACGAAAACGAAACCGTAACCGAGGTTGTTACCGAGGAGGCGACCTTAAGCGAGGAGGAGCAGTATATCGAGCAGTTCCTTGCTGAGGCGAACACCTATACAACTACCGTTGAAACCACCACAACCGCCGGCTCAAGCGTTTATTTTAACGTTGTGACGGACGGCACCGTTTCCGACGACAATTCCCTTGAGGGGCTTACGGGAGCTGCAAAGGAAGTCGGCGAGATTATTCTTGCGGCGGGCTTCAGGTATGATAAAAATCAGCAGATTTTCTACTCCGAGTCCCAGTCGTGGCAGAGAAATTTCGGCTACAGCTCTCTTTATGATGCAGGCGCAGCTCTTGTGGGAATGTACTACGATACCATGCGTCTTAAGTTTACTTACGGCGGATATGATTGGATGTTCCAGATTTGGAAGGGGCGTTACGGCATAACAACCGGCGGCGAAATGGGCATTTATTACAGACCCGAGGGTTCCGACGGAATAGGTTACGCCTGCGCAGAGGATGAAGACGAGGTAACGATGTCCTTCGCTCTTTACAAAGGCGATGAGCTGCATATGACAAGAGGCCCCGAAAAGCACTGGTGGCTGACCGGATTTAAGCTGTTTGACATGATAGCGCCGGATGAGCTGACAATGCACGCTACATATTTTATGGATAACAGCGAAATGGCGGACGCTCTTGAACAGGCTATTTTCGACTTGGGCTTTATCGAGGGAATAAACTATCAAAGACTTGGACTTACAATGACCATTATTTGGAATTAAGCAAGTTTTATCCACCTTGTTAAGGCTTACAAAAAAACATTTTATCCGCAGAGAAAATCTGCGGTTTTTTTGACGTTGGGCGGTTCGTAAGAGCAAGAATATTAATAAAAAATTCAAAAAAAATTCATAAAGATATTGACAACAGAAAAAAATTAATATATTATTAATATAATGGTAATGCGAAATTTAGGGAATTTCCGATTAGTTAATGTATTTTGAGTATTTGTGAAATGCTTTGCGGAAAACAATCAAGCAGAGAATGTGTCCGGCAGTCCTGCGTGATTTAATCAGTGGTTACTTAACTAATCGGAAGTTCTCGGACGAATTTTAGGAGGGAAAGAGCTATGAAAAAGCTTCTTTCGGTTGTACTTTCACTTGTAATGATTGCCTCGTGCGCCGGAATTACGGCATTTGCGGATTCCGACTCCGACGGCACAAGCTACCCTTATGTTTTTGTTCACGGTATGATGGGCTGGGGCAGCTATGACGGAATTAACGATCTCGCTCCCTATTGGGGCGGCACCAACGGCGATATGCTTGAGGATTTGCAGGCAATGGGAATTGAGTGCTACGCTGCGTCCGTGGGCAAAATCAGCTCCAACTGGGACAGAGCCTGCGAGCTTTACGCTCAGCTTACCGGAACTGTAGTTGATTACGGCGAGGCGCACAGTGCGGCTCACGGTCATGCCCGCTACGGCAGAAGCTACGAGGGCAACGCTCTTATGGACACCTTCGGTCAGACCGATGAAAACGGCGAGCTTATCAAGATTAACCTTATCGGCCACAGCTTGGGCGGTCCTACGGTAAGGCTGTTTACATGGCTCCTTGAGAACGGCTCCGAAGAGGAACAGGCTGCGTCAGGCGATGACGTTTCCGACTTTTTCACCGGCGGCAAGGGGGATTATGTCTACTCCGTAACGACAATGAGCGCTCCCCATAACGGCACTCCGGCGTCAAATATTCTTTATGACGAGCTTCCCACCGCTTATATGCTTGCTCTTATGGGCAATGTTTTAGGCACAACGGCTTTGTCCTCCGTTTGGGATTTCCAGCTTGAGCAGTACGGACTTACAACCGTATCGTCTCAGGGGATTAAAGGCAAATTAAGCTTTTCGGGCATTAAGAGCCTTGTTACAAGCGATGACAACTGCGGTTATGATTTGACAATCAGAGGAGCTGCGGCGCTGAACGAGATGATCGACACCGTTGACGGGGTTTACTACTTCTCCTATACGGGACAGCAGGTCAGCGAAAACAGCGACGGTACATATTCTCCGCCTATTACAATGTTCCCGCTTTTCACTCTGTTGTCCTATAAGATAGGTCACTTTGACGGCGAGGTTTACGACGGCGTGGAAATGACTGCGGAATGGCGTGAGAATGACGGAATTGTTCCTGTGATTTCGGCTCTTTATCCCTTTGATGAGGAATACGTTTATTATGAGGATATAAGCGAGGATGAAATTCAGACGGGAGTTTGGAACGTTATGCCCGTTATTGAAAATTTCAGCCACGTAGGCTATATGGGAATGGACACCTCGGACTTTGAGTATATTTACGTCAATCAGATAGAGCTTATAAATTCCCTGTAATGATTTAATTTAAACGATGCCCGCCTTTTTTACGAGGCGGGTTTTTTGCGTGATTAATCAATTATTTATGTCCTGTGACACACTGTGACAGGGTATGTAAAATTTAATTTTCACCGTCAAAAAATGCAGGAGAAAATTCCGATTTTTTGAACATATCGTAAAATTTCAAAGCTAATAAAAATATCCTCGAAAAATCCCTTGTAAAATCAAAAAGCGTGTACTATAATAAAGTCAAAAGCAAATAAAATTTACGAAAAGAGTTGACAAGGGCAATGAATTACGGTACAC
>JAJQGK010000135.1 GCA_021200555.1 Clostridiales bacterium | reverse complement strand
TCATTTTTATGTTTTTCCCGTCTGTTTTCAGAGTAACACTTTCGCTTGAACCGTCGGCGTCAATTGTACCTGAAAATCCGAATTTGCCCTCGATAAATGCCTTCATTTCATCGGGAAATTCACTGTAGGCAACTGCGCCCTCGGGAATTTCAGCCGCAGCAGGCTCCTCTGTGGTGGGCTCTTCGGTGGCAGGCTCTTCGGTGGTAGGCTCTTCGGTGGTGGGCTCTTCCGTAGTAGGTTCTTCCGTAGTGAGTTCGGACGTGGTAAGTTCAGCCGTGGTCAGTTCCTCTGTTGTCGGCTCAACCGTAGTAGGCTCAACCGTTGTAGTTTCCGCTGTAGTCGATTCTTCGGAAATAACCTCTAAATCCGCGCTGCCGTTGAGAATAACGTCAATGCCTTCGGCTTCGTCCCACTCCCATGTTACGGTTGTATCGCCGGACTTAAGAGCCTTAAATGTAACGCTCAAAAACTCCGCCGAGTTGTCTTCCGAATTTTCCAAAAACATAAAGCCGTAGCCGAGTCTGTTATCATGATATATGTCATTGCCTGCAAAGGATTCCATTCCGGTAGAATTATGAACCGCTGCGGAGACAAACTCAAGTGCGTCGGGATCATATGTAAAATAAATCACGCCGCATTCCGCTCCGGCAAAATTTTCAACGGAAAATGTAACCTCAACCTCTTCGCCTACGCAGGCGTCCGTCACCTCTGCGGTGATTTTAGCTTTTTCGGCTGTGGTTGATTCTGCCGTTGTAGGCTCTGCTGTGGTGGGTGCTGCCGTTGCAGGTTCTTCCGTTGCCGGTACTGTCGTTACGGGTTCGCCAAATACAATCGTACCCATTGACTCCTCAAGCAACGCCGCCATTCTGAGGATAGTCCTCGCTTCGGATGTTGCAACCTTGCCGTTGCCGTCAAGATCGGCAGCCGCAAGCTCTTTGTCCGTACCGTCGTTAAGCTTTGCGGCAATTCTCAAAGCCAGTCTCGCATCCGCAGCGGTAACCTTGTTGTCGCCGTTTACATCGCCGAGAATGATTATTACTTGTCCGTCCGCCGTAACAGGCTCGGTTGTGGCGGGGACTGTGGTCGGTTCTGCGGTTGTAGGCTCGATGGTGGTTGGTTCGATATATTCGCCTAAGGATATAAAGGTTATGCCGTTTTCGTTGGCGTAAGTCTCCGCAGCCGTGCCGTCATAGCCGTAGATTGTAAAACCGTCAATAATAATAGCATCACTATAAACTCCCCCATTATAATAGTCACTATCATAATCATAACCCAACGCCCTGCTGCCAATCGATGTTACGCTGCCCGGAATGGTTACGCTTTTAAGGGAGTTACAGCCAAAAAATGCATAATCACGGATTGATGTTATATTATTTGAAATAGTTATACTTGCAAGGGACAAACATCCGGAAAACAAATTGTAGTCTATTACAGTTATATTGTCGGGAATATTCACGCTTTTAAGCGATGCACAGCCGGCAAATGTCCATTGTCCGAGCGATATTACGCTATCGGGAATCGTTACACTACTAAGCGATGAACAATCTGCAAATGCTTCAGATGCCAGTACTTTTGTTCCGGCTTTTATTTCACAACTTCCGGTTATACTTGTATCCGCTGCTATAAGATAATCATCTATATACAGCACTCCATTATCCCAGTTGGATTTATCATTATAATATGCCGTATTTGTAAATACCCACCAGCCAATTGATTTCACGTTCTTTCCAATTGTTATTGACTCAAGGGATTCACAGCCATCAAATGCAGATTCTCCAATTGAAGTAACACTGTCTGGTATGAAAATACTTGTAAGAGATGTACAGTATAAAAAAGCCATACCACCAATTGTTGTTACGCCGTTGCCTATTGTTACACCTTCAAGGGATGAGCATTCGGAAAATGCACCTTCGGCTATTTCAGTTACACTGTCAGGAATAGTTATACTTGTAAGAGATGTACATCCGTCAAATGCAAAAATACCAATTGAGGTTACGCTATCGGGGATTGTTATGTTTGCAAGAGATGTGCAGTTTAAAAAAGCATAATCGTCAATGGTTGTTACGCTATCGGGAATGATTACGCTTGTAAGAGATTCACAGCCGTAAAATGCCATGCCGCCTATACAAGTTACGCTGTTCGGGATTGTGAAGGAAGTTAAACATCTGGGACAGAACATAAGATTTGTTTTGTCCTTATCATAAAGAACACCTTGCGAATCACTTGAATAATATTCATTATTTGCATCAACAGTTATGCTTTTAAGGGACGCGCAATTACCGAATGCAGAATTGCCTATAAATGTTACGCTGTCCGGTATAAATATGCTTGTAAGAGATGCACAATCAAAAAATGCATTATTGGGTATAGATATTACAGAATATCCTCCTAAAGTAGAAGGGATAATATAATCACCGCTGATTGATGTATCGCAATCGGTTATCTCAGCTCCTCCTCCTGAAATCACATATGTAAGGTACCCGTCGGGCGAGGTTGCCGCAGAGGCGAAAACAGGGACTGACGACAAAACGAGCAGGATCGACAAAAGCACGCTCAGAAATCTTTTAATTTTCATAATAACATTTCCTTCAAAAAATTTCACAAAAAAACACAGCCTAAAGCAGCTCAAAGCCGCCAAAAGCTGTGAGTTGTTACAAAATTGCCGATAAAAAGCGAATTACGGCGTAATTGTATTTACATTTACAGTGTACACAATAATTCATACTTTTTACCGACCCTTTTCGCAATTTTATTTGTGATTGAGTTGATTATAGCATACAATTTTTGATTTAGCAAGTGTTTTTGCGAAAAAATATTGTTATTTTTGAAATATTAAGAAAAATCCCGATTTTTTGTCACATAAAATCATTGAATTGCAAGTAGTTGTTGACATTCGGCGGTCAATAAATGTACAATAAACTTAAAGGAGCGATAAAGCTATGGACGGTCTGTATATTCATATTCCCTTTTGCCTTTCAAAATGTCCCTACTGCGACTTTTATTCAACAATCCCCAAGGATGACGCCATAAGCCTATACTGCGCCGCTGCCGCTGATGAGATGACTGCGGGGAGAAGGACGGGAGATTTTACGAAAAATTCCGATTTAGCCTTTGACACCGTATATTTCGGCGGAGGCACGCCTTCGATTATCGGAGCGGACAATATAGGATTTCTTCTGAACCGTGCAAGGAAAAGCTACAGCGTATCCGATAATGCGGAAATTACCGTTGAATGTAACCCATCAAGCGTAAACGAGGATTTTTTTAAAGCTCTGTCCTTCTTCGGCGTAAACAGGATATCATTGGGGCTTCAGTCCGCCGTTGACGGGGAGAGAAAAGCCTTGGGCAGAAAAGCCGGCAGGACGCAGGTTGAAAATGCCGTAAATTGGGCGAGAAAAGCGGGAATTGACAATATTTCCCTTGACATTATGTTAGGCATTCCCAACCAAACGGAAAGCTCCCTCAATGAAACGATTGATTTTTGCCTTAATACGGGAACACCGCACATCAGCGCCTATATGCTTACAATCGAGGAAAACACGGTTTTTTACAAAAGGCGTGACAAGCTCAATCTTCCCGACGAGGACAGCGTTTGCGATATGTATCTCAAGGTGTGCGACAGGCTGAAAGCCCGCGGACTTGAAAGATATGAGATTTCAAATTTTGCCATTAGCGGCTTTGAAAGCAAGCACAATCTGAAATACTGGAGATGTGAAGAATATCTTGGTCTGGGAGCGTCCGCCCACTCGTTTATAAGCGGGAAAAGGTTCTTCACAAGCAGGGATTTCAGGGGCTTTATCGCCGGAGAAAAAGCCGTATTCGACAGCTTAGGCGGCAGCGAAGAGGAATTTATAATGCTCCGTCTCCGTCTGAAAAGCGGGCTTACAAACGATGATTACAGGGAAAAATTCGGCTGTGATATTCCGAAAAGCCTTTTTGAAAAAGCAAAGACCTTTTCCGCCGAATACGTAACCGTGTCGGATAATTCCGTAAGTCTGACAGACAAAGGCGCTCTTATTTCAAATTACATAATCGGCAGTTTAATTTAAAAAGCTTGCGTTAAAAAAGCCCGATATCGAAAAGATACCGAGCTTAATTGTGTCTGCAGGGTTATGGTGTTAAGCCTCTTCTTCCTCATCACCGGCGATAAGAGCTTCGAGATTGCTTATAACCTCGTCAAGTACTCCGAGCTTGTCAAAGGAAACAAGAACCTTAAGAATAGCCACTAAGAATTTAATAAGTGTTACCATTAATATCTGCCTGCCTTTCTTTAAGATACCGATATTATACATCAGATAACAATATTTGTCAATAATTACAAATAAGAATTTTTCGGTATGTTTCAGATTTAATTTTTACAGCTTTCAATTGCCTCGCTGATTTTCGACAGCATCCACTCACCGGAATGGTACAGTCCGCTGCGTTCCAAAAATCCCTTGCAGTAGACAAAATCCTGAGCAATGTTTTTGTTTTTCACAAAAATCCTGTACTGACCGGAAAACGGATCCTCAGAAGTCGGGATACTTCCGTAAATGCAGACTGCACTGCCGTAGATCTCAATATTGAAACAGGGATCGGAAAAATTGATAATGCTTTTATCCGCAAAAAAGTACGCCTTCGGGTTGTCCTTTGCAATATCATAAAAACTCTGCAAAACCAACCGCCGCATTTCGTTGGGCAATGTGTTCATCAGGCTTTTCGGCACATCATACTGCGGACCGTTTTTAACATAATCGTCTATGCTGTCCTCCGGCATTACATGCCACTCATCATCATAAAATTTCCGCATACCCATATAATGGTTTGTTACAAGCTGAACGAATATTTCTCTGTTTGGAAGATTATCGCTTGTACCCGCTTCAAAAACCTCCGGCGGAGATATGGGGAGCGTACACATATGGTTGCAAAAGCAGCCAATGGTTTTTGAGCCGGAAAGCCTTTGAAAATGATCCTTTATTTTAAATACGTTATCGCAAAATGCGCCCAACGGCTCACACGAGGAGGAAAGCTTATTTGCCGCAATAGTAAGCTGCTTTACAAAATCCTCATTGTTCGTGAAAATTCCGTCGCTTCCGTTTTCGTTAAAAAGCAAGCCGTATGACTCGGTAAGGAAAAAATAAGGGAACAGAGAGGAATTAAACTCTCCCAAACCTACGGAGTAGCAGTAAACCGGAGCAAAGCCTATTCTGCAATATCTTACGCTTTTGAAAATATTGTCAATGTTTTTTAATGATTTGTTGCTTTGGTCAAACTCCACAATGTGTATAAATTCTCCGGTTTTGGGATACGAGCGGTTTAAGGATGAAAATACGGCATTGTCAAGCTCTTGATTTTCAAAAGGATAATTTGTAACGATACGCTCTGTTGACGCCTCGATAATCGTCTGTGCAATTTCTATAATCCTGCGT
>JAJQGK010000137.1 GCA_021200555.1 Clostridiales bacterium | reverse complement strand
ATATCAAACGGAGCGTCGCTTCGTTCTTCAAGCATCTCTCAAACAAAAACATCAAAATCATAATTAACTCCTGCGACCCGAATATCTCTGCGGATTATATAATCAAAAAATGCAAACTCAAGGAAAATGCCGCCGCAGATCCGGATGAGTACCAATCTTCTTATTTTACGGAAAAATCCGAAAAGGTGGAGCCGTCTCTTCCCGCAGACGTATTTACGGACGGAAAAATCCATTCCGTATCAAAGCTCATGTACTCCGCCGAAAAAATTTCACGGGCCTTAAACACAATTCCCCTTATCGAGTACGCTCTTACATTTGCAGGCGCAATACTCATTGCCGTTCCCGCTCTTACAGGGTCGATTTCTATTGTGGGAAACATATATGTCCTCATAATAAAAATTATTTGCCCTGTGCTGTGCGTGCTTATTCCCGCCGTATTGCCGGAACGGAAACAGCCAAAAGAAAAATAATTCCGCATATATATGCTGCGGAACCGGCCAAAAGCCGTAAATTCACCCTATCATATTAAAGGAGGCAGCTTTAATGGAATACATTGCAAGCCTGTTCAGCGGCGAGCTGACATGGCTGGATATAATTATAAGAGTTGCGGTAGCCGTGCTTATCGGTGCGCTCATCGGAGTTGAAAGAGAGCTTTCAAATCATCCGGCGGGCATGAAAACCCACGCTCTCGTGTGTCTGGGAGCGGCTATAACAACAATGATTTCTGCGGAAATGTGCTATTCTCTTATGGGCAACGAAGCTCTTGATCAAGCTTCCAAGGTGGATATGTCCCGTATTGCGTCCGGCGTTGTTTCAGGTGTCGGTTTCATCGGCGCAGGCGCAATCATAAAATCAAAGGACGGCTCCGTTGTAACGGGAATTACAACGGCTGCGACAGTTTGGATCAGCGGCTGTATGGGACTTGCCATAGGCATGGGCTACTTCCGCATAATAACCATAGCAATGCTGGCGATTATCTTTACTACGGGAACGCTCAGAAGACTTGAGGACAAATTTATCAAGCATAGGGGAATACGCTTTATTGAGGTAATCACAAACGACAAAAAAACAGCTCTGCCGATGATAGAGGATTATTTTGACAGGAAGCAGATAGTCATCACATCCTTTGACTGCACAAGCACGGAAGACAGCGATGATACGGATAAAAGCGAAAGCGGAAAATACTGCTGCCGCTACTTTTTAAGGATTCCCAAGTCCGTTCCGTTTAACGTGGTAATGCGTGATATTGCAAAAATGGAGGAGGTCGAAGAAATTTACGAGTCAAACTCATCCTCCGCCTCATCGAAAAAGACGACACACTCTCAGGTGTAACCGTCAAAATGTTGTCTTAAACGACAATTCTCCGAAAACTGTATCGTAAAATTGCATAAAATTTTATTGACTAACAGTAAAAAAATTGATATAATTAAGTAAGTGCCGATTAAGCAAGCACCGAAAAAAATCGAGCGTTTTGCTTAAACAGATGCAAAATCTTGAAAGGAGCATTCATATGGCAAAAACCAAAGACAGTGAGGTCGGCGTTACAAAGCTGAACTACCAAAAAACCATATTAACCGGTTTTGGATTTCTTGCAACCTCCATTGCTTGGGCCATTTATGACCCGTATATCACAAAAATCCTTAACAAGCTGCTCTCCTCAAGCGACCTTATTACCTCCTGGAGCAATATTCTTGTTGAAAAGCTGCCCATACTCACAAGGTTCGCCGAAGCCCAGGGCGAGGACGTTGCCCTTGCAGGCGGCGGCTTCACTCTCGTACCGCTGTTTATCGGCGTTATAATGACGTTTGACAATATTTTCGGAGTTATATTCCAGCCTGCGTTCGGCAAGCTCTCCGACAACTGCCATTCAAAGCTGGGGAAAAGGCGTCCGTTTATCGTAACCTGTGCTCCCATTTCTGCCGTTCTTTTTATGCTTATCCCCATTATCGCTTTACAAACGGGCAGTCTCCCCGCAACGATGATATGCATTATCCTCTTTGTTTTTACAATGTCCCTGTGGCGCGCTCCCGTAGTGGCGCTGATGCCGGACTTAACTCCTCCTTCACTTAGGAGCGAGGGCAATGCCGTTATAAACCTTATGGGCGGCATAGGAAGCGCAATAGGCATGGTTGCCGGCACAATAGGCATTTTCCTTTGCATGATCTTCACAGGCGCGTCAAGAGAGCAGATAACGGCAAATGAAACGCTGTCCTTCCCCTATGTCTTTGCCATAGGCTCGGTTGTTATGATAGTGGGAATGCTTATACTTCTCTTCTTCGTTAAGGAGGAGGACACAAGCATTAAGCTTAAAGGCGAGGCAAACGCTTATGCGGATGCAGCCGCAAGAAAAAAGGCTGAAAAGGAAGCCAAAAGAGCCGAAAAAGAGGCCAAAAAAGCTATCAAGCTGTCAAAGGGCGAAAAGAGAAGCCTGTTCTTTATGCTTGCCTGTCTTTTCTTCCTGTTCTGCGGCACCAACGCAATAACAACCTTCTTCTCCCTGTTTGCCCAGGAAATCCTCCATATGATAACCTCGGAAGCTACCATTCTTATGCTTATATTCGCAGTGGTTTCCGCTATAGCCGCTCTTCCCGCCGGCAAGATGGGAAAGAAATTCGGCAGGAAGAAAACAATCTTAGCCGGTCTTGCGGTATTCCTTGCGGCATTCGTCATTTTCTTCGCCGTATTTGTGGGTATGCTCGGCGGCAAGGGTCTTTCGATAAGCAACTACGTAACGGTAAACCAAGCATATATTTCAATAAATGACGAGCTTAACAACTACAACGCCGAACTGTCCGATGAGGACGCAACCGCAATGGTTATAACCATGGACGGCTACATCGAATATGAAAACGCCCTTGAAAACGGAGATGAAATCTCCGCAGAGGATGCGGCAAAATATGAGCCTTTCGATGAATATCTGGCGGCTTATTCCGAAGAGAGCGTTCAAACGGCAATAAACAACGGCTCCGATCCCGATACGGTCAACGATGTTTACACAAGCATTATAAATGTGGCTCAGACGGTGCTTGGAAGCGAGTCCGTCACATTCGGAGCGGCTCTTAAGGATATATCCGACTCCGTAGCCGATATAACCCATATCCTCAGCATACTTGTCTACCCCGTTCTTGTTTTGGGCGGCGCGGCAAATATGTTTATCACGGTAAACACCCTTCCCCTTGTTCTTGAAATCGGCGGCGTTGATAAGGTCGGCACATTTACAGGCTACTATTATACCGCCACCTTCTCCGCTCAGATTGCATCCCCAATCGTTTACGGCTTTATCAGAATGTTCGCAGGAACCTATATGTCGCTGTTCTACTACAGTCCCATTGTATTTGCCCTTGCGATAATCATGCTGCTGTTTGTAAAGCACGGTGAAGCAATACCCGACGATATGATTAAGGCGGCGGAGGAACAGGGCGATTAATACGAAAAAGCTCCTATGTCTGCCAATTAAATCGGTACTTCCAAATATATCGGTGTTAATCTCAAAATAACCTGCGGAACACCTGCAGCAATGTCAAATACACCGGCTGCTGCGGGACGCATTTCAAAAAAGCAGCAAGTCAAACAAAAATAATGCCTGCCGAGGATTGATTTCTCCGGCAGGCGTTTTGTTTTTTAGAATGAAAGGGCAAGACCTTTAACCCATTATAGAATGTACGATGTACAATGAATGGCGGAACATACGTTTAATGTACAATGTACGATGTACAATGTACAATGAATGGTGGGGTAAACCCCACACCCCGTTATAATAGATTTTAAAGATTGTTCGCATTAAGTTTGATTGTTAAGATTTTAAATTTCATTCGAGCGAATGAAATGAGCGGAACAAGCCGCAAAAAGCGGCTTCCGACATTGCTAATTGCTCATTGCTAATTGCTAATTTTCCGGCGGGTGTGCAGAAATAAAAATTTTATCTCATTGTACATTGTACATTTACCGAGGCTTACAGAGAATTAATCATTCTTAAGCAATTCCGCTGCGGAGGTTGCCAAGGCTGCCACACCCTGGATGTCCGAGGGGATGATAATCTTTGTGGCTTTTCCGTCGGCGGCCGCTGAGAATGCTTCAAGGCTTTTTATGGTAAGAACCTCTTTTGTGGGCTCTGCTTCATTCAGGAATTTAATGCCCTGCCCCGTCGCCTTCTGAACGGCGATAATCGCTTCCGCTTCGCCCTCCGCTTCACGGATTTTCGCCTCTTTAATCGCTTCGGCATGGAGTATTGCCGCCTGTTTTTCGCCTTCCGCAGCAAGAATTTGGGACTCCTTCTGACCCTCCGCCACAAGGATTTTGCTCGCCTTTTCGCCCTCTGCCCGAAGTATCGCTTCACGGCGTTCTCTCTCCGCCTTCATTTGCTTTTCCATGGCGTCCTGTATTTCCTTTGGCGGGAAAATATTTTTAAGCTCGACTCTGTTTACCTTTATTCCCCAAGGGTCTGTCGCCTCGTCAAGTATGCCTCTTATTTTGGCGTTTATGACGTCTCTTGAGGTAAGAGTGTGGTCAAGCTCCATTTCGCCTATGATGTTCCTGAGTGTGGTCGCAGTAAGATTTTCTATTGCCGCCACGGGACGCTCAACGCCGTATGTGTAAAGCTTCGGGTCCGTTATCTGATAGAAAACCACTGTGTCTATTTGCATTGTAACGTTATCCTTCGTGATAACGGGCTGAGGCGGGAAATCCGCAACCTTTTCCTTGAGAGAAACCGTTTTCGCAACTCTCTCGATAAAGGGGACTTTTACGTGAAGACCCGTCTGCCAAGTGCATTTGTACGCCCCCAAACGCTCGATTACGCAAGCCTTTGACTGAGGGACGATTTTAATGTTCGCCACAATGAGTATGATTGCCAAAATTACAAGCAGCGCCAACGCTATAAACAAAACCATTATGTTACCTCCGTTTTTTATTATTCGTCCGCCAAAGCGACGATAGCCTTTACTCCCTGTATCTCCTTTATTGTTACAAGGGAGTCCTTTTCTATTACGGCATTGCTTTCGGATCTTGCCGTCCAAACGCTGCCGTTTATCTTAATAAAGCCTTTTCCGTGTTCATTGTCGATTGTCTCCGTTACCACGGCGGTTTGCCCTATAATCATGTCCGCATTTGTGGGGACGGTGTCACGGGAGTTGTATTTTTTTACAAGCGGACGGGTAGCGCCCAGCGCCACGGCTGAAACCGCAACAAACACGGCGATTTGTATGGGTATGCTGTCCGATAAGAAAAGCGATACCAGAAAGGCAGCCAGCCCTCCCACGGCAAACCATATTGTTACAAGCTGAGTCGTAATTATTTCAATGACCGCCATTATAATAATTATGCCCAGCCAAATGTACGTCACCATAACTCTCTCACCTCACAATTTTATTTTAACGGTATTTTGTTCTGTTGTCAATAACAATTTCCGGACGAGCAAATCAAATCGATGGACAATGTTCAATAAATTGCGAAATAAAAACAGCCCTCCGTAGGGGCGGACCCATGTGTCCGCCCGCAAAGGGCGTAGCCCTTTCCGATAAAAAATATAATTATTGTAATTAAATCCGTGAGGATTTAACATAAGCTTGTACAAA
>JAJQGK010000094.1 GCA_021200555.1 Clostridiales bacterium | reverse complement strand
CCTTTCATCAACTCCACACTCCACACTTCACACTCCACACTCATCAAAGTTGTTGCACAGCACAGATTAAAAATTTACTCAAGCTTAATGAAGTGCAGAAGCAGAGCAAACGCCTGCTCCGTACCAAAAAAATATTGACAACCTTATTTCCTTGTGATATACTGTTATCAAGTAAAATGATAGGAGATTAAGTGATGGAAAGAATTAAAACTCTTGATACCCGCGACCTTTGCGAAAGCGCAAAGAACGGCGGCTGCGGAGAGTGCCAGACCTCCTGCCAGTCAGCCTGCAAGACAAGCTGCGGTATTGCAAATCAGCAGTGCGAAACCGGTTCAGACCGCTGATTTACACAAAGCAAACAGAAGATATGCCGCCCTGTATGCGGCATTTTTTTCTGCAATAATGCAATTGGAGAAGATTTTATGGTTCATCAATATAAATTAAACGGCTGTAATATCGTCCTTGACGTTTGCTCCGGCTCGGTGCATGTAGTGGACGATGTGGCTTACGATCTTATTGCCGGCTGCAAGTCAAAATCCGAAGAGGAGCTTGTGTCCGAAATGCTTGAAAAATATTCCTCCGATGAGGGCGTAACCGAAAATGATATCCGTCTTTGCTTGCAGGATATCGCCGCTCTCGAAAAGGCGGGAAAGCTTTTTTCTCCCGATAATTTTGAGCCTCTTGCGGACAATCTTAAAAAGAAAAGCGGAAACGTCGTCAAAGCTCTCTGCCTTCACGTTGCCCATACCTGCAATTTAAACTGCGCCTATTGCTTTGCAAGTCAGGGCAAATACAAGGGTGAAAGAGCGCTTATGTCTTTTGAAGTGGGAAAGCAGGCGCTTGATTTTCTCGTTGCAAATTCAGGCAGCAGAAAAAATCTTGAGGTTGATTTTTTCGGCGGCGAGCCTCTTATGAATTGGGACGTTGTCAAAAGACTTGTGGAGTACGCAAGAAGCATTGAAAAGGATGCGGGGAAAAATTTCCGCTTTACCTTAACGACAAACGGAATGCTTATAGACGACGACGTTATTGAATTTGCGAACCGTGAAATGCACAACGTTGTTTTAAGTCTTGACGGCAGAAAGGAAATTCACGACAGAGTCCGTGTGGATTATGCAGGTAATGGCAGCTATGATAAGATTGTCCCCAAATTCCAAAAGCTCGTTAAGGCAAGAGGCAACAAAAATTATTACATGAGAGGAACGTTTACCCATGCCAATCCCGACTTTACCGAGGATATCAAGGCAATGCTCGATTTGGGCTTTACGGAGCTGAGCATGGAGCCGGTGGTGTGCGCTCCCGATGACTCAGCAGCGCTGACAAAGGAGGATTTGGATGTTGTATTAAAGCAGTACGAAATCCTTGCCTCTGAAATGCTCAGTCGGGAAAAACAGGGCAAGGGCTTTACCTTTTATCACTACATGATTGACTTAAAGGGCGGTCCCTGCGTCTACAAAAGAATATCCGGCTGCGGCTCCGGAACGGAGTACATGGCGGTTACTCCTTGGGGAGATCTGTACCCATGTCACCAATTTGTGGGCGAGGAAAAATTCAAATTGGGAGATATTTGGCAGGGCGTTACAAACGAGGATCTTCGCAGCGAATTTAGGAAATGCAACGTTTATGCCCGAAAGGAGTGCAGAGACTGCTGGGCGAGACTGTACTGCTCCGGAGGCTGCGCCGCCAACGCCTATCATGCGTCCGGCTCAATTACGGGAATTTACGAGTACGGCTGCGAGCTTTTCCGCAAGCGTATGGAGTGCGCAATAATGATACAGGCAGCTCGGGAGCTTGAAAAATCATGACCGAAACTCCAATCTGCGGCTTTTTACGGGATTACGCTTCAAAAAACGCCGTCAGACTTCATATGCCGGGACATAAAGGCAAGTGCCATACGGGTTCAGAGCTTTACGATATAACGGAAATCAAAGGCGCAGACGCTCTCTATGAATGCGGCGGGATAATCCGACGAAGCGAGGAGATTGCAGCCGGGCTTTTCGGCTCATACGCTTCATTTTATTCAACGGAAGGCTCATCTCAATGTATTCGGGCGATGATTTATTTAAGCCTTGTTCACGGGAAAATTCACGGGGAACGCCCCGTTATTCTCGCTTCAAGGAACGCTCACAAGTCCTTTGTGCTTGCCTGCGCTCTCCTTGATGTGGATATTGCATGGCTTAATGACGAGGAGGACGGGTACTCACTTTGCCGCTGCTTTGTAACTCCCGACAGCGTAAAATCCGCAATAAAAAAATACCGGCCCTTTGCGGTTTATATAACAAGCCCCGATTATTTGGGGAATATGCTTGATGTGAAATCCTTCGCCGAGGCCGCTCACAGCTTTGATATTCCGCTGCTTGTTGATAATGCCCACGGCGCTTATCTCCGCTTTTTGCCCCGTTCCTTGCACCCTATGGATGCGGGAGCCGATATGTGCTGCGATTCCGCTCACAAAACCCTGCCCGTTCTGACCGGGGGAGCGTATCTTCATATAGGCGGAGAAAATGCCGGAAAATATGCGGAAAAAGCCAAGAACGCAATGGCTCTTTTCGGCTCTACAAGCCCGTCTTATCTTATATTGCAGTCGCTGGACCTTTGCAATAATTATCTGTCCGAGGGATATAGGGAAAATTTGGCGAAGCGTATAGAGGAAATCGACAAGCTGAAGGCTGAAATTTCCGAAGAAGGCATAAGGGTTTTACGCTCGGATCCGCTGAAGCTTACAGTTTGCTCCCACGGAATTGATTTAAGCGAAAAGCTGAGGGAATATGAAATCGAGTGCGAATATGAGGATCCGGACTTTACGGTTATGATGTTTACGCCGGATAATGCGGACGACGATTTGCTTAAAGTGAAAAATGCTTTGTCGGAAAATGCCCGCATTTTGAAAAAAGGGGATAGCCGTCCTAAGCTGAAGCTTCGTGAGCATTTAAGAAAAATGTCGGTACGGGACGCAATATTTTCCGAAAGCGAAAATATCGATGCGGAAAGGTCTGCGGGAAGAACGCTTGCCTTTCCCTCAATCGGCTGCCCTCCCGCCGTCTCTCCCGTTGTCAGCGGAGAAATAATAACGGAGCCCGATGTTGAAATTTTTGAATATTACGGGATTGAAAGGGTGGATGTTGTAAAATAAATGGCGGCTCTGTTCGCTCTGTAAGCTTGTGTGAAATTTTAATTGCTGCACACCCGTTGGTGAATTAATAATTAATAATTAATAATTGTTGGAAATTAAAAGTTTGTACGCACCCGTTGGAAAATTAGGAATGAGGAATTAGGAATTAGGAATGATGGAAAGGGCTTGGCCCTTTAACCCATTGTAATGCGGATTGCAATATTTAGGCGGCAAATACAAATTTAAAAGCTTGTATATATCAAATTTTGAAAATAGATTTTTGTTTTTTATTAGAGCGAACGCAGTGAACGGAGCAAGCCCGTTAGGGCTTCCGAAATTCCTAATTCCTAATTCCTAATTCCTCATTAAATAAATCTTAATCCCTAATTAGTTAAATTCCTAATTTTCCAACAGGTGTGCACCAATTACAAATTTAATCAGGCTTTATATTGTATTCCCCGAAAATTTGGGAAAGATATTTTCGGTGATTATTACGGAAAAGAGAATTATATCGGCATTTGCGGTTTTGGCTTTATGCTCGATTTGCTTAATCTTGAGAATTGCTGCGATAAATACCGGCGTTTATTCCGACGCCTCCTCCGATCCGAGTGCAAGAGTTTTTAATATTTCAAGCTCAAGAGGCATGATTTACGACAGGAATATGACTCCGCTTGTATATACCTCGGAAAGAATCGTGCTGGCGGTAAATCCCACGGAGGAAGCAGCGGAAGCTTTGAAAAGCGGACTTAACGAGGAGGATTATACGGCAATTGCCGACTCCCTTGCCGGGGGGAAGCCCTTTACTGCCTCTGTTGTCTCCTACAGCGGCGAATGTGACGATGTTATCCCTTTAAGCGTATATGACAGGTACTCGGAAAATGACTCAGCTGTCCATATTACAGGCTATTTAAACGGTGAAGGCGTAGGGGCTTCCGGTATCGAAAAGGCCTTTGACAGCCTTTTAAGCGAAAATTCCGGCAGCTTAAGCGTCCGCTTTATGACCGATGCGGCGGGATATGCTTTGGACGGCGAGGAAATCCGTATTGTCGATGAAAATTATATGTGCTCTGCGGGTGTGGTTCTGACCGTTGACTCGGACATTCAGAGGATTTGCGAAAACGCTTTGAACGAGGGTAATATCGAACGGGGCTGCGTGATTGTCTTAAGCGCCGAAACCTCCGAAATTCTGGCAATGGCAAGCGTTCCCGTGTTTGACAGGACGAATTTGTCCGAAAGCCTTAATGACGAAGGCTCTCCCTTTTTAAACAGGTGCTTAAATTCTTATGCGGTAGGCTCGATTTTCAAGCCCGTTGTGGCTGCCGCCGCCCTTGAAAGCGGAATATCTGAAAATACCGTTTTTGAATGCGGCGGAGGTGTGACCTTGGGCAGCGTTACCTTCGGCTGTCACAATAAAAGCGGTCACGGAGTTCTGACAATGGGCGAGGCGATGGCTGTTTCCTGCAACGCCTATTATATTTCCCTGGGACTTGAAACGGGAGCGGAGAATATATTGAAAAAAGCCTCTGAAATGGGCTTGGGCAAGGAGATAGCTCTTGCCGATGCTTGTATATCCTCGGCGGGAAATCTTCCTACAGAGGACGACATAGACTCTGTGCAGGCATTGGCTAATCTGTCCTTCGGTCAGGGTACGCTTTTGGCGTCTCCTTTACAGATTGCGGCAATGTACTGTGTCTTTGCCAACGGCGGATATTACCGTGAGCCTTATATTTTAAAAAGTATTGTAAATTCCGAAAAGGAAGAAACGGCTTATTATAAAAATGAGATAAACGATAAGGTTCTGTCCGATGAGATATGCGGAAAAATAAGGGAAATGCTGAAGGAAACCGTGGAAAACGGCAGCGGATCTCAGGCAAAGCCCTACGGCGGCACCGCTTCGGGAAAAACCGCGACAGCCCAAACGGGACGGTATGACGGTGAAGAGGAAATCGTCCACACTTGGTTTGCGGGATATTTCCCCTCGGATGAGCCGGAATACGTAATAGTTGTTTTCAATGAAAACGGCAGCTCCTCATCCACAGACTGCGCCCCCGTTTTCAGAACCGTTGCGGAGGGAATTGACACACTCGATTATATAATTAATAATTAATAGTTAATAATGATTGATGAAAATTTTTAATTATTGCACACCCTGTAATAATTAGCAATGAGCAATGAGCAATTAGCAATGTCGGAAGCCGCTTTGCGGCTTGTTCCGCTCACTGCGTTCGCTCTGATTATCGATATATTTCTGTTTCGGAAAAACTTTCACGATTTCACAATTTCACTCTTCGGTTTTCCCTGTGAGGGAAGTTCGGTTTTCCCTATGAGGGAAAAGCGGCGATTTTTCCGCTTTTCCGGAAGAAAAGCGACTATATATATAATTTTCCTTATTTGGAAGTTCCGTTACGGGAAAGGCTTAAAAGCCGCCTTTCCCTGCACGGTAACTTATTGTGCCATCACCCTTCGCCAAGCACCGTAGGGGCGGACCCATGTGTCCGCCCGTGCAAATTAAAAATTTTGTACAAATG
>JAJQGK010000036.1:5293-5659 GCA_021200555.1 Clostridiales bacterium | reverse complement strand
CCTCCGCCGGTCTTGAAACTCTGACAGAGGAACAAAAAACAGCCGGAGACGTAAATTCTGACGGAAAAATAACAGCAAGCGACGACAGGTCAATTTTAAGATTTACCGCCGGACTTGAAAAATTCGGTAATTAAAATATAATCCGATAATCGATATACGGCTGAGGCAATTTATATGAGATTTTCAAGGGATTTTAAGATAGGGAAGGATTTAAAATGGCAAATGCATTTGATAGAGCTGCGGCGAAGATTGCGGGAAAGCTTTCCTCGAACACGCTGTCGCAAAATTTAAATTCCGCTTCGGATATTAATGGAAAGTCCGATGAGAAAATTGCCGAATTGTGCAGGCAAGCGGCTGCCGAAGGTG
>JAJQGK010000036.1:0-5283 GCA_021200555.1 Clostridiales bacterium | reverse complement strand
AACAACAATATTCTTCCTTTAAAGAAAAATGAGACGGTGGCTGTTTTCGGCAGGTGCGCAATCGATTGGTTCGCCGTGGGTTACGGAAGCGGCGGGGACGTACTTTCACCGTATATTGTCAACCTGATTGACGGGCTTCGGCATAACGGAGTACGCTTAAACGAAAAGCTTCTCAGCACTTACAGGCGTTGGCGTTCTCAGCCTAAAAACGAGCCTTTTTCGGGCTATTGGGGACATTGGCCCTACAGCTATGATGAAATGCTTTTAAATTCCGAAACCGTTAAAGCCGCCGCCGCAGAAAGCGATACGGCTGTTGTGGTTATAGGAAGAGCTGCCGGCGAGGATAGGGAGAACAAGCTGAAAAAGGGGAGCTATTATTTAACCGATGAAGAGGAGAATATGCTGTCCCTTGTTACGACCGCTTTTAAAAAGACAGCCGTTGTTCTCAATATCGGAAACGTAATAGATATGGCGTGGACGGACAGATACAATATCGGAGCCGTGCTTTTGGCGTGGCAGGGCGGTATGGAAAGCGGAAACGCCGCTGCCGACGTGCTTTGCGGCAAGGTCAATCCCTGCGGAAAGCTTACGGACACAATCGCAAGACATTATGAGGATTATCCTTCGGCATACTTTTTCGGAAACAGGGATTTCAGCTGCTACAGCGAGGATATTTACGTAGGCTACAGGTTTTTTGAAACCTTTGACAAAAGCAGCGTAATGTTCCCCTTCGGCTTCGGAATGTCTTACACAAGCTTTGAAGTCGAGTGCGAAAACGCCGTAATATGCGGCACGGAAATAAAGCTTTCCGTCAGCGTAAAAAATACGGGAGAGCTTGCCGGCAAAGAGACGGCTCAGGTTTATATGAAAGCTCCGGAGGGCTCTCTGGATAAGCCCTCAATGGTTTTGTGCGGATTTTTCAAGACGGGAGAAATTCAGCCCAAGGAGACGGAAAAGGGAGTTATCTCCTTTGACCTGAAAGATTTCGCATCCTATGACGACAGCGGAAAAACGGGACGCAAGTCGGCCTTTGTGCTTGAGAGCGGAACATATGAAATTTATTTGGGATCCAGCGTCAGGAACTGCAAAAAGGTCTTTGAAACGCAGCTTTCCGATTTAATTGTCGTACAGCAGCTGTCAGAGGTTATGGCTGTTAAAGGAGCGGATAAATTCAAACGCCTTGTGAACAGAAACGGCGGAGAGTATGAGTATGCTCCCACGGTTACGACTTGCCTTCAACAGATAATAATAAACAATATCCCCGAGGATATTCCCGTAACGGGGGACAGGGGATTTAAGCTTAAGGATGCAGCCGACGGAAAAATTTCCATTGACGATTTTATCGCCCAGCTTTCGGATGAAGAGCTGGAGCTGCTTACAAGGGGCGAGGGGAAAATGGACAGCCCGCTTGGAGCTGCGGGCAACGCCGGAGTCTTTGGGGGAGTCGCCAAATCCCTGAGAGATAAGGGAATACCGCCGATTATCACAACGGACGGTCCTGCGGGGATCCGACTGAAAAGCGTCTGCTCTCTTTTGCCATGCGGAACTCTTTTGGCGTGTACATGGGATACGGAGCTTGTAAAGGAGCTTTACGGCTGCGTAAGCGATGAAATGACAGAAAAGGGTACGGACGTTCTTCTCGCTCCCGGTATGAATATACACAGAAATCCCCTTTGCGGGCGGAATTTTGAGTATTTTTCCGAGGATCCGTTTCTGTCGGGAAAAATGGGATCCGCCTGCGTTTTGGGAATACAGAGCGGGGGACATTCGGCCTGTCCGAAGCATTTTGCCTGCAACAACCGTGAGACAAGACGGAATAAAAGCGACAGCCGTGTAAGCGAAAGAGCGTTAAGGGAAATTTACCTTAAAAATTTTGAAATATGCATTAAAGAGTCGAAGCCCCTTAATATTATGACAAGCTACAATAAAATCAACGGCGTTTGGAGCCACTATAATTATGAGCTTTGCGAAACCGTTTTGAGAAAAGAATGGGGATATGAGGGGAACGTTATTACGGATTGGTGGATGCAGTACGCTCATTCTCCCGAATTTCCTCAAATACGGGATAATGCTTATCGGGTAAGAGCAAGAGTAAACGTTCTTATGCCGGGCTTTAGGGCTTTTAACAGACAGGGAAAGGACGATACCTCTCTTCTTGAAACTCTCGGACAATTCAGGGGAATTACACGGGGTGAAATCCAAAGAGCGGTTAAGGATGAGCTGCAAATGATAATCAGACTGAAAAAATGTGACATATTTGCGGACGGTCAAGATAACAATAAAAAAGAAGTGATATAATGCTGAAAAAACGAGGTGCGGGAGTTATTATGCATATCAGCTCCCTTCCGTCTCAATACGGTATAGGAGTTTTCGATAAGAACTGCCTTGAGTTCGTTGACACTTTGGCGGATATGAATTTTTCTTATTGGCAGGTTTTGCCGTTTAATCCGGTGGACGACTCTAATTCTCCCTATTGCAGCGCTTCGGCGTTTGCGGGCAACTGCCTTTTCATCGACCCTATGGGGCTGTATGAAATGGGACTTTGCTCCCTTTCGGAGGTCCGGTCAAATATATATGCGGGTTCGCCTTATACCGCCGATTATGAATTTGCCGCAAAGACAAGAATGGAGCTTTTGAAAAACGCCTTTTTGCGTATCGATGAAAAGCTTGCCGTAAAAATCAGGGAATTTGAAAATGAAAATCCCTGGCTTACGGATTTTTCTTTGTTTATGGCGGTAAAGGAAGCCAACAATTTTAAGCCATGGTGGCAGTGGGACGATGAATTTGCCCGCTTTAACGTATTTAAAGAAAAGCATAGGTACGATTATGAAGAGCGATCCGCTTTTTGGAAATTTTGCCAATATATATTTTTTACTCAATGGCAAAGGGTTAAGGATTACGCCAACTCCAAGGGTATCGCCGTAATAGGAGATATGCCTATTTACGTCGCTATGGACAGCGCAGATGTCTGGGCGAATTTGCCCATGTTTATGATAGACGGTGAAAAGCTTTCGCCTGAAAAGGTTGCGGGCGTTCCTCCCGATTATTTCAGCGAGGACGGACAGCTTTGGGGCAACCCTATCTACAATTGGGACGCTATGAAAAAAGACGGCTACTCCTGGTGGCTCAGACGAATAGGCGCCGCTTTAACGGTTTACGATGTGGTGCGGATTGACCATTTCAGAGCCTTTGCGAGCTTCTGGGAGGTGGACGCAGGCTCCGATACCGCAAAAATCGGTCAATGGAAAAAGGGTCCCGGCATGGACTTTTGGAGCAAGGTGTTTAAGGTCTATCCCGACGCTCCCGTTATAGCCGAGGATTTGGGCGTTTTCGGAGAGGACGTCGTGGAGCTTCTGAATGACACCGGCTTTCCCGGCATGAAAGTGGTTCAGTTCGGGTTTGACAGCAATTCCGACTCGTCTCATCTGCCCCATAACGCTCCGATTAATTCCGTAAATTATGTGGGAACGCACGATAACAATACAATCTTAGGCTGGCTTTGGGAGGCGAACGAAAACGACAGGCGTTTCGCCCTTGATTACTGCGGCTTTGAGGGCGGTAACTGGGGAGACGGCGGATATAAATCAAAAAGCTGCCGTAAAATTATTGAAGCCGTTTGGCGTTCCTCGTCCAACACGGCAATGATTGCGTTTCAGGATATGTGCGGGTTCGGTTCTGATGCAAGGATGAACATTCCCGGAGTCCCCGAAAAAAATTGGCGTTTCAGAACCACAAAGGAAACCATAGACAGCATAGACAGGGAATATTTTAAGCGGATAAATTCCCTTTTCAGAAGAACCTATCCGCAGATAAAATGATTGGGTGACAGCCTATGAACAGCCGAACGAAAGTGCAGCTCAGCAACAGTGAAATTGAAAAAATTTTCATTTCTGCGGGAATTGAAAATATTACCGACATACAGCCTTTGGGGGCAGGTGAGTACAACGCCGTTTATTCGGCAAAATCCGAAGGTACGGAATATGCGCTGAAAATTGCTCCGAAAAAGGAAACTCCCGTACTTGCATACGAGAGAAGCATGCTGCAAACGGAGCTGTATTGGTATTCCCGAATGAAGAGTATCGAGGGTGTATCGGTGCCGAAAATATATTATTCCGATCTGAGCTGTAAAATTGCTCCCTGCGAATTTTTTATCATGGAAAAAATTCAGGGCGGTCACTTAAATTCCATGAAGCTCACCGATGATGAAAAATTTTACGCACAGAGGGAAAAGGCTCTTTTTGCCGCAAGACTGCACAAGATGAAAAACGACAGATACGGTTATGTTCAAAACGGTCTTCATGATGACTGGTATCAAGCCTTAAGACATATGACGCTGGCTCTTCTTAATGATTGTAAGCTGAAGGGCAAGCGTTCCCGCAGAGGAGAACGGCTGCTTCGGCTTATAGATAAGCACAGCGAAATTCTAAAAAAGCCGAGTGCGTTATGGTGAATTTTGACATATGGGATTCCAATTGCATAATCAGCCGAAAAAACGGAGAGCTTGAATATACTTGGATTGATCCGGAACGCAGCTTTTGGGGCGATCCCGTTGCGGATTTTGTATGTCTCGGTTCAACCAATCCGTTTAAAGGTAAATCAGAAGCATTGGAGAGTTACAACAGCATTTCCGATAATCCAATCAAGGGAACGAGAGAGGAACAAATCCGATGGGCGGCAGCTATGGGCTATTTGGCGCTTATTATGGAAACGGAAAAATATTATCGGTATACGCCGCTGCATTTCGGCTGGTGGAGAAATGTTTCCGGTTCGGTGTGGTTTTATTCTCAAGCGTTCAATGCGCTAAATTGAATGTGTTCAGTTTATCATTCGCTCAAATTCATCCTCGTTTATGACCCTAATTCCCAAATCGTTCGCCTTTCTCAATTTACTTCCTGGGTCTTCACCTGCAAGGACACAGGTTGTTTTTTTTGACACGGAGGAGGAGGTTTTTCCGCCGAAGTCCTCAATTATTTTGCTCGCCTTATCACGGGTGAATTTAGAGAGAGTTCCCGTTAAAACAAAGGTCATACCGGAAAATCTCGTATCCTTAATCTCGGTTTTTGATTGCATATTTACGCCTAAGTCCCTGCATTTTCGGATAAGGTCGGCAGTTCCCTCTCTTGCCGTAAACTCCGTCAGACTGTCCGCCATAATTTCACCGAAGCCGTCTATTTCAAGAATTTCGTCCTTTTCAGCGTTCATTATTGCGTCTATATCTTTGAATTTTCCGCACAGCAGCTTTGACGCTTTAAGTCCGATATGCCGTATTCCCAAGGCGTAGAT
>JAJQGK010000016.1 GCA_021200555.1 Clostridiales bacterium | reverse complement strand
TTGATTGATAAAATTTTAAATTTCATTAGAGCGAATGAAATGAGCGGAGCAAGCCGCAAAGCGGCTTCCGACATTGCTAATTGCTCATTGCTAATTGCTAATTTTCAGCTGGTGTGTACAATCTTGCAATTCTCCGAAGGCTTACGGAGGATAAATTCTCGGTGGCACAATAAGTTACCGTGCAGGGAAAGGCGGCTTTTAAGCCTTTCCCGTAACGGAACTTCCAAATAAGGAAAATTATATATATAGTCGCTTTTCTTCCGGAAAAGCGGAAAAATCGTCGCTTTTCCGTACGGCGGAAGTCTTCCCCCGTACGGCGGAAGTGCAGCAGGGAAATTACCCCCTGACCACTAATCACTGATTACTGACCACTGAATAAATCAGAGCGAACGAAGTGAGCGGAACAAGCCGCAGAGCGGCTTCCGAAACTCCACACTTCACACTCCACACTCCACACTTTTTCCTGAATTGCAGAAATCAAAATTTACTCTTAAGTTCAATGAAGTGCAAAAGTAGAGCGAACGCAGCGAGCGTAAAATCCGTTTTTATTTCCAAGACGAATTAAGCTGCACCGTTCTGTTAATAATAATATGCTCATTTGTTGAGTCTTTATCAACGCAGAAATAGCCCTGTCTCATAAACTGGAAGGATGCGCCGGGAGTAAGCTCCCCTATTCCGCCCTCCAAAAGGCATTTTGAAACGGTAAGGGAGTTCGGATTTAAGTTTTCCGTGAAATCGCCCTTTGACTCATCGCTGGGATTGGGAACGTTAAACAGCCTGTCATAAAGGCGAACCTCCGCTTCGATAGCGTCCTCGGCGTTTACCCAATGTATCGTGCCTTTGATTTTCCTGCCGTCGGCGGCGTTTCCACCTCTGGAGTCCGTGTCGTATGTGCAGTGAACACATGTGACATTTCCGTCGCCGTCCGTATCGTACCCTACGCATTTGACTATATATGCGCCCTTTAAGCGGACCTCGTTTCCGGGGAACAGTCTGAAATATTTTTTCGGAGGATCTGTCATAAAGTCGCTTTTTTCGATATAAAGAGTTTTTCCGAATTTAACCTTACGCTTTCCCATTTCGGGATGATCCGGATGTATATCAGTTTCAAGCTCGTCCGTAAAGCCCTCTTCACAGTTGTCTATCACGACCTTCAAGGGATCGAGAACCGCCATGGCTCTGGGAGCGGAGGCGTTGAGATTGTCCCTTACGCAGGACTCAAGCAAGCCGTAATCAACCACGCTGTTTGCCTTTGAAACGCCGATTTTGTCCACAAAGTCACGGATTGCTGCGGCGGGATAGCCTCTCCGTCTCATTCCGCATAAAGTCGCCATTCTGGGATCGTCCCATCCGGAGACAATTCCGCTTTGAACAAGCTTTAAGCATTTTCTTTTGCTCGTAAGGCAGTAGTTAAGGTTAAGGCGGGCAAACTCAATCTGTCTGGGCGGCTCTTCAAAGCCTATTTCCTTGATGAACCAATCGTAAACGGCTCTGTTGTTCTCAAATTCAAGAGTGCAAATGGAATAGGTAACGCCCTCCTTCGCATCGGAGAGAGGATGAACAAAGTCATACATGGGATAAATGCACCATTTGTCGCCGGTCTGATGATGAGGAACGTGCATAATTCGGTAAATTATGGGATCTCTCATAACGATATTGGGAGACGCCATATCGATTTTCGCCCTGAGAACACGGCTTCCGTCGGGAAATTCGCCGTTTTTCATACGCCTGAACAGGTCGAGGTTCTCCTCAACGGATCTGTCCCTGTAGGGGCTGTTCCTGCCCGGCTCCGTCAGCGTTCCTCTGTATTCCCTCATTTCATCGGGAGTTAAATCGCAGACAAAAGCCTTGCCCTTTTTAATAAGCTTTTCCGCGCACTCATAGACAAAATCAAAGTAATCGGAGGCGTAGTAAACGTTGTCCCACTTAAAGCCCAGCCACTCTATATCCTCCTTAATGGAGTCAACATACTCCATATCCTCCTTTGAAGGATTGGAATCGTCAAATCTCAGGTTGCAGGTTCCGCCGTATTTTTCCGCAGTGGAAAAATTCAAGCATATGGATTTAGCGTGTCCGATATGCAGGTACCCGTTGGGTTCGGGAGGAAAACGAGTCTGAACACGAGTGTTTACGCCCTCTTTAAGCTCCTCGTCAATAATATCGTGAATAAAATTTGAGGTTTTAACAAAATCTTCCATTTCCTTCTCCAATCAAACAATTTATATTTTTTCAAAATCGGTGAAAAGTATTCATCAAATCAGCGGTTAATTAAAGATAAAAAAGCATATTTGCGCTGAGCGCTATTCTCTCCCAAACACGCTGTTTTCCCAAAAGCTTCATAATCATATAAAGGTCGGGAGTGTTTGCTCTGGACGTTAAGGCGACTCTGATAACGGATGATACATCCCCTACGTGTCCCTTAAAGGCGTCGGGATTTTTCTTGTACTCCTTGACGTCGGGAGTAAAGCCCAAAGGCTCGCAAATTCCCTTGATTTTATCGAACCACTGCTCCTTGTTATCGTTTTCATCGTAAACGGCTAAATAGGCTTTGAGGATTTTTCCGGCATCCTCGTGAGTAATATTTTCAGGCATCATTTTGAATGAAGGATAATAAATATCATCGTAAAAATATGTGACGTAATCCTTGACCTCGGACCATTTTGCAATGTCCTTTCGGGGCGTGGGATTTTCCCTGTCGATATTGAGGATAGCCTTGGCGTATTTGGGATTTTTTTTGAAAAGCTTACACAGCTCCTTATCGTAATTCTTCGCCCATTTCAGCACGCAGTCGTAAACCTCTTCGCAATTCATAACGGAAATCACGTTTTTGCTCACGTCGTTAAGCTTTGCCAAATCAAACAGACAGCCCGCCGCGCTCATTTTTTTAAGATTAAAGGGGAACTCAAAAACATCCGCCTTGGGGTTGGCTCTCCGCCAATCCTCGAAATTGGAGTTCATAAGGGTCATAAGGTATTCCAGCACGCTCTCCTTGGGATAGCCCTGCTCCACAAAATAGCTTACGGCGGCTTCCGGGTCCTTCCTTTTTGAAAGCTTGCGTTTTGAGCCGTTTTCCTCATCGATTTTCATAACCTGAGGCGTGTGGGCGTATTTCGGCGCCTTAAATCCGCACGCTTTAAAAAGGGCTATGTGCTTCGGAACGGAGGAAATCCACTCCTCTCCTCTGATAACGTGGGTGGTTCTCATAAAATGATCGTCGCATACATGGGCAAAGTGATAAGTGGGAATACCGTCCGACTTTAAAAGAACCTCGTCTATAATATTTTCGGGCATTTCTATTTTGCCTCTGATTATATCTTCAAAAACAATTTTTTTGTCCTCGCTGCCCTGAGCCCTGAAGCGGAGAACATAGGGCATCCCCGCATCTATTTTCGCTTTTATCTCATCAAAGGTAAGATCTCTGCATTTAGCCCATTTGCCGAAATATCCCCAAATTGCCGTGCCTTCGCTCTCCTGGCGGCTGCGCATTTCCGTAAGCTCCTCAGCCGTACAGAAGCAAGGGTAAGCCAAACCCTTTTTAACAAGGGATTTTGCAACCGTTTTGTAAATTTCCTCTCTTTTGCTCTGGGTGTAAGGGCCGTATTTTCCCTTTTCCTTGCCTCGTACCGTAACACCCTCGTCAAAGCCCACGCCGAAAGCGTTAAAGCCCTTTATAATGGCGGAAACTCCGTCCTCCACCTCACGCTTTTTATCCGTATCCTCAATTCTCAAATAAGACACGCCGCCGGTGCTTTTGGCGGTCATAACGTCCGTCAAAGCTCCGTACAATCCGCCGATATGAAGATAACCGGTGGGACTTGGCGCAAATCTTGTAACTCTCGCTCCCTCGGGAAGCTTCCTTGGGGGGTACATCTTCTCGTAATCCTCGGGTGTTTTTGTTATGTTCGGGAATAAAAGTTCACTGAGCGCTTCGTAATCCATATATACGACTCCTTTTTTACATTATTAATAATAAGTATAAATCAAACTTTGAAAAAAGTAAATAGTCCTGAATAAATATTGTTAATTCTACCGCATAAACGATTGACATAATTTGAAAATATGGTAAAATAATTAAATAACTAATATAACTATACAATTATCAAACAAAGCGTTCCGGAAGAAGGATACAAATGGAATTTAAGGAAAGAGAATTTATGCCTGTGATTTTAGGCGCCGATATAACCGCCTACAGTCTGGCAAGGAGCTTTTATGAGGAGTACAGTATTAAATCTCTTGTTGTAAGCCAAAAGCAGGCTAAAATCATTTCAGAGAGCAAAATTATCGAGAACAGGGTTATTCCCGGACTTGACGACGTTAATTTTCTCGTTGAGCAGCTAATCAAGATAGGCAAAGAGTTCAAGGGCAAAAAGAAGCTTATACTCATGGGCTGCGGTGATTTTTACGTCCGTGATTTTGTTGACAATAAGAAGGTTTTGGAGGAGTATTACGTCATCCCCTATATCGACAAGGAGCTTATGGACAAGATAGTCCTGAAGGACAAGTTTTACGAGATTTGCGAAAAGCTGGGAATAAATTATCCCAAAACCTATGTTTATAACTGCGGAGAGGAAAACGACCTGAAGTTTGATTTTGATTATCCCGTAATTGCGAAAACGGCAAATTCGGCTCTTTATCACTATGCGGAGTTCCCCGGAAAAAAGAAGGTTTTCCGCTTTAACACGGAGGAAGAGCTGAAAACCATGCTCTCAAATTTGGAAAAGTCAAGCTACGATTACAAATTCCTCATTCAGGACTGTATTCCCGGAGACGACTCCAATATGCGTGTTTTAACCTGCTACTGCGACCAAAATTCCAAGGTGAAATTCGCTGCGCTGGGTCATTGTCTTTTGGAGGATCACACCGCCACCGCCATAGGCAACCCCGTGGCAATAATCAACGAGGTTGACGAAAAAATCGTTGCGGATGCGGTAAAATTCCTTGAATATGTGGGATACAAGGGCTTTGCCAATTTTGACATTAAGTACGACAGCAGGAACGGCACATACAACTTTTTTGAAATAAACGTAAGGCTGGGAAGAAGCAATTTCTACGTTACCGGCAGCGGCTTCAACACGGTAAAATGGATTGTGGACGATCTTATTTACGGAAAAGAGCTTGAGTACACCGTTGCGGATAAGGAAAATCTCTTCACAGTCGTGCCCAAGGGAATAATACTAAGGTACGTAAAGGACGGGGAATTAAGAAGCAGAGTCAAAAGGCTGTGGAAACAGGGCAAGGTCAGCTATCCCCTGTACTTCAAGCCCGACACAAAGGGCAAACGAGCCTTTTACGTCGCAGCAGCGTATATGAACCAGTACCGTAAATATTATAAAACGGAACATGAGCGGAAGTAATGCTCTAATGTACAATTTACAATGAATTGATTTTCCGTAAGCTTATGCGAAATTTTTAATTCCTGCACACCCGTTGGAAAATTAGGAATTAGGAATGAGGAATTAGGAATGAATGGCGGGGTAAACCCCACACCCCATTTTTAAGTGATTAGTGGATAGTGGACAGTGAACAGTATTTTGAAAATTTCAGTCTGACCACTAAACACTGACACTGAACACTAAATTAGAGTGAGCGTTAGCGAGCGGAACAAGCCCGAAGGGCTTCCGAAATTCCTAATTCCTAATTCCTAATCTTAGTTGTACAATTCAAGTGCAACAAAAA
>JAJQGK010000131.1 GCA_021200555.1 Clostridiales bacterium | reverse complement strand
GAAATTTAAAATCTTAACAATCAAGCTTAATGCGTACAAACTATTAATTCTATTTATAATCGGGTGCGGGTGTCCCGCCATTTATTCCTAATTCCTCATTCCTAATTCCTAATTGACTAAATTCCAAACTTACCACGATACAACGTTATTCGCAAAATAAGGTGATACACATGGTCTGCGCTGCAATTCTTGCCGGCGGAATGGGGCTTCGCATGGGCGGGGAAATTCCAAAGCAATTTATAATGCTGGCGGGCAAGCCCGTAATCCTGCGGAGCATTGAGGCTTTTGCAAATTCGGGGAAAATCGACAAAATTTACGCCGCCGTTTCAAAGGAATACGAAAAATACGCCGCAGAGATTATAAATCAGTCGGTAACGGGTGTGGAAATCGTTGTCGGAGGAAAAAACCGCAACGAAACGCTTTACAATGTTTTAAAAAAAATCTCCGCCGAAAGGGAAATTACCGAGGAAGACGTCATTCTGACCCATGACGCCGTAAGACCCTTTATCACCGATGAAATTATCGAAAGCAACATAAATGCGGCGAGACGGTTCGGAGCCTGCAGCACCGTAATTCCCGCAACGGACACAATTTTTGAAAGCCGAGACGGGGAGTTTATTGACACCATACCGCCCAGATCGGAAATGTTCCAAGGGCAAACGCCCCAAAGCTTCAGAATTGCCGACCTTACAGAATTTTACGATAATATGTCCGGGGATGAATTTGAAATATATACGGACGCCTGCACCGTCTTTATCAAAAACGGCAAAAAGCCCGCAATGGTTATGGGGAGCAGGGACAACATCAAGCTCACCTATCCGGAAGATTTGGAAAAAGCGGAGGGAATTATCGCCCGACAAAACGCCAAAGGAGAGAGAATAAATCCATGAAAAACAGGCTTTCCGTTATTATTCCCGTTTACAACGGAGAAAAATATCTTGAAGAAACTCTTGAAGGGCTTATAACTCAAACGGTTGAGGACTTCGAGGTTATTATAATCGACGACGGCTCAACGGACAGAACCGCCGAGATTGCAAAAAAATACTGCGAGGAGTACAACGGGTTCTTTTACATATATCAGGATCACGAGGGAGTTTACGCCGCAAGAAACAGGGGAATTGAAAAAGCAAAATGCGAGTATCTGCTTTTCCTTGACTGCGGAGACACCCTGACGGAAAATTCCGTTGAAGCGATTTTTGAATGTTCCGACAAGTACGACGCCGATATTATAACGGGCAGATGCTGGTACAACGGGGATATTGAATATGAATACGACAAGAACCTTGATATTCTTGCAACCATGCCCCAGGTGGAAATGCTTGAGAGCAGTCTGTTGAAAAACAGCGAATTGGGCGCAAAGGCAATACGCAAAAAGCTGTTTGACCTCTATAAGCTGCGTTTTTACAATCTGTCCGCTTACGGGGAAATGCTGCTTATCATGCAGGCTGTTATGAAGGGCGTAAAAATCAGCGGCTGTTCGGAGCTTATACTTGAAAAAACCGTAAAGCCCATAGAGGACGGCTATTCTCAATTTGAAATGCCATCATATGAAAACTTGAAATCTGCGGTTTATGTTTTTTCGGAAATTTACAAAATGGGCAAAGCCGCAATATTAAAGCAGACGGGACAATGCGACGGCGATGAATCATACTGCCAGGAAATTGTTTATACGGCGTATCAATTTTATATAGATAAATTTTACCGCCGTTATTGGTACATGGAAGAGCGGACAATACAGCTTATGAAGGATGAATTTGAAAAATACGCTCCCCTGACCCGTCCGGAGCGATTCAAAAAGCTTCAGGCGAACAATATCGATATCAGGCTCCCGAAAATTTACACAGACAAAAAGGAGGCTGCGGAGGCTCCCGTTTTCACTATCTTCTTTGACTTGACGGATGAAAAGGAGTACAGACCCTTTCTCCGCTCCCTTTACGCTCAGACTTACCCGTTTTTTGAGCTTTTGGTAAGCGAAAGCCGCTTTAACGGCGGGGCTTTTCCCGATGAATTTAAGAAAATGGAAAATATACGGGTTCTGCCGGACAAGGATTTTCATTCACAGGGGAGAAAAACAGCCAATGCGAAAAACTGCCTTGAAATAAGAAACGGCAAGCCTATGGACATCAGAACGCTGAGAGAGACATGTAATTCAAAAATGCCGGCGTTCTTTGTGCAGTATGTTTTCGCTCAAAAGAGAAAGACTCTTGAAACACGGCGGACGCTGAAGGACAAGGGCTTTAACATTGAGCAAAAATAAAATTTGACGTGATTTTATCACAGTCGGATAGGAGGACAATATGCATCCGGAGATTACGATTTTAGGAAAAACGATTTCCCTTTACGACACAATGTATGCCGTGGGATTTATCGGAATGTTCATCATGTGCTTTCTCAGCAGAAAAAGGTACAAGCTTAGCCTTCCGAGAACGCTTGTTTACACTGTTTATACATTTATTGCAGGCGTTGCCGGCGCTACGATTATGGGTTACATTTACACCTATGCGCTTGATGTGGCAAGCGGAGGAACATACGATCCGAATTCAAGGGTCTGTATATTCGGCGCTCTGCTGTTCCTGCCCGTGTTTATGTTTATTTTCTCGCTTTTCTGCGGAGACACTTTCAGGAAGCTTATGGATTATATGACGCCCGGGATATTCTTCATCCTTGCATCTGCCAAATTCGGATGCCTTTTAGGCGGCTGCTGCTACGGCATTGCGGACGAGCACGGAGTTTACAACGCCAATTTGGATTACACGGTATTCCCCGTTCAGCTTTACGAGTCCCTTTGCACCTTGGCGGTTGTGATTATTCTTTTGGTTATAGCCTATAAAGCGAAAAAAATCCGCACGGGCAGTCTTTATCCCATCGGAATGATTTTATACTGCTGCGCAAGATTTTTCTGGGAGAATTACAGATATTACGAGCATGACTTTGAGCAGAATTATATTTTCGGGCTGACCTTCTGGCAGATGTTCGCTGTAATTTCCATCATCATCGCAATAATCTGGCTTGTGATTTTGTACTCGGTTAAGGGATTTAGGGATATTGACCTTACACCGGGCAGAAGCAAGGTTGCAATTGCTATTGACCGCATAAGCTCAGGTTCGGCTGAAAAAAACCGCAAAAAGCACGCTGAAAAAGCAAAGGAGCATGAGAAAAAAGCCAAAGAGCTGAAAAACAACGCCAAAAAGAATAAAAAGTAAACAGGAATAAGAAAATAAGAAAAGTAAAATCGTCTCCCGCCACTAAAAGCAGGAGGCGATATTTTTATGTGTTGTATGTTATTTATGCTCCCATTCCTTATAATCCTTAACCTCTTCGTACATCATTTTATAGCTGTTAAGGCGGCTTTCGGGAATTACGCCCTCTTTTGCGGCTTGGCACACGGCGCAGCCCTTTTCGCCGATGTGGGCGCAGGACACAAATTTGCATTTTCCTATAAACCGACGAAATTCAGGAAAACAAAATTGAAGGTTTTCCTTTAAAATGATTTCACAGTTCTCAAAATCAAGGGCTGAAAATCCGGGCGTATCGGCTATAAAACCGCCGCAAAGGGGAAAAAGCTCCACCGTTCTCGTGGTATGCCTTCCTCTGCCCAATTTATCGCTTATATGAGACGTGGCAAGAGACAGCCCAGGGTCAATACAGTTTAAGATTGAGGATTTGCCTACTCCCGTATTGCCGGTAAGAGCGCAAACCGAGCCGTTAAAAATGTCCGCAAATTTATCAATTCCTCTGCCGTCGGCGGCGGAAACCGAAAAGGATTGTATTCCCGCTTTGCTGTAAATCCCCGTATAATCGGAGGGGTCCTCAAGATCCGCCTTTGAAAAAACAACAATGGGAGTAATATCCTTGTCCACAGCCTGGGCGGTCAATTTGTCTATAACAAGGAGGTTAGGCGCAGGCTCTTTTACGGACGATACGATTATCAGCTTGTCAATGTTTGCAACAGGCGGTCTTATCATGGAATTTTTTCTTTCGCCTATTTCCCATACGGTGCAGCTTTCGCCGTCAATTTCAATTGTCACATTATCGCCCACAAGAGGCGTAATTCCCTGTTTTCTGAACACGCCCCTTGCTTTACATTCCTTTATTTCGCCGTTCGGACAGCGGACATAGTAAAAGCCCGCTGTGGATTTCATTATCAAACAATTATCTGTTTTCATACCTTGCCTATGCCGCCGACCCGTCGCTTACATATACTATAATGGTTGCCGTAGCCGCCTCGGACGGTGAAAATGTGGTTTTTGACGCTTCGACCCTTACAACCTGCCCTTCAGGAAGGCTTGACGCAACGTTAACTCTTTCAATATCGTCAAAGCCTAAGCTTATGAGAGCATTGTAATAGCTTATATATGTCATTCCCGAATAAGACGGCAGCGTTACTACGGCCTCGGTAGTTGTTGTGGCGGCGGCGGTTGTTGCTGCGGCTGTTGTGGTTTCGGCAGCC
Organism: Clostridiales bacterium; assembly: GCA_021200555.1. Classification (GTDB taxonomy): domain Bacteria; phylum Bacillota; class Clostridia; order Oscillospirales; family Acutalibacteraceae; genus UBA1081. The sequence goes on along the minus strand of JAJQGK010000131.1, from coordinate 30,319 downwards.
GTTGTGGTTTCATCCGACTTATATTGCTTAACGGATTTATTCGTCACTGTAGGCGGCGATACCGTAAAGTCAACGTCACCGGAACAAACAAGCTGATCGCTTATATATATTTGGAAGGTTGTGCTTGTGGAGCCGTCAATGGTAATGCTGTATTCCGAACCGTTCAGCTCCACATTGTTGATTGTTTTATACAGGTCGCTTCCCACATAAATATAAACGGTTTCATAGACCTTATCATCCCCCGACAAATCCGGCAGAGTAATCGTAATCGTAGTCTGTTTTGTGGAGGTGGTTCCGACCACAATCGTAATTTCCGTATTGCTTGCAATTACCGTCGTGTCGGCGGCAATGGACTGCTCTATAACAAGTCCCGCATTGTCCTCCGTAGACTCCTTGTACTCGATATTTACAGCCTTAAAACCTAAGGCTTCAAGCTCGGACTTTGCGACGGACTGTTTCTCGCCCACAACCTGCGGAACGGCTACTTTGTCGGCATCGTCCACCGCATAGTAAATTGTAACCGTTGAGCCGTATGCCACGCTTTCACCCGAAGGCGGATCAAGCTCAATGACGGTGCTTTCCTCCAGCTCGTCGTTGACGACTCCCTCGGTTTTTACATTAAAGCCCATTTTAAGCAGTATGCTCCTCGCCTCCTGAAGCTTTGTTCCCTCCTCTATCGTGGGAACGGTCATCGATTCGCTTGTATAGGCGATATCAAGCTTAATTATTGACGAGGCTGTATTTGTAATTTGGATTTTTGTGCCGGCTTCCTTGCTCTGACGGAAAATCTCACCCTCCTCATACTCGGTGGTATAAACAAGATTTTCCTCTATAAGATCGTTTTCAAAGAAGTATTTATATTCGTCGTCGTCTCTGATTTCATCAATATTCTGACCGATAAAATTGGGGATTGTAACCTCATCCGAGCTGGTAAGAAAATACCAAGCCACGCCGATAACAACCACTATCATAACAAATATTATTCCGAAAAGTATAGGCAGCGTGTAGCTTTTTGACGCTATCTCCTCGTTTTCCCTGATTTCCTCCTCATCAGGTTCGGGAGTGATTACGGTTGTTCGCTTATATTCCGTATTGTACCGGCTGCCGTTATCGGATGCAACAGGCGTTCCGGAAGCGTAATTTGCGCTGCTTCTGTTAGTCTGCGCAACATATTTTGTAGGCTGGGTATCCACAAAATAGCTGTAATCGAATTTTATATTCGGATTTCTTCTGAACTCCTCAATATCAAGGAGCATTTCGGCGGCAGACTGATACCTGTCCCTGGGGCTTTTCTGCATTGCCCTCATGGTTATCTGCTCAATTCCCACGGGAATATTCGGATTGATTTTTCTGGGCATTACGGCTTTTTTCTGAAGCTGCATAATGGCTACTGATACGGCGCTGTCCGACTGGAAGGGAAGCTGTCCCGTTATCATCTCATAGAGCACGACTCCGGCGGAGTAAATATCGGTCTTGTTGTCAACAATATCTCCCCTTGCCTGCTCCGGACTTATATAATGAACAGAGCCTATCGCGCCGTCCGCCATAGTCTTTGTGTCGCTTTTGTTGGCGTTAAACCGAGCAATGCCGAAATCTGCAACCTTGATTGTTTTGTTGTCTTTAAGGAGCATAATATTCTGGGGCTTGATATCCCTGTGAATTACTCCCTTTTCGTGGGCATGCTGAAGCGCTTTGAGAATTTGCGCAGTAAAATTAACCGCCTCATGCCAATCTATTACGCCCTTTTTCTGAATATATTCCTTGAGAGTTATTCCCTCGATATACTCCATTACAATATATTGGATTTTATCTCCCAATCCCACATCATAAACCTTTACAATATTCGGATGGGAAAGCACGGCTATAGCCTTTGACTCGTTTCTGAATCTTCTGCGGAAATCGTCATTGGCGCTGTATTCCTCTTTCAGGATTTTAACCGCCACTGTTTTATTGTCTATATTGTCCACAGCTTTATAGACGACGGCCATTCCGCCTACGCCTATAATTTCCTTAAGTATATATCTGTTCCCTAAAATTCGACCCGTGTAGTTATCCATACCGTCCTCCTGTTATCTGTTCGCAATTATAACAGCCGTTATATTGTCGGTGCCGCCGTTATCGTTCGCACGGGAAACAAGCTCTGTTGAATAATTTGATATGTTTTCGCCTGATGTACACTCGATTATTTCCTCTTCGGTCACATGGTTTGTAAGCCCGTCGGTGCAAAGCAGCAGTATGTCGTTGTCCTCCAGCCTTACCTCATAAAAATCAATGTCAACATTTTCATTTACTCCCAGAGCTCTTGTAATGATATTTTTGTTCGGATGGCTGTTCGCCTGATCCTTTGTAATATAACCTGCGTCAACAAGCTCCTGGACAAGTGAATGGTCATGAGTTACTTGGGATATTTCACCGTCTGAAATATGGTAGCATCTGCTGTCTCCCACATGGGCAACAACAGCTTTTTCGCCGTAGCAAAGAGCTGCCACAACGGTTGTTCCCATTCCCCGCAGCTCGTCATTTTCATCCGCTTGTCTGATAATTGCGGCGTTGGCTGCATTTATGGAGGACATGAGCATATTTCTCGCAAAACCAAGGCTCATATTATTTCTGAAGCCCTCTTTTATATCCTCGGATATCACATTGACGGCAACGGAGCTTGCCACATTTCCGCCGGCATGGCCGCCCATACCGTCGCAGACAACAGCCCACGCTCCGCCATCGGGTAATTCACCGATAGCGTATGAGTCCTGGTTCGACGACCGCACTCTGCCCGTATCGGTAAAGGCCGATAATTTCATAGTGAATACCCCCTTTTCTCAATATACTGTTTCAATGACCGTTATTAATTCGACTGATCACCTTAAGTTATTATTAATTATTTGCTATTTGCCTCTGCACTTCTCCTCAGCTGTCCGCAGGAGGCGTTTATGTCGTCTCCCATTTTTCGTCTGACGGTTACGGTAAAGCCCTTTTCCGTCAGAATTGAAGAAAACCGTTCTATTCTGTCCCTTGAGCTTTTTTTAAGCCCCGTCTCTTTAACCTCGTTTACCGGAATGAGATTTACATGGCACAGTATTCCCCGAAGCCTTTTCGCAAGCTCCCTTGCGCACTCGTCCGTATCGTTTACTCCCTCAATCATGGTATACTCAAAGGATATGCGGCGGTGAGTTTTCTCTCCGTAATACCGACAGGCTTTAAGAAGCTCGTCAATGCTCCACCGTCTGCTTACGGGCATCATTTCATTTCTTATTTTATCATTTGGAGCGTGAAGAGAAACGGAGAGAGTAAGCTGTAAATTCTTCTCCGCAAGCTCATATATTTTCGGCACAATACCGCAGGTTGAAAGAGATATACGGCGCATGGACATATTATGACCTTTTTCATCCGTAACAAGCTCAAGAAATTTCAAAACGTTTTCGTAATTGTCAAGAGGCTCTCCCATTCCCATAAGCACCACATGGGAAATTTTAATATTGTTGTCCCGTTCTGCTGTATAAATTTGCGAGAGAATTTCGGAAGGAGCAAGATTTCTTACCATGCCGTTTAAGGTGGAGGCGCAGAATTTACAGCCCATACGGCAGCCGACCTGAGTTGAAACGCAGACAGAATAGCCGTATTTGTATTTCATAAGCACCGATTCGATATGTTCCCCGTCATAGAGCCTGAAAAGATACTTTACAGTATCATCATACTCCGAAATTAATTTTTTTTCAATAGCCATGGGAATTATGACAAAATTGTCATTTAAGCTTTTCCGCAGCGTCTTTGAGATATTGGTCATATCATCAAAAGACGGAGCCGCAAATTCATGGAGCCATGAGTAAATTTGCTTTGCTCTGAAGGAAGGCTCTCCCATATCCGACAAGACGGCGGAAAGCTCGGAAAAAGACATTGAAAGTATATCTCGTTTTTCCATATCTTAAACTTTCCTTTCAAAAACAGCGGTAAAAAATCCGTCGCAGCGGTATATATGGGGCAAAACAGTCAAGGTTCCTCCGTCATAAAAGCCCTGTAAATTTTCATATGGAGATACCAAATCAAAATTTTCGTTCCTGCTTAAAAATTCCTTGCAGACATTTATATTTTCTTCCGGCAAAAGAGTACAGGTTGAATATACAAGTCTTCCGCCCGTTTTCAAAAAGCGGGAGGAATTTTCCAGAATTTCAAGCTGCAATGCGGGCAAGTCCTGAATTTCCTCAGAACTTTTATATTTAATTTCGGGCTTTTTTGACGTGACTCCCAGCCCCGAACAGGGGACATCGCACAAAATTTTGTCAGCTATCGGCAAATCGGAGTTTTTGTCCCGTCCGTCTCTGAGTCTTACTTCTACTATATCAATTCCGAGTCTTTTAACCGTATCCTCGATAAGCTTCAGCCTGTGATTGTAAATGTCGCAGGCAATAATTTTCCCCTGATTGTTCATCATCTCGGCAATTGTAGCGGTTTTCCCGCCGGGAGACGCGCATATATCGATAACGGTTTCGCCGGCTTTGGGAGCAAGAGCCTTGCAGCACAGCTGTGAGGATAAATCCTGCACGTGATACAGACCCCGTATAAAATCCATTTCCTTTGTCATATCTCCGAAAATTTTTCGCACATAGCAATTTTCGGCTGTATCGCATTTCTCGTATCCATCCGAAAGCTCTTCGGATTTAAGATTGTTTTTTCTTATGTATATGGGACTTTCTTCAAGAGAGGATGCCATAATTTTTTCGGCAGTCTCCCATCCGTAATACGATATAAATCTATCGCAAAAATCTGCCGGAAAAGAATATTTCACGCTGAGATATTCCGTGCCGCCCGTATTTTCGGGGAGAACAAGTCCGTTTACGGCTATTTTCCTCAAAACGGCGTTTACAACTCCCGATGCGAAAGCGTTCCCGCTTTTTTTGCACAGTGACACGCACTCGTTCACAGCAGCAGATGACGGAATTTTATCCATAAACAAAATCTGTCCGGCTCCCATACGCAAGACGGTCAAAACCTGAGGCTTCAGCTTTTTTAAAGGCTGTTTGAGATACAGCGACAAGTTGTAATCTATGGTTATTTTTCTTTCGATAACGGTTTTTACAATTCGGTGTGTAAGAGATAATTCCCTGTCCGCAAGCTCCGAGTCCTTTAATACGTCGGACAGAACAAGATTTGAATAGGATTTGTCCCTATCGATTTTTGAAAGCACGGTAAACGCAGCATATCTTCCGTCGGTCATAATTTTCAATCCTACCTTCTGCCGTTACGCCCTATGCCCAAAAACATGATTGCGTATCTCAACAGGTTCGCAATTGAGACGGCTAAAGATGCAACATATGTCATCGCCGCCGCAGTAAGCATTTTTCTTGCGCCTTTGATTTCCTCGCCGTCAGCCAAAAGTCCCGTTTCCTCTATAACATTTATTGCCCGTTTGCTGGCGTTTAATTCAACGGGAAGAGTACCGAGCTGAAAAATCATAATAAACGAGTACAGCCCCAACCCCACAAGAATAAGCGGCTCAAAACTTAAAAAGTATCCCAAAAAAGCAAGGGGAATACCCGCATAAGAGCCTATATTGCAGACGGGAATAATTGCGTTCCTAATTCTTATCGGAACATACCCCTCCGCATGCTGGGCGGCGTGTCCCGCCTCGTGGCAGGCTATTCCCACGGCGGCAATGCTTTTACCGTAATAAACGCCCTTGGAGAGTCTGATTACATTTGTTCTCGGATCGTAATGGTCGGAAAGCTTTCCGTCTATAGCCTCAATCGCAACGTTTGTTATTCCGTAAAATCTCAGAACGGCTGCGGCTGCCTGAGCGCCGGAATACCCGCCCGTATTTTCGATACGCCCCATTTTATTGTATGTGGATTTCACTCCCGCTTGAGCAATAAGAGCCAGTATAAACGCAGGCACGACAAGCACGATATACAGCCATGTGCCGCTTAAATAATATCCGAACATAATCCATCCCACTTATGATAAACTCAAATATATTTTACAGTTAAATCAATCGTTTAAAATATTAATATTGCTTTTCACCTAAGTTTTTGCCGCAATTTAAAAATTATATTGTTGCATTCTCAGCCCAATATAAAATCCTTGTCCGCCGGATGTCCGAGAAGAAAGCACTTTGCGTCCATTCTTTTCGATCCCTCAAGTCCGAGGGAAGTTATTTTCAGGAGCAGACCGTCGCCGCAGGAAACGAGCATTTCATTTTTATCAGCCTTTAGTGTTCCCGGTGCAAGGGAGGTTTTTTCATCTGTTTTTTCGGTGGAATAAATTTTCAGCTTTTTGCCCTTATATTCGGTATAAGCAACGGGCCAAGGAGACATACCTCTGACAAGATTATGAATTTCCGCCATATCTCTGTTCCAGTCAATAACCGCTTCGGATTTCGTAATCATCGATGCGTAGCTTGCAGCTTCATCATTTTGTTTTTTCGGAATAATTTCACCGTTAGCGTACTTACGGAGCGTTTCAATGAGCAAATCGGGAGAAAGCTGTGCAAGAGCGTCAAACACCTGTCCCGACGTCTCGTTTTCGCCGATTGAATACTCCCTTGTAAGAAGGATATCCCCCGTATCGAGTCCCTCAGCCATAAGCATGGTCGTAACTCCTGTGATTTTATCACCCGCAAGTACGCTTCTTTGAATTGGCGCAGCCCCTCTGTATTTCGGCAAAAGGGATCCGTGAACGTTTACGCAGGCGTATTTCGGCAAATCAAGTATGCTTTTTGGCAGGATTTTGCCGTAAGCCGCCACAACAATGTAATCCGCATTGAAGGATTTTAAGTATTCGCAGGCTTCATCATTTTTAAGACTTGCGGGCTGATAAACCATAAGTCCGGCTTTCAGAGCGGCAATTTTAACGTCGGAGGGCGTCAGCTCCTGTTTTCTGCCCTTCGGCTTGTCGGGCTGAGTCACAACGCACACAACCTGAAAATCATCGTCGCTTACAAGCCTTTCAAGACACGGAACGGCAAAATCCGGAGTCCCCATATATATTATTTTCATACTGTATCACTTTCTTTTTTGAATAAAATGATATTTGAAATATTCGGTTTAAACTAATCCTTGGAAAGATGCACTCTCTCTCCCGGAGCAAGCCTTTGAACAAATGATATTCCGTCAAGATGATCTATTTCATGGCAAAAGCACCTGCCCAGCAGCCCTTCGCCGTCAACCTCAAAAAATTTCCCGTTTCTGTCCTGAGCCTTTACCTTTACGTACATGGGACGTTCGGTAACTCCCGACTTATCGGGAAACGAAAGACAGCCCTCACTTTCCTTTTGGACGCCCTTCGACTCGATTATTTCGGGATTGACAAGCTCCATAAAGCCGTGATCGTCCTCTACGTCAATAACAACCACACGCTTGAGCACGCCCACCTGAACAGCCGCAAGACCTACGCCTTCAGCCTTATAAAGCGTGGTCTTCATATCATCAAGCAGCGTCCAAAGTCTTTCGTCAAACTCAGTAACCGTTCGGCTTTTCTTTTTTAAAATCGGATCTCCCTCGGTTTTTATCATTCTGTATGCCATAAATTTACCTCCAAAACAATTCGGAATAAAACAAAAATAATTATACCGGCTGCTCTCTCTTGATAAGCGTTCGGATTTTTTCTTCACCGCACTTTGTACACTGCGGAAGCTCAGTAAAGACTTTCCGGATTCATATCCGCATAAACCGCAATTTTATTATATGCCTTATTTGATGAAAACTCCTTTAGGCATTGTGCGATAAAATGTCTGAACCGAGCGGAATTTTTGCATTTTATAATAAGCCGTTCACGGTAATGATTGCTTATTTTTGATATTTTCGGCGGCGCAGGTCCGAGAACCATAACCTTTTCGTCTGCGTAATCGTTTTTAAGCCTATCCTTAAAAAGCCTGAAAAATTCTCTTGCGGCATTTTTTACATTGATTTCACCTGTTCCGGACAGTCCTATAACGCACAGGTCGCAGTAGGGCGGATAAGTCATTCCCTTCCTGATTTTTATTTCGGTATCGTAAAAATCTCTGTAATTCTGAGCCGCCGCAAGCTCTATTACCGCATTTTCCGGCGCCATAGTCTGAATTACGGCTCTTCCGCACTTTTCGCCTCTGCCGGATCTGCCAACAACCTGGGTAAGCAGGTCAAAGGCTCTCTCTGTGCTTTTGAAGTCATCGTTATAAAGCTGCTGGTCAACGGAAATTACACCCACCAGCGTCACATTGGGAAAATCAAGTCCCTTTGCCACCATTTGAGTGCCTATCATAATATCGTAATCCCCATTGGCAAAAGCGCTGAATTTTTCGTTGTGCGAATACTTCATTGCCGTTGTGTCCGCATCCATTCGTAAAATTCTCGCATCGGGGAAAAGTATATTAAGCTCCTGCTCCGCCTTTTGAGTTCCGAAGCCCGAAAAACGCATTGTATCCGAGCCGCAAAACGGGCATTTTGTCTGCGCCGGCTCCGAATAACCGCAATAGTGGCACATAAGTCTGTCATTTACGCTGTGATATGTCATAGATATGCTGCAATGGGGACAGGTTATAACCGACTTGCATTTTGTGCATGCCGCAAAGGTATTAAATCCCCGGCGGTTTATAAGCAAAATCGACTGCTGTTTATTTTCCAAATTCAGTCTTAATTCATCCGCAAGAACGGCGCTGACCGTCTGCATCCCGTTCATATTTTCCTTTAAAGAGGTGTCAACCGTTTTGACTTCCGGCAACCCGTATTTTGAATACCTTTCCGTCAGCTCAATCAGCTTGTATCTGCCGTTCAAAGCGTTTGCATATGTTTCAACGGAGGGCGTGGCGGAGCCCAAAACAAGAAGGGCTTTGTTATATGCGCATCTGAATCTGGCAATATCCTGAGCTCGGTATCTGGGAGTCATTTCGGATTTATACGTGCTTTCCTGCTCTTCGTCAATGATTATCATTGCAAGATTTTTTACCGGAGCAAAGGATGCGCTTCTTGTACCCACCACAATATTTGCTTCGCCCCGATTGATTCTCTTCCACTCGTCAAGTCTCTCCCCCAAGGACAATCCGCTGTGAAGAGCGGCAACCTTCTCTCCGTACCTGGCGTAGAACATATTGAGCATTTGAGGAGTAAGGGAAATTTCCGGAACCAAAACGATAACGCCCTTATCCGTGTCGGCGATATCGTCAATAAGCTTCATATAAATCTTTGTTTTTCCGCTGCCTGTTACACCGAAAAGCAAAGCGGCTTCCGCTTGCTCGCTGTCCCGCATTCCCCGAAGCGTGTTATATGCATTGTTTTGCATTTCAGTCAAAATTATGGGGCTTTTATCCGATACGGCGGAACGCCTTTCCTTCGGAGTCCTGTATATTTCGGCATCGGAATAAAAAACATAGCCCTTTTTGTAAAGATTTTCAATAACAGCCTGAGTAACTCCAGTATAATAAGCGACCTCTTTTGACGCAGCGGAGCCTATCTCCCTTAAAAGGTCTATAACGGCGGACTGTTTGCTTGTAAGCTTTACGGGAATGCTGTCCTTTTCCGCATATTCCGGATTTATGGAAACAATTTTTACGGAAGCGTCATTTATTCGTCTGCTGGTGTCGGTATTTTTAAGCAAAAAGCCTTTTTTGCTCAGCTCCTCGGGAATTTTGGCGTCGCCCCTTAAGCCTAAAGCTTTGTTTATTTTTTCCGCTGAGACAAAGCTGTCCTTTTTACGCAGATATTCCACAACCTGTCTTTCGGTATCGTTAAGCTCCTCAAAATCCCTGTCGGTTTTACTCGGAACGGTTCTGAAGGTCTCTATGATTTTAAGGTAAAATCCGGGAGGAAGCATAACCTTTACGGCGTTGAACAACGTACAAAATGTGCGGTCGCTGATAAACTCCGCAAGCTTTATCATTTCATCGTCAAGAACAGGCTCTTTATCAAGATTTTTTATTATTGCCTTTAATTTTTTTCCGCCGGCGGGAATCTCATCTGTTATATAAAATACGACTCCCTGGCGATTTTTTCCGCCTCTGCCAAAATCAACTAAAACCCTACACCCGGGGCGAACGTCATTTGCCAAATCCTCGGGTATAAGGTAGTCAAAAAGCATATCAAAGCTGAACGCCGTATTTTCCACGGCAACTTTTGCAATTAACGGCAAAGGGTTTCACCTCTGAAAATCGACGGTAGGCTGCTGAAATAACTGCTGATTAAAAGCGCTTATCCGACGGACGCGCCGTCCGAAAAGACGGTTTTCCGCAACACTCCGCACAAAGCCGCCGGACACGCCGCTGCGGTTTGCTCTTTGTATCGCAAAAAATACTCACTAACAGCATTTAATCGGCTCTTATTTTATTTTCCAGACACCTTCCTCAAGCTCCTTTACCGCAATGCTTACGGGCTTGTCGATGATAATATCGTGATTTTTCTCTGCATCTTCCACAATCATCCTTGCTCTTTTTGCGGTTGCCGATACAAGCTCATAGCGGCTTATTCCGTTTGCAAGAAGCTTTTGTAAATCTACATTAAGCATAAAACAACTTCCTTTACTGAAATTTTTCGTCTCAATGACTTTTTGTTATTATATCGTAAACCTCGGATACGGCGGCATTTAAATCATCATTCACTACGACGTAATCATAGCTGCTCCGCTTTTTCATTTCATCCTCGGCAATTTTTATACGCTTTTCAATATCCGCATTATCCTCGGTCATTCTGTCGTTAAGCCTCTGCCTTAAAATTTCTTTTGACGGCGGCATTATAAACAGCGACAGCGAATCGGGATATTCCCTTTTTATTTTTTCCGCTCCCTGGACGTCAATTACAAGGATTATTATTTTTCCCTCGGCGATTTTGCTTTGCACATCCCGTTTTAACGTACCGTAATAATTTGAGCTGTACTTCGCATACTCTATAAAAGCGTTTTCTTTGATATTTCGGAGAAATTCATCCTCCGAAAGGAAAAAGTAATTTACTCCGTCCACTTCGCCCTCTCTCGGCGCTCTGGTTGTGGCTGAAACGGAAAGGGAAAATTTTCCGTCAAGCTTAATTATTTCCGCCGCAATGGTATCCTTCCCCGCTCCCGAAGGACCCGAAACAACCACAAGCTTAGACCCAATATCGTTACCTTCCTTACACATTCACCGCTACCTCCTCAGCCGCAACAGCCGTAACCTCTCCGTTAATTCTTTCGCCTAATTTTTCGGTCTGCAAATAGGAAAGTATAATATGGTCGCTGTCCGCAAGGATAACAGCCCGTGTTTTTCTTCCGTGAGTGGCGTCGATTAGCATACCTCTTTCACGAGCGTCCTGGATCATCCTTTTGATAGGAGCGGATTCGGGGCTGACAACGGCTATAACCCTTGATACGTTTATCATATTTCCGAAACCGATATTAACAAGCTTCATATATACACATCCCTCTCTGCGGCCGCTATTCAATATTTTGAATTTGCTCCCTGATTTTTTCCACCTCGGCCTTAATATTTATAACCGTACCCGCTATTTCAATATCGTTTGCCTTAGATCCTATGGTATTCGCCTCTCTGTTAATCTCCTGCACAAGGAAATCAAGCTTTCTGCCAACAGGCTCGTCCGTATCCATAAGAGTTCTCAGCTGGTCTATATGGCTGCGGAGCCTTACCGTTTCCTCGTCAACGGCAATCTTGTCCGCAAAAATCGCAGCCTCGGTTAAAATTCTCTGTTCGTCTATATTCGCATCCTGTATAAGCTCCCTAAGGCGTGTCAAAAGCTTTTCGTGATACTCCTTAACGGTTTCGGGAGAACGCTTTTCCACAAACTCCACACAGGAAATTATATTGTCGGCTCGGCTTAACACATCGGCTCTGAGCTTTTCGCCCTCTTTGCGTCTCATATCGATAAAAGAAACCGTAGCGTCGTCAAGAACCTTCCGAACCGCTTCCCAAACCTTATCCTCATCGGCAGGCGCTTTGCGGATTTGGAAAATGTCGCTTCTCTGCGCAAGCTGCGACACGGTGAAATCATTTTTCAGTCCGTATTTTTCCGCAAGAGAATTTACTGCATTTATGTAACCCGAAGCGAGGGACTCGTTTATCTGAACGATGACGTCATCCGTTTCAACGGCGTCAATCTGAATGCTGCACTCTACCTTTCCTCTGGAGATAAGCTGCTGCACATATGCTTTTAATTTCTCCTCCAAAAAGGAGTAATTTTTATATATACGAGGTGAAAACTCAAGATAACGGCTGTTTACGCTTTTAATCTCAACGGTAATATTCATACCTTCGATAAGCTCCTGAGCTCTGCCGTATCCCGTCATACTTTTAATCATATAAAATCCTCTTCCTTGGCACACAACATTCCACTGCGGCAAAGCATTTCAATTGATAAACGCCGTAAAAACGCTTGACCTTATCCTGCCGCACGAAATCGGTTTTCCGCAATACATCGCCGCAAGTGCCTGCATTCGGCAAATATTTTGAATGTATTTGGAATATTATAATACAATTGCGTTAATAAGTCAATATTTACGGTAAGCTATCTTTTGTCTTCGGCGTTGTTTTTGACGCTGTTTGCGGTTTTTGCCTTTTGCGCAGAGCGTTTAAGAGCCGCAACCTCTTCCTTTTTAAGCTCCCTGTACTGTCCCGGTGACAGCGATCCGAGCTTTAAGGAGCCTATGGAAGTTCTTTTAAGTCTTATTGTTTCAAGTCCCACCGTTTCACACATTTTGCGGATTTGTCTGTTTCTGCCCTCGTGGATGGTGATTTGGAGGACGCTTCTGTCCTCGCCCTCTCCCGCAACGTGAATTGAAGCCGGCAAGGTCTTTTTTCCGTCAATAACGACGCCGGAGGAGAGAGCGACAAGCTGTTCCTCGGTCACCGCCGGACGAACGGTCACTCTGTAGGTTTTTGAAATATGCATGGACGGATGCGTCATCATATTGGCAAATTCCCCGTCATCGGTAAAAAGCAAAAGCCCTTCCGACTCCTTGTCCAATCTTCCCACAGGGTAAATTCTGCCGTCTATATCGGAAACAAGCTGCGCAACGCATTTCCTGTCACGCTCATCGCTCATTGTGGTAACATATCCTCTGGGCTTGTTGAGCATTATGTAAATATGGCCGCTTTCCTTTTTTTCCACTCTCTGTCCCGAAACGGTTACAAGATCCTTTTTCGGATCAACCTTGTCTCCTATGGTTGCAGGATGACCGTTGACCTTAACCTTGCCGCGCATAATAAGCTCCTCGGATTTTCTCCTCGAAGCAACGCCGTTTTCGGCAAGATATTTTTGCAGTCTTATCTTATTATCCTCAGCCATTCTGTTTACCGTCCTCATTCAAGTAAGCGCTGATTAAATCGAGTGCGTCGGATGCGTAGAGAATTTTTTGCAAGACAAGGAACAAAGCGCAAGGAATACTGGCGTATTTCGAGCATTTGTGACGATGTATTGCGGAAAATAATCAAGCAGGCGGCGTGCTCAGCCGTCAGGCGTGATTTAATCAGTGCTTACTTAGTTATTTCACAGCAGTCGGAGGCTGTAAGCGTAATTCTTGCCGCCGTTCTGCCGTTTACAATATATTCGGCATATCCCACCGCATCTCCCTTATTTACGGGAGCGTATAAAAATTTTTCAAGATATATTTTAACTTGGATTTCCGATTTATCCTCACCTGAGGCAAGAGCCACCGCCGCTTCGACACCTTCTACGCCCACAAAGGAAACGTCGGAATTTACCACAGACACGCTGTAAGCTGAAAAATCGGTTTTTATTTTCTCGAATTTACACAGCGAAAATCCGTAATCGAGCATTTTTACATGGTCTTCCCAGTCGTTCCCGTCGTTCAGCGTTACGGCGATTACGGTCACTCCGTCTCTTTTTGCGGCGGACACGAGACATCTTCCGCTTTTCTTCGTATATCCGGTCTTCACGCCGATGCAATCGTCATAGGACTGCAAAAGCTTGTTGTGATTGTAAAGCGTCACCGTTTTATCGGAATTTATAAAGGTAAGCTTATACGAAACGGAAGCGCAAATTTCGCAAAAATCCTCATTTTCCAAGGCAGCCGCCGTAAGGAGCGCCATATCATATGCGGTGGTATAGTGATTTTCGCCGTCAAGTCCGGAAGGAGTTTCAAAGGATGTACCCGTCATTCCTATTTCAGCGGCTCTCTCGTTCATAAGCTCCGCAAAGCTTTCAAGGCTGCCGGAAATCGCATAAGCCGCAGCATTTGCCGCCTCATTTCCCGACTCAAGGAGCATACAGTACACAAGGTCTTTAAGCGTAACAATATCGCCCTCCTCAAGTCCCGATGAGGAGCCTTCCACATTTACCATTTCTGCGGTAATCGTTATCCTCCTGAAAGGCGTATTCTCTTCCAAAGCGATAAGAGAGGTCATAATTTTGGTTGTGCTTGCCATGGACATTTGGGAATACGCATTTTTCTCGTAAAGTATCCCGCCTGTTTCAACACAGTAAATCACAGCGCCCGCCGCTGATAAATCAAGCCCCGAAGATACAGGGGAAATATTCCAAATGAGCAACAGCGATAACAGCGCACAAGCCGATTTTTTTAACATACCAACCACCGCCTACATAAAGTAACCACTGATTAAATCACGCCTAACGGCTGAGCACGCCGCCTGCTTGCATATTTTCCGCAATACATCGTCACAAATGCTCGCAATACGTCAGTATTCCTTGCGCTTTGTTCCTTGTCTTGCAAAAAATCTTCTAAACATCCGCCGCACTCGATTTAATCAGTGCTTACTAAAAACTTATGTAAGCGACAGTCTTTTAATCACTGTAAAGACATAAAAAAGCAAAATTTACTCAGTCTCAACTGTAGGCTGAGGCTTTTCATCCTTGACTTCTTCAACAGGCTTCTTTCTGCTGTCTACAAAGCCGGTAACTTTATCAAACATTTCGGGGATAAGGTTTACGGCTCTCTCCGCCGCATTGTCCGAAGCGGTAATGTGCTTAATCGTAACCTCGCCCTTATTGCACACAAGGAACGCCACAGGGTTGATTGTAACGCCTGCGCCGCCTGCGCCGCCGAACAGCTCCACGTTATTTTTTGAGGGGAAGTCGGAACCGCCGGAAGCAAAGCCGTATGTAACCTTTGAAATGGGGATAATCGTAATATCGGAATTAACCGTTATAGGGTCGCCGATAATCGTGCTGACATCCACCAGATCGCGGACTCTTTCAATTGTTGTGGCAAGAATTTTTTCTGCTGATTGCTCTTTCATAATTATTCACCGTTCTCTCTGACATTATTATCATTATTATTTTTATCAATATATATTTCCGGCTCCTTAACGGTGCCGTCGTCATATTTGCCGTAAACAACCTGCTTCATTGGAATTTGTACGGTTTGGTCATTTCCCTTTGCGGCTTTTAAATTTTCAAACTCTATTTCGGCGTTTACAGGCTTGTTGGGGTCATCCGGATTTTCGGTATTTTGGGATGTTTCTCCGCCGGTTCCGTCCGGATTTTTCGGGTCACCGTCATTTTTGCCGTCATTCTGCTCACCGCCGCCGTTGTCCTTCTTTTTAAAGCCCTTAATGATTTTTATGCCCAACTTAAAGACCGCTCCGAACACAAATGCCAAAACGGCGTTTATGAGCTTTCTGGGATTTAAAGAAATTTCAAGGGAAAACGCATATTCATTGTAACCTTTTCCTATGTAATCGGGATCGATATTAATGCTGTATTTTCTCACATTGCAGTTTGCGCACACGGCGCCGGCAACGGGAAATACTACTTGACTGACCTTGCCGTATTCCAACGCCGTTTCCGCCGCATCATCCCTTGAAACGGTTACGTCAAGGAACATTTCGTCGATAACAAAGGAATTTGCAAGCCTTCTGCCGAACTTATCGATCAGACTTAAAAGTCTTCTGAGAATATCGAGGATGCCTTCTAATTTTTCGTTTTCGTAAAAGGTCTTCAGAGGATTTGGCCCCTTGGGTTTAGGCT
The DNA here is from genome assembly GCA_021200555.1 of Clostridiales bacterium. Taxonomy (GTDB): domain Bacteria; phylum Bacillota; class Clostridia; order Oscillospirales; family Acutalibacteraceae; genus UBA1081. The sequence goes on along the minus strand of JAJQGK010000131.1, from coordinate 14,426 downwards.
CCTTCTCCTCCTTAGGCTCCTCCTTCGGCTCTTCCTTCTTTTTTTCTTTTTTTGGCTTAGGTTCCTTTTCGGGTCTCGGCAAAAGTGGAATTTTCAGAAACACCCATTTTGCATAAGCAGTCACTTCATCTTCATATTCCACATGGATATGCGCCCTGATATTTAAAACAAGAGCGATTAGTACAATTATTCCGATAATTATACACAATGCAATCAAGAAACCCGCCTCCTTCAAATTTGATTATATGTTTAATTATATATTTTACATTAAAGACATCTGCCCCTTTACGTCTCCGTTTTCGTCCGTTTCCGCAGCAGGCTGTCCGCCTTTTTCGGGAAGCTCGGGAAGCTCGTCCAGGGATGATATTTCAAAGCACCTTAAAAAATTGTCTGTAGTACAGTATAACAGAGGACGCCCCGGCAAGTCAAGCCTTCCGTGTTCCTCAATTAAATTTCTTTGCATTAACGTTGAAATTACGCCGGAGCAGTCAACTCCTCTGACCTGCTCTATAAACGCCTTTGTAACGGGCTGATTATACGCCACAACGGCCAGAACCTCAAATGCGGCCGAGGACAAAGGGGTGTTTTTCTTAATGCTCAGCACGCTTCTTATGCTGTCCGCATATTTTTCTTTTGTTGCAAATTGAAATTTTCCGTTAAGGTTAAGCACTTCTATGCCGTGCTCGTCCTTTTTATATTCGTCGGTAAGCTCCGATAAGGCGTTCAGCAGCGTTTCGTTATCCGTAAGCAGTATCTTTGCCGTTTTCTCAATATCAAGAGGCTCGCCGGATGCGAACATTACGGCCTCAAGCAATGCTTTTAAATTTTCACTGTTCGTTGTGTTCAGCCTCCCGCTCTTCCAAATCAACGGCAATTTCAAGCTCTTCGCCCTCGCCTATAAGTACAATTTTCCTGTCCTTCGCCATTTCAAGAAGCGCCAAAAAGGACGCAACAAGCTCGGAACGGCTTTTTGACATGGAAAAAATATCAAAAGCCCTTATTTTCCCCGCCCTTGAAATAACAGAATAAATACTGTCTATTTTCTCGGAAACGGAGACAACCGCTCTTTCCACTATATCCTTAAAGGACTCTTCCGCAGGGGGAAGATTTTTAAGCTTTTTTCCGGCGGCATTCATATAAGCCGCATACAGCTCCAACGCTTCGTGAATACGGGTGTATGTCATATCCGCCTGAATTTTCGCAGGCTCTCTGACCATCTTGTTTATTCCACCGCACTGCTCGGACAATTTTGCAGCCATAAGCTTGCAGTCTCGGTACTCTATAAGCTCGCCCGTAAGTTCCTTTTTCAAATCCAACGCTTCATCGTAAACAGGCAAAAGAGAAACCGACTTAATGTATACAAGTCTTGCCGCCATTTCAAGAAATTCACTGGCGACCTCCATATTCTCCTCCTGCATTTGCCGAACATAAGCAATATATTGCTCCACAAGCTCAAAAATGGGAATGTCGTAAATATCGAGCTTGTGCTTTGATATAAGGTGAAGAAGCAGGTCAAGAGGTCCCTCAAAAACCTCGGTTTTATATTGCAGTTTTTCCATAATTTACAGCCATCCCACAAGACTGAAGGGCAAAGTCGCAAGCCAATTGAGTCCTTTGTAAACGATATTGGACAAAAAGCTCAAAGGCGTGTCGAGGACTCCGATCCAAATCAGCACAAACATCGCTATCATAATATATCTCTCATATCTCATAAGCTTGTAATAATATTTTTCAGGGAGAATAAGAGTGAGTATTCTTGAACCGTCAAGAGGCGGAATGGGAATAAGGTTAAACACCGCAAGGGAAATATTAACGGACGCCGCAAAATAAAGGAAATAGTAAAGCACCGTATATATAGATTGAGATAAGGATGTGTTTAAATACAAAACGCTGACAACGGCCCCCAAAAAGAGGAATATAAACGCCATGATAAGGTTTGACACAGGGCCCGCAAGAGCCACAAGGGCGAAGCTTTTTCTGCCGTGCTTAAGATTATGCACATTGACCTGAACCGGTTTTGCATAACCGAATCCCACAAGAAATATCATCAATGCGCCTATGAGATCTATATGGGCTCTCGGATTTAACGTAAGTCTGCCCGAAAGCCTGGGGGTGTCGTCGCCCAGCTTAACAGCCATCCATGCGTGGGCGCACTCATGAACGGGCATTGTGCAAAAAATTACAAACAAAAGAGACGCTATTTGTATAAACATCAGAGCGTAATTTCCGTCTCTTATATAGCTTAATATATTAAACAGCACGGTAACACCTCATTTCGATTTAGAACAAAGGTTCAATAAAGCAGCCGCCGATTAAGTAAGCACTAAGGTAACCACTGATTAAATCAAGTCAAATCTCTGTATCCGCAAACGAACCTGTTTACTCCGAAAATATCATTTTCACTGCTGCTTCTCAAGGGCAGATTTTCGTTTTCAATCATTTCCAAAACTCTTTCGGGCTGATTTTCTGCGCATTCCAGCATAAAAAACCCGCCGTGTTTAAGGCTCGGAAGCCATTTCTTAACTATGCACCTGTAAAAATCAAGTCCGTCCTCGCCGCCGTAAAGAGCAGTCTCAGGCTCGTAACGAACCTCGGTCTGCAAATTTTCCATATCTTCTTTATTCACATAAGGCGGGTTGCTTAAAATAACGTCGGGGAAGGGCAAAAGCTCTTTATTAAATCCGTAAAAAATATCATAATCCAATATGGTTACATTGTCAAGAGACAGTAAACTTAAATTGTCGTTTTGACAAAAAACGGCGTCCTCGGAATTATCGAAAAGGAAAAATTTGCACAAAGGATTATTGACTGCGGCGGACAAGCCTATACATCCCGATCCGGCGCAAAGGTCAAAAACCACCTTATCCTTTTTATTTTTCAGGAACCTACAGCACTCATCCGCAATTTGCTCCGTTTCACAGCGGGGAATAAGCACTCCCTCCCTGAGGGTAAAGGTGCGTCCGTAAAAGTCCCACTGTCCCAATATGTATTGAAGGGGATAACCGGATTTTCTTTTTTTTATGCAGTCATTTAAATATGAAAGCCGCTTATCGTCCGTTTCCCGTACAGGCTCAAGTATAATATCCGTTTTGCCAAATCCCAAAGCGTGTTTTACAAGCTCATATGCCTCTGTTTCGGGAGCGTCGGAATTTTGAAGCTCCCTTGCACATTCTCTTACGAGAATTTTCAGATCTTTTTTCACCGGTCTGAGCTGTCCGTTTCGTCAATGGCTTCGCCGTCCAATGCATCCATATCGGGAATGTCTCCGCCGCTTTCCGGAATATCAAAATCCTCCGCCGGCTCGGCATTGTCCGCAGTTTTGGCATTTACGGGAGGTACATCATCGCCGTTGCTTCCGAAAAGAGAAATCTGCTTAAAATAATCGGCGTTTTCCTCTCTCTTTTTCTGATCCTCTTCGCTGACATTCTGTTCGTTTTCACCGATAACGGCCTTTAATGCCGCAATTCCCACTTCGATCATATCATCGTCCGGCTCTTTTGTGGTAAGACGCTGCATCCAAAGTCCGGGAGCGGAGAAAAATCTTGTAACCGCATTGTCGTGTCTGCCGGCATATCTTAAAAATTCATAACCGAAGCCCATAACAAGGGGGAGAATGAGAATTTTTATCAGCGACCACGCCCATCTTACATCAAGAACATGTGTTCCGTTTATGGTTAAATTCGGGAATTGGCTTAAAATCAACGACAGAATTGAAGATAAAAGTATGCTTATTATAAGTATGAGGAACATAAAGCTCGTTCCGCATCTGGGATGAAATCTCTTGTATTTTTTTACGTTTTCCACCGTAAGCTCTTCCCCTGCTTCATAGCAGAAGATTGTCTTGTGCTCTGCACCGTGGTACATAAACACCCTTTTTATATCCTTCATTTTGGAAACAGCCGCAAGATAAATCACATATATTACAATTCGTATAACGCCCTCGCAAAGGGGTCTTAAAGCGTGATTCACAAGAAAGCCGTCAAAAACATAATTATCAAGGAGATTTATAACCGTTACGGGAAGATAAATAAACAGTACAAAGGCAAGAAGAACGCCCAAAACCATTGCAATCGCAGAAATTACAGCCATCATCTTAGGTCCGAAATGATCGCTGATCCACTTATCGACCTTCGACATTTCCTCTTCCGTTTCCTCAAGCTCCATCTGTCCCGAAAGCTCCGCCGACTCCATAAGGCACTTGTATCCCACTATCATGGATTCGATAAAGTTTACAACTCCCCTTATTACGGGAATACCCAAAAACTTAACTTTATCCCTGATGTGCTTTGTTTCCTTGGGAACCGTAAGTATGGTTCCGTCCGACTGTCTTACGGACATTGCCGCTCCGCCGGGGCCATTCATCATAATGCCCTCAATAAGAGCCTGACCGCCCGCTTTTCCCAGTCTCGGATTGACTTCCTTTTTTTTGTTCGTATTATTTTTATCTTTTGCCATAATACATTCATCCTTTCATTTAGATGTTGTCAGCTAAGTAATCAGTGGTTACTTAAATATTATCAGCGGGAATAACAACGGTATTATCCGTAGGCAGGAAAATTGTAACCACCGTACCTTTTCCCTCGGTGCTTGAAATATCCAGCTGACCTCCGTGCATGGCGATAATCTCATCCACAACGGCAAGACCTATTCCGGATCCCCTGACGGACACATTCGCCTTGTAAAATTTTTCTTTTACGTGGGGCAAATCCGCCTTTGAAATTCCGCAGCCCGTATCCGCAACGGAAATGATAAAATCACCGTTTGATATTTCAGCGAAAACAGCAACTCTGCCTCCGCTTTTTGTATATTTAAAAGCATTATCAAGAATATTTGCGAAAACCTGCTTTATCAAATTCTTGTCCGCAAGCATTGGAGCTGTAAATTCCGGCTCGTTATAAATAAGGGTTATCATATCCCTGACGGCTCTGTCGTTAAAGACGTCTACTGCCATATTAAGCTCCTTTACCGCATCCATAGGCTCTGCCCGCATTGTCATCCTGCCGCTTTGCATTTTTGAAAAATCAAGCAGATCCTCAACGATGTTATAAAGCCTGTCGGTTTCGCTTATGATAATGTCAATTCCTTTTTTGTTCATTTCATGGTCTTCGGGACCCATAAATTTTATGGTTTCCGCCCAGCCCTTTATAGCCGTAAGAGGCGTTCTCAGCTCATGGGAAACAGTGGAGATAAAATCATTTTTCACATTGTCCGCGCGGGCAATCTCCTCGCACATATAATTTACGGTATCGCAAAGCTCGCTTATTTCATCGTTCGTATTGTCCTTTTCGACTCTTGCACTGAAGTCCCCCTTTGCAATAAGCTTCGCCGTTTCATTTATCCTTCCGACGGGTCTTACGATTGAGCGTATAAAGAACGATCCCGAAATCGCCACAAGAGCAATGGCTATAAGCCCTATAATTGCAATCAAGATTGTGTATCCCACATGCTGTCTGTCCAAGTCCTCAAGAGATACTATCAATCTTACCGCACCGGCATTTGTTCCGTCGGAATTGAGGATTGTCAGAGTTTTCGCCATGATTTTCTCATCGTTGACGTTATTTCCCGTCCAGAGTCCCGTTCCGTCATCGGAAGCAAGAGCCGCTGTATAGTCCTCCATATCGCCTGTATCGCTGTCAAAAAATCCTGAGGACGTTACCACAACTTTTCCGGAGCTGTCTAAAACCCAAACATCCATAAGATAGCTGTAGCTGAAGCTTTCGACAAAATCCCTTGCGCCCTCTTCAAAGGTCTGGCTGCCTGAGTCAACATAGCTTTTGAAAAAGGTTCTGACCGCAGACTGCTGCACCTTGGAATCTATGGTTGTTTCGGCAATTCTGTAATAGTATTGCCTGAGAGCTATGGACGCTACGGTAACAGTGGCAAGTACAAAAACAGATATAACGCTGAGGGTATTTATAACCCAACGCCTTGTAATTCCGCCCGACCGCATTCCTTCACCCCCGATTACCTCGTCTTTTTTGAATTTGACTTATTTTTTACGGCACCCATTTATAGCCCGTTCCCCAAACGGTGGTAATATGCTCCGGCCTTGACGCTTCATCCTCGATTTTCATTCGGAGCCGTCTGATGTTTACGTCTACGATTTTTTCATCGCCGTAGTACGCTTCGCCCCAAACATATTTTAAAATATCGAGTCTTGATAAGGATACGCCGGGATTGCTCATAAAATATTCCATTATCTGAAATTCAACCTGCGTTAATTCTACAAGCTCATCTTTTTTATTCAGCGTTCTGTTTCTCAAATTCAGCGTAAAATCCCCGCTGACTATAAGCTCTCCGCCGCTTTTTCCCGTACCTTCGGAGCTTTTGTTTACCGTAACTCTTCGGTAAATTGCGTCAATTCTCGCCATAAGCTCCGACGGGGAGAACGGCTTGACAACATAATCATCGGCTCCCACGAGCAAGCCCGTCACCCTATCCATCTCCTGGGTTTTCGCCGTAAGCATTATAATCCCTATGGTTGAGCTTTGCTGTCTCAGATACTTGCATACCTCCAACCCGTCAACCTCAAGCATCATTATATCAAGGAGAGCAATATCGAAATCGCCTCCGCACTCGTTGTATTTGTCAATTGCTTCTCTTCCGTTGGATGCTTCCGTAACGTCATAGCCGCTGCGCTTTAAATTTATGACTATAAATTCTCTGATGGCGGCTTCGTCCTCCGCAATAAGTATTCTCTTCATCATTAATCCTCTTTATATAAACTCGCAATTGCTTGTATCAGCTCTCCGTACTTTCCTCATAGGGAGAGAAGTTGTTTTCTATAAACAGCTTCGTAATTCCGGCCTCTTCTCCCGCACCTGTGATTTCATAAATGTACTTCCATTGGCTGCCCACCGTAAGATATGCGCCAATGCTTACGGTATCCGTAAGCTCCACTGCCGTTATGGTAAACAAAAGCACCGTTTCTTCCGTATTCGCTTCGTCTTCCGAGGAAACTACGGCGTAAAACTGCGTTACATGCTCGTCATAGTAAAACGTTACCGACTTATCCGCCATAAATTCCTCATCGTAATTAAATGTAAAGCAATCCGTGTCGTTGCTTATATATTCACTGACCGCAGTATAATTTCCGTCATCGTATTTGCTCCATTTTGTAATGTAAATATTCTCCTGCTGAGTGTCCGAGCTGTCGGTAACGGTATCGGCGCTGTCCGTCCGTCTTACAACGCTTCCGTTCTGCAAAAGAACCGTTGACGGAATTTCAAGCTCGCCGTCCCCGTCTATATCGGTACACACAAGGCTTACCGCACGGCTTGTGGGGCATGACGCCACCGACAACAGATCTACGGAAATAGGGGCTGTTATGGTTTGGTTTACGTCATCCCAGCAAATAAGCTCGGTCAAATACAGGCTGTCCGCCGCCTCATCGATATATATATACTTTTTTCCTCCCGAATATCCGGAGGAGATTGCCGTAACAGCTGTTATTTCGGAGTAAAGACTCGTCTGACCCACGGCGCTTATCTGAAAGCTGCCGTCGTCGCCGTCCGACATTTTCAAAAGCTTGGCGTCTGTTGTATATGTGTCGGAGGTGGAATTTATCAGCGCCACAAGAATTTCAACCTCGCCGTCCCCGTCCAAATCCTCGGTGTACATTTCCGTATAGGATTCAAGGGCAAGTATGCGGTAATTGAGATTTTGGGAATTTTTATATGAACAGTAAACCGACAGCTTTTTGTTGTTTTTGGAGTCAAGAGAGCTCCAGCCCACAAGAATTTCGGAGATGCCGTCATCGTTCAAATCACAAAATTCAATGGAGTAAATATCGCTTCCGTCCCCTAAAATCTCGCCGACCGCCTTCCATTCGCCGTCTGAGTAATTAAGCATATACATATAAACCGACATCTCCTCCGTTTTCGGAGAATAGAAAACGAAGGCTTCGTCAACTCCGTCGCCGTCACAGTCATATGTGACATAGGCTGAACGGTAATCGCCGGAAGAGGGATACCTTAAAATAAATTCGCCGATATCGCTCACCGCATTTTCAAAGGCATTCTGCAAATCTCCGTTTGTGCCGGTAAGCTTGGGCGGTCTTACAAGATTTTCCGCAGCGGTAAAGGACAGCACGTCGCAGCCGCCGAAAAGCACGGCCGCAGACAACAGCAGACAAAGCAGGACGGTGATTTTTTTTATATTTTTCATGCCGTCCTCTCCTTTCCGCCGATTTAATCAAGTTATATCATGCTGCCGAACTCATCCGAAAAATACTTTACCGGATGCTCTTCAAAATCATTCCTCCGATACGGTTATTACAACGGTAACAGTGCTTAAGTCGTCCGTTATTGTCATACCGTCGGGCAACGTCAAATCGCTTATTGAAACCTCATAAGTGTTCGTTCCCTCGGCAAGGTCGGAATAATCCACAGTTAAAACCGTAAGCGTGTCGCTTCCGTATCCATCCTTGGACGTATCGTATTTTACGCCGATTGCTTCAACGTCAAAGGCTGTGGTAACTCCGGAGATTTCCGTTCCCGTAAATTCCACTGCGGGAGCAAGCTCCATAGAACGGCTTATTTCTATATTCACAAAATATTCAAGGTCGTCAACAAAGGCGACGTAAGTGTTTACCGAAACCGTATCCGCCGCAGTAGCCCCTTCAAGGTTAAGCGTTACCGGAATTGAAGACGTCTGATATAAATTTTCCTCGGGATATTGGGGAGTTGCCACAACATCGACAATTTTGTTTATTTCCGTTTCCGGTCCCTTTAGCTCAACGGTGGTAAGCGTAAGAGCTGAATTTTCATAATTGTAGCCCTCGGCAATGTGTTCCGTAATTGTGCTGTCGTCAATGGTTATGTTGAACTCCATTGTCATTTCCACGTCAAAATATACCTCGATTGACGTTTTCGACATTGACGAAATTGTTATCTCGTCATTGCTTTCCACAAGACTCACACGGAGGGTAAGCTCGGATATTCCTGCGGAGTCTACCGTATTAAGCACTGCCGTAACAGTAATATCATCGGCTGTCAGCGCCGTAACCATATAGCGTGGTCCCGTAACCGTAACGTCAATCTGCTCTGCGCTCTGCCAGAAATTTGTAAATCCCTTTTGAGAGACAATGCTGTTTTCGGTGTCAATGGTAATGGGAATGTTGTAGATTGTGTAGGATTCCTCAGGGCTTTTGTACATCGCCACGGCAACCCACACCGCAAAGGCAACAACAAGGGAGAGCAAAAACACAAACTTGTTATTGTCCATAAGATTTTTTAACGATATGTTTCTTTTTTTCTTCTTGCTTTCGGGAGCATCAGTCATTTTTCCCCGCTCCCTTCTTTTTCTTCGCCCATGGGAAGCGGAACTTTTTGTTTTTGCTGTCGCTGTCGTCTTCGGATTTATCCAAAATCAGGGATATAAGCATTTCACGGAGCTTTGCGTCCGTCAAGCCTCTGATAAGCTGACCGTCATACGCAATGGAAATAATCCCCGTCTCCTCGCTTGTTACAACCGCCACCGCATCGGAATGAAGACTCACCTCAAGCGCAGCTCTGTGGCGTGTTCCCACATGCTCCGTAACCTCTTTTTCGTTTTTAAGGGGTACAACGCATCTGGCGGCAACAATTCTGCCGTCCTTTATAACAATCGCCCCGTCATGGAGAGCCGCCTTTGGGAAGAAAATACTGCAAAGCATCTCCTCCGTAACGCAGGAATCTATGGGAACGCTTTGGCGTGTCAGATCTCCCAGCATTGATTTACGCTGAAAAACTATAAGAGAGCCTATTTTATCCTCGCTCATTTCTGCGCAGGCTCTGCAAACGCTGTTAATTGCGTCAAAAGCCGTGTTGTCATCGCTTTTGGATGAAAACAGCGACATAATTGAGTTTCCTCTTCGTCCCATACGCTCCAGCGCCTGCCGTATTTCATCGCTGAAAATAATAACGAGTATAACAAGCAGATCGCCGAAAACGGTATTGAATATATATTTACTGGCGTTCATTTCAAGCAGGTTGACAATCATATAAATAATTACAACACCCACAACGCCGCTGATAATTTGAATAGACTGGGTTCTTCTGATCTGCAATATAAGATAATATACAATTACCGCAACAAAAAGAACATCCAGGACATCTTTAAATGAATTAAAGCTCATTACCGCACCGGAAAATTTATCCCATGTTGATGATAATGTATCCGAAACTGATAACAGCCCTGCAAAATTCATAACATCACCGCCTTAAGAATTTGTTGTTTCAATAAGACATACAGCGTGAGAGGATATTCCCTCACATCTGCCGGTAAATCCGAGATTTTCCTCCGTAGTAGCTTTGACATTTACTCTGTCGGGAGAAATGCCGCATACGGAAGCTATGTTTTCCGCCATAGCATCCGTAAAGCTTCCGATTTTCGGCTTTTGGGCAATTACGGTTGCGTCTATATTCACGACACGGAAGCCCTTTTCCGAAATAAGCTCCGCAACTTTTTTTAGCAGCACCATGCTGTCAATACCCTTATATCTGTCGTCAGAATCGGGAAAGTGCTTGCCTATATCTCCGAGAGCCGCAGCGCCCAAAAGGGAGTCGCAAACCGCATGAAGCAGAACATCCGCATCGGAATGCCCCAAAAGCCCCATTTCATAATCTATTTTCACACCGCCTAAAATCAAATCTCTGTTTTCGCAAAAGCGGTGTACGTCATAGCCGTGACCTATTCTGATCATGACTCTGAAACAGCCTTTGCCGCCGCCAGCTTAACCGCAATACAAAGCAGCTCGGCGGAGGTTTTCAGCTCGTCAACGGACGGATAAGAGGGCGCGATTCTGATATTTTTATCCTCCGGATCGTTTTTGTAGGGGAAGGTTGCGCCTACGCCGGTAAGCGTCAGCCCCGCATTTTTGCAAAGCTCGCCCACATATTTTGCGCTGCCCGTTTCAACGTTAAGGCTGATAAAATAGCCGCCCATGGGCTTGTGCCATGATGCAATGCCCAGTCCGCCCAATTCTCTTTCAAGTGTGTCCAGAACGGCTTCAAACTTGGGTCTTAATATATCCCCGTGCTTTTTCATTATGTTCTTAAGAGACTGAACATCCGGGAAAACGGCGGCGTGTCTGAGCTGGTTCATTTTGTCATAGCTTATAATCTGCATTGACAAACGAGCCGTAATCTCCTTAATATTGTTGTCGGACGCAGCCAAAGCCGAAATTCCGGCGCCGGGGAAGGTAATTTTCGATGTGGAGCAGAACTCAATAAAATTATCCTCCGTGCCGTATTTTTTCGCCTCGTCAAAAATATTAAGCAGTTCATCACTCTCGTCATATAAATCATGGATAATGTAAGCGTTATCCCAAATAACCCTGAAATCCTTTGCGGCGGGCTTCATTTTGGCAAGCCTTTCAACCGTTTCAGCAGAATATGTATAACCGTCGGGGTTTGAATATTTGGGAACGCAGAACATACCCTTAACGGCGGGATCCTTTACAAGCTCCTCAACCATATCCATATCGGGACCGTTTTCGTTTATAGGAACATTTACCATTTCAATTCCGAAATATTCCGCAATCCCGAAATGGCGGTCATAACCGGGAACGACCGCTATAAATTTAACTCCGTCCTGCCTGCACCAAGGCTCACAGCCTCCGATGCCCTTCGTCACGCACTGAGAAATGAAGCTGAACATAAGCTCAAGGCTTGCGTTTCCGCCTACTATAACATTTTTGACATCGACTCCCAAAAGCTCGGCAAAAAGCTCCTTCGCCTCGTCAATGCCCGTCAAAAGCCCGTAGTTGCGGCAGTCAAAACCGCTTTTGCTTTTATAATTTGTAATTTTGCACGCACCGTCAAAAACCTCCTGAGCCATATCAAGCTGCTGAGGACTTGGCTTGCCTCTTGACATATCAATTTTAAGCGAGCGGCTGCAAATTTTATCATAACGGCGCCGAGCCTCATCACGGAATGCGGCAATCTCTTCCTTCGTAAAATCGCAAAGCTTTTTCATAAATCAATCAATCCTTTAAACTAAGTAAGTGCCGGTAAATTAAGTAAGTGCCGGTTAAAAAAATTCGGTAAACAAAGAACAATAATGCGGCTTATATGACTTAATCGGCAAATGCTTATATAAATAATCACTTTATTATATCACAGCAAAAAGCTTTAAACAAGCCTAAAGTACAACTTTTTTTCAAAGAAAAATAAAGCAAGGGCAGCTTTGCGCCGCCCCGCCTGTGTTATTCGATATTTATTACCAATGCGCCGCTCCGCACTCACAGTACTGATTTATGCCGAAAAGCTTCCACATAAAGCAGATAATCTTGTAGAAGAATTGAACAAAGGAGCTTTCGCTGTGGCAAAAATGCGAGCAATCCTCTTCGGGAGTCTCAACATCGTCCTCCACCAGCATAAATGTAAACCCGTATTCTTCCGCATACGCCTCGGCAGCTGTTCCCGTACTGTAGCCGTATACTGTAAATCCGTCAACAGCATTATAGCCCCAATAGTCGCCGGCTTCATCCTCAACTATTCCTTCGACAAGACCGAATGCGCCGCGGTCTATTTCGGTTACACTGTCGGGAATAATCACGCTTGTAAGCGATGGACAGCTTGCAAAAGCAAATTCGCCGATTGACATAACGCTTTCGGAAATGGTTACGCTTTGAAGAGATGTGCAGTGATGAAAGGCGTAATATTGTATTTCAGTTACACCTTCCGGAATAATTATTTCTTTAAGTGATGTACAGCCAAAAAAGCCACTGGCTCTTATTGTTGTTACGCTGTTCGGAAGATATATATTTTCAAGTGAGCCGCACAAATAAAATGCTCCATAGTCGATTATCTCTACGCCATCTGGAATTGAATAGGATGTAAGACTGCTGCCCTCGGGAAAAGCAATAATCACCGTTTTATCCTTATTAAAAAGTACGCCGTACTCATCGCTTGAATAATATTCATTATCCTCCGATACAGTTATACTTTTAAGAGATGTACATTCTTCAAACTCAAAGTCGTATATTGATGTTACACTTCCGGGAATTGTTATGCTCTCAAGGGAAGTACAAAATGAAAATATGGAATCATCAATTGATATTACACCATCGGGAATTGAATATGAAGCAATACCTGCGCCCTTGGGGAAATGAATAAGCTCTGTTTTATTCTTATTGAACAATACGCCGTATTCGTCGCTTGTATAATATTGGTTATTTTCATCAACGGTTATTTTCTCAAGAGCATCACAAGATCGGAATGCTCTGTATCCGATTGACGTCACATATTCGGATATATCCACATGTGTAAGTGCAGTGCAGTTATAAAATGCAGAAGCGCCGATTGTTGTTACGCTGTCGGGAATAGATATGCTTGTAAGCGATGTACAGTATGAAAACGCAGAATTGCCGATTTCCGTAACGGTGGAAGGAATTACAATATTTTCGAGCGATGAACAACCACCAAATGTCCCGTAGTTTATAGCGGTTACTCCCGTACCGATTGATGTACTTTTTAAGGATGTACAGCCTGAAAACGCACTGTCTCCGATTGAGCTTACACTGTCGGGTATTGTTATGCTTTCAAGAGATGTGCAGCCTTGGAATGCCCTGACTCCGATTGATGTTACGCCCTCGGAAATACTTATATCTGCCAGTGCTTCGCAGCCGTAAAATGCGTAATCACCGATTTCCGATACACTGCCGGGAATAATGATGCTTTCAATAAATTTGCAGCTGTAAAAAGCGTATTCATCTATCGTAGCTACTCCGTCCGGAATAGAATACGATGCTGTACTGCTTCCGTTGGGAACCCATATAATTTCAGTCTTATTCTTATCAAACAGCACTCCGTAATCATCACTTGAATAATATTGATTATCATCGTCAACAGTTATCTTCTCAAGAGAGTCGCAGTTCCAAAACGCCAAATATCCGATTGATGTTACATTTGCGGGAATATTTATACTTGTAAGTGCCGTACAGCCGTAAAATGCACGGCTGCCGATGAACTCCACGCTATCCGGAACTGTTATACTTTCAAGAGATGAACAGCCATAGAATGCATAATTTCCGATTATCGTTACCCCATCGGGGATTGTTATACTTGTAACAGATGTACATCCTGAAAATACATAAAAATTATATTTATAACTTCCGATTGATGTTACAGGATAACCGCCCAATGTATCGGGAATAACATAATCGCCGCTGATTGAGGTATCACAGTCGGTGATTGTTGCTTCGCCGTTTTTAACGGTATAGGTCAGATAGCCGTCTTCCGATGTTTCCGCCGCTGCGACCAAAGGAATTGCCGACAAGACCATAAGAATCGACAGCGTGACACTGAAAAGCTTTTTCATTGTTGACATAAAATTTACCTCCAAAATATGTTTTTTCACAAATAAAAAGCACAGCCTCGGATATAAAACCAAAGCTATGCCGTGAAAAGCGCCGTCAAATACAGGAATGCAGAATTATGCCG
>JAJQGK010000009.1 GCA_021200555.1 Clostridiales bacterium | reverse complement strand
TGGGCGGAAGAGGAACATTTGCCAAAGGCAATAATGTCGCTTATACATATGAAACTGTGGGCAAGATAGAGGGCGTTAAGGTTCTGCAAGGCTTACATGGCAAACATAATTTGCCCGAAGAAGCACACTCAAGCCAAGCGTATATCTTGGTTGGCAATACGGGTGAATTTAAACGTTACAGAGCGTATAATGAAAATTTAACCTCTGCATTTGATATTGATTATCATCCGGAGCCTAAAATAAGCGGAAACTATGACAAAGTGTATCATATTCACTTTTACAGTAATGGAGTCAGAGATAAAGTAGGCAGACTTCTTACAAATGACGAATATAAACAATACAAAAAATATTTTGGAGGTTTAACAAAATGAAAGGGTTGACAATGAACGAGTTCTATAACTCTTTATATTATGGAGCGGATATTGATTTTTCATACAATGGCATATTCTATCATATTAACGCCGGAATTGATGATAAAAGTACTTACGGAATTATAGTATACGAGTGCAGCAGACATCCTGATGAATGTCAATTAAATTATTGTGAAATATACAGTGACTCTTTTCAAAACCGTAATGACGGAATAGATCGTTTTTTGGACAGTAAGATATTTAGCGGTCGATCGTTTTATGACATTGAACCTCAAGTGGAAATTACGTATTCATAAAAAACCCGCAAAAAAGGGTGAAACTCAAATGATAAATGGCAATGCCGGTGAATTTATAGATGGTCTTTATTATGGCGATGAACGGTTTTTCCTTTATGATGAAAGAAAATACTTTATTCAGGGCTATTATGTTGACGGTAAGCCGGCTTTAATAATGTATATACTTGAACCGCCTGATAATGAATTTAAGTGGGAGTCGATCTCTAAAAATAACTCTTATCCGGTAGAAGAATTTGAAAATGCTGAAATTTTCAATAATAAATCATTTTGGAATATCGAACGTGAAATTGAATGGGTTGATTGCTGAATGCATAATAAAATTGCAGCTGCAATCCATTCAATTGCAGAATGGAGGCGGTGTGTTAATAATATGTGCGGAGAGGAACATTTGCCGGAGTGCAGTAATGTTTTTTACACATATGAACAGTAAGTAAAATATCGGCGGTTACTTAAAAATAAAGAAGGCATTTTACCGGTTTTTCCGATAAGATGCCTTTTTGACAAAAACAAATTTTACAATATTTTCAATAAAACGTTGCCACGGCTTCCTCCGGAGCCATTGCCGGTTCTACGTTAAGGGCGGTGAGAACGGGGCCTTTTCTGCCGTAAATCTTGCTGAACCTTATGTCAATTCTTGCCGTGAGCCACTTCCAATCGGCGTTGTTTATCGAGCGGCTGTTATCCCATTTTACGATAAGTCCGCAATAGGTAATATCCTCAACGCAGCAGGTCATAATATGTCTTCCGCAGATAAAGGTGTCCTCCGGAAGCTTCTTGTTTACGGCGCAAATGCCCTTGAATTTTACCACCTTGCCGTTATACTGCTTCATATTGTCCATAATATCTCGGTAAAGCAGCGCAAAATCCTTGTCGTTTACGGTAATGACGTCGGCGTTTACATCAAAGGGCAGAGGGTCCTCAATATCGTCAAACTCGGAATTGCCGTCTGTGTAATCGTAAACAATCTCCGTCCGCCTTGAAATCCCTCTTACGATTTTATGGAACTCCATTTTGTCCATGTCCTTCGTGAAACGGTTGAAGTCCACCAGCTCGCAAAGGTTCAGCTTGTCCACCACAAGGCTGCGCATATTGGCGTTATACGCTGTAAAGGTGGTTGAATCGGCGATGAAAATCACTTGATACACAGCCCAGCCTTCGGGCATTGCCTCAAAAAACTCGTTCAGCAGCCACATTCCGTTGTATTCCACAAGTACTCTTTCGGCGTGAATTTGCTTTGCCCAAATATCAAGATTTTCCTCGGTCATCTCCGATTTGTCCTCAATAACCTTGATGTGAACGTTTTGTCCGTAAAATTCGGAAGGATTGTATTCTTCCTCTCCCTCTTCGCAAACAAGCAGGAGAGTTTTTTCGCCTGTGTTGAACCGCTCGTCCTCAAGAGTGCCTTGAATAAAAGTCGTCTTGCCGCTTTCAAGGAACCCTGTGAACATATAAACGGGAATTTCTCTTGTCTTCATATTTATACTCCGAATAATTCCTTAAGACCGCTTTCGTTGATTTCCGAGCCGATTACGCAAAGCCTGCCCGTAATGGCGGCGGATCCCTGTCTGATGTTCTTTTCGCCGGGAACATAGTCAAAATAAATCCAGCTTCCGTCCTTGGCGGGAACAATTCCCTTTGCTCTGAGAATTACGCCGTATTCCTTCGTCTCCTCAAGAGAATTAAGACAGCTGTCGATTTCCTCCGCAGTGAATTTCTTTGCGGTTTCCGCTCCCCAGCTTGCAAACACCTCGTCGGCATGATGGTGATGGTGGTCGTGGTGATGATGCTCTCCGCAGCCGCATTTATCGTCATCGTCATGGCCGTGATGATGCTCATGCTCATGGTCATGCTCGTGATGATGTTCATGCTCATGGTCGTGGTCGTGATGATGCTCATGGTCATGGTCGTGATCGCAGCAGTGATCCTCATCCTCCTCATGCTCTTCCATAAGCTCTTGCAGCTCTGCGGAAAGGGTGTCCTTTCTCTCAATTGCCTTTGCAATCTGCTTGCCGTCAAGCTGATCCCAAGGGGTGGTAATAATAACCGCCTTGTCGTTTTTGGCTTTGAGAAGCTCAAGGCATGTTTTCAGCTTTTCCTCCGATATGTCTCCCGTGCGGCTGAGAACGATTGTGCCGGCATGTTCAACCTGATCGTTGAAAAATTCGCCGAAATTTTTCATGTACATTTTGCATTTTCCTGCGTCCACAACGGCGGTAAATCCGTCAAGCTCCACATCGTGTGTGTCGATTTTAAGCACCGCTCTTATAACGTCGCTGAGCTTGCCCACGCCCGAAGGCTCGATTAAAATCCTGTCGGGGGCGTAGTCGTTAAGAGCCTTTGTGAGAGCCTTTCCGAAGTCGCCCACAAGACTGCAGCAGATACAGCCGGAGTTCATCTCGGTTATCTCAACTCCCGCATCCTGAAGGAAACCGCCGTCAACGCCTATTTCTCCAAATTCGTTTTCAATAAGCATAAGCTTTTCGCCGGCATAGGCTTCCTTTATAAGCTTTTTGATAAGAGTGGTTTTGCCCGCTCCCAAAAATCCCGAAAAAATATCAATTTTAGTCATTGATTTCGCCATCCTTAAATTTTTAAATTTCTCCTTATATATTGTAACACACTTGTCAAGAGGGAAAAGTATTTTTTTGCAAATAAAAAAACAACGGGAGCACCGCCGTTTTTTTTGTTTTATTTTCAGATTTCAGCTATAACCTCGACCTCGCACTTAACGCCTTTGGGGAGATCCTTTACCGCAACGCAGGAGCGGGCGGGCTTTTCGGTGAAATATTCCCCGTAAACGCCGTTAAAGGCGGCAAAGTCGTTTATGTCCGCAAGGAAACAGGTTGTCTTTACAGCTTTTTCAAGGGATGAACCCGACGCTTCAAGCACAGCCTTAAGGTTTTCGCATACCTGCTTTGTCTGCTCTTCGATTGTTTCGGCTTCCACATTGCCCGTTGCGGGGTTAATGGGAATTTGTCCGGAGGTAAAAACCAGCTTGTCTGTGACTACTGCCTGACTGTAGGGGCCTATTGCTCCCGGAGCCTTGTCGGTGGATGTTTTTTTCATTATTAACGCTTCCTTTTATTTAAAATAATTATCGATAACCGCTTTGCTGTTTACTTTACGGCAAATCCGGCTTCCTTAAGCGCAGTTTTAATCTGTTCGATATGCGCAAAATCTCTTGTTTCAACGGAAATTTTCAGATAGCAGTCGGTGATGTTCATATCCAAATCCGTGCTGTCGTAATTTACGCTGACAACGTTTCCGCCGGTGTTCGCCACTATAGCCGAAACGGCGGCAAGCTGACCGGGCTTGTCCGAAAGAGCTATTGTTATCCCTGCGGTTCTTCCGCTCATTTTAAGTCCTCTTTCGATAACTCGGCTGAGTATCGTAACATCTATATTTCCGCCCGACACGAGACAGCATACCTTTTTGCCCTCTATATCGGGGATTTTGTCAAACATTACCGCCGCCACAGGAACGGCTCCGGCGCCCTCCGAAACGAGCTTCTGCTGCTCCATAAGAGTGAGTATTGCGGCTGAAACCTCATCGTCCGTAACGGTTACAACGCCGTCCACGTATTTTTTGCACATTTCAAAGGTCAAGTCTCCCGGAGTTTTTACTTTAATTCCGTCCGCAATCGTATTTACGTCGTCAAGAGTTTCAATCTTGTTGTCGTGAATGCTGTTGACCATGGATGCCGCTCCCGCCGACTGGACTCCGTAAACACGGCAGTTGGGACGGATATGCTTCACTATGTAAGCCACGCCTGAAATCAGACCGCCGCCGCCTATGGGAACAGCAATGACGTCTGCGTCGGGCAGCTGTTCGAGAATTTCAAGCCCGATTGTCCCCTGTCCCGCTATAACATCGGGATCGTCAAAGGGATGAATGAAGGTGTAATTTTTTTCGTCACGCAGGGATATTGCCTTGTTGTAGGCGTCATCGTAAACGCCCTTTACCATGCACACCTCAGCGCCGTATCTTTTTGTCGCCTCAACCTTGGATATGGGAGCGCCCTCCGGAAGGCAAATGACGGCTTTAATTCCGCTGTGAGCCGCCGCAAGCGCTACACCCTGAGCGTGGTTTCCCGCCGAGCAGGCGATTACGCCGTGAGCTTTTTCCTCATCGGATAATCCGGATATTTTGTAGTATGCCCCTCTGACCTTGAAAGAGCCTGTTACCTGAAGATTTTCGGTCTTTAAGTAAACACTGCACTTGTCGGAAAGATTGGGAGCGTATATCATGTCGGTTTGCCTTATAACCTCCTTAAGGACGTTTGAGGCATCGTAAATCTTATCAATAGTAAGCAAAATTATTTCCCCATTCAATAAATCTTATGTAATATGCGTTCGATAATCGGGAGACTTGATTTTTTCTCCCAAATATAATCCAATTAAAATTATATTCCATCAGCAAAAAAATGTCAACGGAAAGGAAAGATAAAAACGCCCAAATATAGCCTTGCCCGACAAAATTTTTATGCATAATTTTACTCATAAATCACCCTAAGGATTAATACACTTTAAAAAGGTGATGATATGAAAAAAATTCTTTACACTTTTGTATGTGCGGGCGTTTTGCTCTCCTGCGGCGGCTGTACGGGAGAGAGCCGTCCGGATTACGCCGAGCTTTCACGGAGGCTGAGCGAGTACAATGAAAATTACGCTTTTGAATACTTTGATATGTTCCTTTACGAGGGAGCGTATCAGGTTTATTTCAGCCTGTGCAGCCGTGACGATGTTCTTCTTTCCATGAATTTCGGAGAGGACGGAAGCATTGACGATATTACCGTTACCGCCTGCTCCGACAGTATGAAAACAACGGGAGAGCGGGCCGCCTACTGCTCCTTTGCCCTATCTGCGGTGTCGGCTTTTACAATGCTTTCAACCGAGGATATTACGAAAATCCAAAGAAATTTAAGTTTTGACGATACGAATATCTACTTTTCGGATTTGTACGAAACATATACCTTGTCACGGTATAATTTCATCTTTTCCTCAAATTCGGAGTACATCTGCCTTTATGCGGAGTATTTTGAGGAAATGGAATTGAGCGGTTCAATTGAAAATTAAGCACAAATTAAAATAGCCCGCCGTAGGGGCGGACCCATGTGTCCGCCCGCAAGCCGCAAAGCGG
>JAJQGK010000053.1 GCA_021200555.1 Clostridiales bacterium | reverse complement strand
TTGCTTGCTTGCTTGCTTGCTTGCTTGCTTGCTTATAAAGTGTACCGTAATTCATCGCAATTGTCAATCCCTTTCGTAAATTTATTTGTGATTGAATTGATTATAGCATGCTATTTTCGATTTTGCAAGCATTTTTTAACAATAAACCGTGTTTTTTACAAAATTTTAACATATTTAACAGAAATTTAACATCAATGTCAGATTAATATATCCGAATATGCTCTTAGCTTCGTTTAAAATCACATTTTTTTATATAAGCTCCGGGAGCATAGAAAAATGCAGCTTTTTCAAGCCGCATTTTCCGTGTGATACTATGAGATTACGAAAGGTAATACAAAAAACATGCTAAAGTTAAACTTTAAACAGCAGGTCGCTGTAGGTGGGATAGGGCATAAACTCATCAGGCATATCAACCTCGATCTCATCGGCGACAGCTCTCAGCTCGTTCATTGCGGTGATAATCGTATCTCTCGTATAATCCGCAAGGGGCTGGCCCTCTTCCACTTCCTTTTCGCCGATAATGGCGTTGTCCAAATCCTCAATCTTCTTATACATTATATTAATAAGCTTTGAGAGCTTGTCGGCAAGCAGGAACGCCGCATCGTTTGAAACGTCAATTCCGATGGATTTCTTCTTAGCAACGGAATCCGCAAGGGATGTAACAAATTTAATAGCTGCGGGAAGGAGCTGCTTCTTTGCCATTTCAGCCATTGTAAGAGCCTCGATATTGATTGTCTTGCAATAATTTTCAGTAAGAATTTCGTATCTTGAATAAACCTCAACCTCTGTGAAAATGTGATGCTTTACAAAGAGATCCACATTTTTCTGAAGCTTGTAATAGGGCAAAGCGTCCGCCGTTGTCTTAAGGTTGAGAAGTCCTCTTCTCTCCGCCTCTTCGATCCAAGCCTCGTCATAGCCGTTGCCGTTGAATATAATTCTCTCGTGGTCCTTAAATTCTCTCTTGCAGATAGCCATTGCGCAGGCGTCGATGTCATCCGCCTTTTCAAGCTCATCGGCAAAAATCGAAAGGGACTCCGCAACGATTGTATTAAGTATTATGTTAGGGTCGGCAATGGATACCGTCGAGCCCAGCATACGAAATTCAAATTTATTTCCCGTAAAGGCAAAGGGAGAAGTTCTGTTCCTGTCGGTGGTGTCCTTCATAAAATCGGGAAGAACGTCAACGCCGGTGTGCATGGGAACGCTTTCAATCTTTGAAAAGTCGTCGTCTCCGTTTTTAACAGCATTTACAACAGCGGTTAAATCGTCGCCCAAGAATATGGATATAATTGCGGGAGGAGCCTCGTTTGCGCCCAATCTGTGGTCGTTTCCTGCGCTTGCAACGGAAATTCTCATAAGATCCTGATAATCGTCAACAGCTTTTATAACAGCCGCAAGGAATATGAGGAATACCTTGTTTGATTTGGGATCCTTACCGGGGTCAAGCAAATTCTTGCCCTTATCGGTGGAGATTGACCAGTTGTTGTGCTTGCCGCTGCCGTTTACGCCTGCAAAGGGCTTCTCATGGAGAAGACAGGCAAGACCGTGCTTTTTGGCAACCTTTTTCATAATTTCCATTGTAAGCTGATTGTGATCCGTGGCAACGTTTGTGGTGGAGAACACGGGAGCCAGCTCGTGCTGTGCGGGAGCTACCTCGTTATGCTCCGTTTTTGCCAAAATTCCAAGCTTCCACAATTCCTCGTTAAGGTCCTGCATATATTCCATAACTCTGGGCTTGATAGCGCCGAAATAATGGTCGTCCATTTCCTGACCCTTTGAGGGCTTTGCGCCGAAAAGAGTTCTGCCGGTAAGGATAAGATCCTTTCTCTGCTCGTAAAGCTTTCTGTCCACAAGGAAATACTCCTGCTCCGGACCTACCGTAGAGGTAACTCTCTTTGCCTTTTCGCCCAGTAAATCGAGAACTCTTACTGCCTGCTTACTCAATTCCTGCATAGATCTGAGAAGAGGAGTTTTCTTGTCAAGCACCTCTCCCGTGTATGAACAGAAGGCTGTGGGAATGCAAAGTGAATCCTCTTTGATAAACGCATATGATGTAGGATCCCAAGCCGTATAACCTCTCGCCTCGAAGGTTGCGCGGATGCCGCCCGAGGGGAAGCTTGAAGCGTCCGGCTCGCCCTTAATAAGCTCCTTGCCGGAAAATTCCATAATCACCTTGCCGCCGGAAACGGGAGCAATAAAGCTGTCGTGCTTTTCCGCCGTAATTCCCGTCATTGGCTGGAACCAGTGAGTATAGTGAGTTGCGCCCTTTTCGATCGCCCATTCCTTCATAGCGTGCGCTACGGCGTTGGCGAGGGAAATATCAAGTTCTTTGCCGTCCTCAATAGTTTTGTGAAGTGATTTGTACACCTCTTTCGGAAGTCTTTCACGCATAACCTCGTCATTAAAAACAAGACTGCCGAATAATTCCGGTACATTTTTAGAAGCCATAAAAATTTCTCCTTTTAATAGTTTTTTCCGTAAAAATAAAGAAAATGACGCCAAGGAATTACCCTCAGCGCCATTGCTTTAGATGTTCATATTATATTACCGTAAAAAAAATTTGTCAAGCCTTTGCCCGCCATTTTATCCATTTTCGGCAACAGTCACATATCTTTTATATAAAAAGTTCGATTTTTTGACATTCCGATTAATAAAAAATAATTTGTAAAAAAACGCATTTTATTCTTTTTTAGAAATATATATTATCTCTTTCGTTGTACAATAATGTGTAATACATATTACGATTATTTATGTACTTAATAGGAGATGTCAAACATGTTAACAGCTATCGTAGGAATCAACTGGGGCGATGAAGGCAAGGGACGCATGGTGGATTTGTTTGCCTCGGATTACGATGTGGTCATCCGCTATCAGGGCGGAAACAACGCAGGTCATACCGTTATCAACAGCAAAGGTAAATTTATCCTTAATCTGCTCCCCTCGGGTATCCTCAGTGAAACGACCGTAAACGTTATGGGCAACGGAATGGTTATTGACATTCAGCATTTAACCGAGGAAATCGGAAGGCTTACGGACAGAGGCATTAAAATAACCCCCGAAAATCTGAAGATAAGCGACAAAGCTGTTATATGTATGCCTTACCACAAGCTCCTTGACTGTTTGGAGGAGGACAGACTGGGCGATGCGAAATTCGGCTCCACAAGGAGGGGAATTGCTCCGGTTTACTCCGACAAATATATGAAAAAAGCGATAAGAATGGGGGATTTGCTCTATCCCGACGCGCTCAAGTCAAAGCTTAAATCCATAGTTGAGTGGAAAAATCTCACCGTTCGGGACGGTTACAAGCACGAAGCTCTTTCTGCGGACGAAATGTACGATTGGCTTATGAAGTACGGCGAGCATCTCACTCCTCATATAATCGACACAACCGTTTATCTCAATGAAATGAACAGCAAGGGCAAGAAAATAATGTTTGAAGCTCAGCTGGGCGCATTAAGGGATATTGACTTCGGTATTTATCCCTACACTTCGTCATCATCCACAATCGCCGCATACGCTCCCATAGGCGCAGGCATTCCCAACCTTAAGCTGGACAACACAATAGGAATTATAAAAGCCTATTCATCCTGCGTAGGCGAAGGTCCCTTTACGTGCGAGCTTTTCGGCGAGGAGGGCGACAAGCTCAGAGAAGCCGGCGGCGAATACGGCGCAGCCACGGGCAGACCCAGAAGAGTGGGCGGATTTGACGTTGTGGCGTCAAAATACGGCACGACCGTTCAGGGCGCAACGTCTCTCGCTCTTACAAAGCTTGATATTCTTTCGGGCTACGATAAAATCCCCGTCTGCGTTTCCTATGACATTGACGGAGAGATTGTACACGACTTTCCCACAGGCGTAAGGCTTGACACGGCAAAGCCCGTATACGAGTATTTCGACGGCTGGAACTGCGATATTTCAAAATGCAGAAAAAAGGAAGAGCTGCCCGAAAATACACTTAAATACATAGCGTATATAGAAGAAAAAATGGGCTGTCCCATACAGTATGTATCGGTAGGCGCCGAAAGAGACGCTTACATAAAAATGTTCGACTAAAACGCCGATTTTAACAAACAGGAGGCTCCTTCCGATGATTATAGAAAAAAAGAACATTATGAGCTTTTTTGAGGAGAACGATGTTAAATTTATAAGGCTGGCGTTCAGCGATGTTTTCTCGATACAGAAAAACATCTCCATTATGCCCTCGGAAATGAACAGAGCCATGACCACCGGAATACATATAGAGTCAACCTCCATTGAGGGCCCCGGCTCAAAAAGGCGAAAGGATTTGTATCTTTTCCCCGATTTGACAACCGCATCACTTCTGCCTTGGAGACCGTCCTCCGGAAGAGTCGTGCGATTTTACTGCGATATAAAATACGCAGACGGCTCGCCCTATGAGCTTGACTGCCGCCATATGCTGAAAACCACGGTTAAGGATTTGCTTTCAAACGGTCTTTCCTGCACGGTGGGGGCGGAATGCGAATTTTATCTTTTCAAGGCAGACGAAGACGGCAATTCCACGGGCATCCCCTTTGACAACGGTACGTATCTTGACGCAGAGCCGAGAGACAAAGGGCAGAACGTCCGCAGGGAAATTTGCCTGACCCTCGAAAATATGGGCGTTTCTCCGGAAAGCTCACAGCATGAGGTAGGTCCCGGGCAAAATGAGATTGATTTCAGATATTCGGACGCCTTAACCTCGGCGGACAACGTTATTACCCTTAAATCGGTGGTGGAGACAATCGCCGCCCAAAACGGACTTTTCGCAACATTCCAACCCAAGCCCCTGCCTAAAAGTGCAGGAAACGGATTTCATATCAATTTAATTCCGTACCAAATAAACGACACCGCCAAAAGCGTAAAGGAGTCGTTTATTGCGGGAATACTTAACCACTGCGCCGAAATGACAGCGTTTTTGAACCCGTCCGAAGAGTCGTATCTGCGTTTGGGAGATCACAACGCTCCGGCATATGTATCCTGGGCAAAGGAAAATTACGGTCAGCTTATCAGAGTTCCGGAAACCACAGGCGGAAGAAGAGATACAATCGAGCTGCGTTCACCGGATTCCTGCGCCAATCCCTATATTGCGTACACGCTGCTTCTTATGGCGGGCTTTGAAGGCGTAAAAAAAGAGATGAAGCTTGACGAGCCAACATCATTTAACATTTTCGAAGCAGAGCCTGCCGTGCTGTCCACCCTTCGCCATCTGCCCAGAACCTTTGAGGAGGCAATGGAAGCCGCAAAAATGAGCCGGTTTGTAAACAGAGTTCTGCCGGCGGAGCTTATTGACATATACAAGAACGGAAAACCGGAATAAGCATACGGCGGAAAACCGAGAAGAGCCGTATGAATATCGAAAAGGCTCGGTTCAGACACGAGATAAATAAGGGTCAAAGCAATGATAAACAATGCATCTCACAGCATTCTGCTTGTATCGTCAAGCGAAAAAGGCGTGGAAGCCATAACCAAGCTTATTGAACAAGCCGGCTGCGCTTCCGCATACACCGTTAAAAACGCAGGCGAAGCACGGCGAATTTTAAGCGTTCGGCATTTTGACATAATTATTATTAACGCCCCTCTTTCGGATGAATTCGGAACAGAACTTGCTCTTCAGACCTCCGAAACGTCTTGTTCCGGAATTATGATGATTGCAAAATCGGATATAAGCGAATTAATCGCAGCGAAAACAGAGGATTTGGGTGTGGTTACAGTTGCAAAACCCATTGACCGCACTTTGTTTCACCATACTCTGAAGCTCCTTTGCGTCATGCAGGACAAATTTGCGGCTCTTGAAAATGAAAACAAGAAGCTGAAAATGAAGCTGGATGAAATAAAGCTTGTCCAGCGGGCGAAAAAGGTGCTTATGGAATGTCTTAAAATGTCGGAGCCTCAGGCTCACAGGTACATTGAAAAGCAGGCGATGGATATGCGCATCACAAGGTATGAGGTGGCAAATTCAATAATAAAAACATACACGGATACATATTAAACCGAAAAACAAATTTAATATAATATTAGGTAAAAAGATAAATTAAATTGCAAAAGGAGAAGAAAAAATGGACTACATATTTTCAGACAGAATTTCAGCTCTCAAGCCCTCAGCCATAAGGGAAATTCTCAAAGCGACCTCACAAAGCGACGTCATTCCCTTTGCGGCGGGCAATCCCGCTCCGGAAGCGTTTCCGATAGACGATGTTAAAAAAATTACGGCAGACATACTTCAAAAGGATCCCATAACGGCTCTTCAATACGGTATTTCCGAGGGATATACGCCTTTAAGAAAAACAGTTGCGGAATATTTAAAAAACAGATACGGCATCGGCAGCGAAAATGACGATATAATCATCACCTCCGGCGCTCAGCAGGTTATCGACCTTGCCTCAAAGGTTCTTGTCAATGAGGGAGACGTGGTAATCAGCGAGTCCCCATCCTTTATCGGCGCATTAAACACATTCCGCTCCTACAACGGCAGACTTGCGGGAGTTGACGTTGACAGCGACGGCATGAATATGGAAAAGCTGGAAAACGTTCTGAAAAAAGAGAAAAACGCCAAATTAATTTATACAATCCCCAACTTCCAAAATCCCGCAGGCGTTACTATGTCATGGGAAAAGAGAAAGCAGCTGTATGCTCTTGCAAAAAAATACGGCGTTCTTATTCTTGAAGATAATCCCTACGGCGAGCTGCGCTGCAAGGGAGAGGATATTCCGTGCATAAAATCCATCGATACGGACGGAATTGTTATTTACTCCGGCTCATTCTCAAAAATTCTCTCTCCCGGACTCCGTGTCGCCTTTACCGTTGCGCCTAAGGAAATCATAGCAAAAATGACTGTAGGCAAACAAGCGTCGGATGTTCACACTCCCATGCTTAACCAAATGATTGTAAACGAGTGGATGACTCATTACGACATGACGGGTCACATTGAAAAGATAAGAAGGATTTACAGAAAAAAGCTTGACCTTATGTGCGGTCTGATAGATTCCGAGCTGGGCGATTTTGTAACATATGTAAAGCCCGAGGGCGGTCTGTTCATATGGTGCAAGCTTCCCGACAGCGTGGATATGCTCAAATTCTGCTCCGTAGCTGCCGAAAACAAGGTTGCGGTTGTTCCGGGAGTTGCGTTTATGATGTATCCCGAAGACAAAACGCAGTGCATCAGGCTTAACTTCTCCACGCCCACGGACGAGGGAATTGTTAAGGGCATGAAAATTTTAGGCGAAGTAAAAAAGCAATTTTAAAGCTGTAAATAAAGGTGCGAAAATATGGAAAACACAAGCAAAAAGAAAACTGTTCTCAGCTTAATTCAGCCTACCGGCACACCCACATTGGGCAACTATCTGGGAGCGCTTAAAAACTGGGTTATGATGTCAAAGGAATACGATTGCTTTTTCGGCGAAGCGGATCTCCACTCAATTACGGTGAGAACATCTCCGGAGGATTTAAACAGCCGAAGCATTGAGATGTTTGCAATTCTCATCGCCATGGGGCTTGACCCCGAAAAGAGCATAATCTTCTGTCAAAGCCACGTTCCGGCGCACGCACAGCTGGGCTGGATCCTCGACTGCTACACGCAGTTCGGCGAGGCGGCGAGAATGACGCAGTTTAAGGATAAATCGGCAAAGCATGCGGATAACATTAATTTGGGTCTTTTCACATATCCCACTCTTATGGCTGCGGACATACTTATATATAATGCGGATTACGTGCCCATCGGCGCAGACCAAAAGCAGCATCTTGAGCTGACAAGGGATATTGCAAACCGCTTTAACGGGCTTTACGGAAACTTCTTCAAGGTTCCCGAACCCTTTATCGGCAAAAGCGGTGCAAGGGTTATGTCCCTTCAGGAGCCCGACAAGAAAATGAGCAAGTCGGATACGAACCAAAAGTCATTTATCCTTGTTACAGAGCCTGCGGATTCCATAGTCAAAAAGATTAAAAGCGCCGTTACCGACTCGGAGGCAAGAGTTTATTACAGCGAAGAAAAGCCCGGCGTGGCAAACCTTATGGAGATTTACTCCGCCTGCACCGGCCGCAGCTATGAGCAAATAGAGCAGGAATTTGAGGGCAAAGGCTACGGAGCATTTAAGGCGTCGGTTGCCGAGACGGTGGTTGAAGAGCTGAAGCCACTTCAAGCAGAGTATGCAAGGCTTATTAAGGACAGAGGCTACCTGGAAAAATGCGCAACGGAAGGCGCAAAAAAAGCAAGCGCCGTAGCGGACAACACCGTCAAGGAATGCATGAAACTGGTAGGATTCTGGCAGTATTAATATAATATCAAAGCAGGTATGGTTTCGATCATGCCTGCCATTTATTTTTGCCCGTAATTGCAGCCTTATATTTTTGCCTGTTTTTATTGTCAAAAACGCTCCACGGTGAATAGTATGCTGTAGAGGATGTCCTCAATAAATACAAAGGAGCAACGCAATGAATCAATGTAACACAAATCAAACGAGAGTTACAGAGGAAATGTCACTTTGCGCCGTAACGGAGTTCCCCGAATGTACGGTTCCGGCTATGGCATACGTACCCTTTCAGCTTGACCTGTCTCATTTCAGCGCTGAAGAGGCTCTTTGCAAAGGTACTCTTTTCCCTGTTCTCTCTAAGCCTTTCAGGGGGAGATGCACATAATGAATGAACGAACAAAATTACTCCACTGCTACTCCGCCGAGCAGTTTGCGGCATGGGAGCTTCATCTCTTCCTTGATACTCATCCCGACGACAAATCGGCTCTCAGGCTTTATGACCGTCATAACGCAAGAGCCATGGAATTGAAAAAAGAGTTTGAAGAAAAATTCGGTCCTCTGTTATCGGAGTCCGCTGAGGGCTGCGCATGGCTGAAAGACCCGTGGC
Organism: Clostridiales bacterium; assembly: GCA_021200555.1. Lineage (GTDB taxonomy): Bacteria > Bacillota > Clostridia > Oscillospirales > Acutalibacteraceae > UBA1081. The sequence goes on along the minus strand of JAJQGK010000053.1, from coordinate 26,656 downwards.
CTTGGGAAAAAGGAGGGTGTTGACAAATGTGGAATTACGAAAAAAAGCTTCAGTATCCGATAAATATTAAAACTCCCAACCCCGCATTTGCGCAGATAATCATCTCTCAATACGGCGGCCCCGACGGAGAAATCAGCGCTTCTCTCCGCTATCTTTCGCAGCGTTATACCATGCCTAACGGCGAGCTGAAAGGACTTCTTACCGATATAGGCACGGAGGAAATGGCTCATTTTGAAATGATCGGCGCAATGGTCTATCAGCTTACCCGCAACCTCTCCTGTGAGGATATCAAAAAACAGGGATTTGACGCCTACTTTGTGGATCACACCACAGGCGTTTACACCGCTGCGGCTAACGGAACGCCTTGGACTGCAACGTATTTCCAGTCAAAGGGCGACGTGATTACGGATCTTCACGAGGATCTGGCAGCAGAGCAAAAGGCGAGAACAACATATGACAATATTCTGCGTCTGATTGACGATCCGGATATTATAGATCCCATCCGATTTTTAAGAGAGCGTGAAATTGTACATTACCAAAGGTTCGGCGAGGGACTCAGAATTGCCACGGACGCTTTGGACTGCAAGAACTATTATATGTATAATCCCGAATTTGACAAGAAATGTAAAAATTAAAAAAGAGATAGCAAAAATAAAAGCCGGACAGTTTTGCTGTTCGGCAAATTTTTCAAGTGTGTATTCGCTTTATACCAAAGCGGAAACCGCTTAAATCAAATATTCCCCGATGAATTAAGTAACCACCCCTTATTTACAATCCATTGCCGCAGCCATTCTTTTTCATTCACAATCGCATCAAATACGGGTTCAAGAAATGTCTGTATTTCCGCAATGACGAATGGAAACTCAAGCGTATCATCTTTTATGGTTTTCAAAAAGAATTTCCACCGCTTCTGCATATCATCATCATCGGCAAGTGCAACCACACGCTTAAAACTATCCCTGTCATATGGAGTACCACGCCGCTGCAAGGTTTCAAAGATAGCCCTCTGCAATTTCGCACCATCAAAGTCAAAAGTTCTTGCAAGATAGTAAATATCGTAAAAGTCCTTCATTCTGCCCGTCAGCTCAAAGCGTTGCAGGATGGCGTCAAGCTTCTCGGAAACCGTGCTTTCCAGAGAGTAGGTTTTGATTACAGGAGCTTCAAAATCCGGAAGCTGCGTATTGATTGTGCGTTCTTCGGCATGGGGGACTATAACATCGCCCACGCCTATATCAATATTAAACGGCACACGCACATTCTTTATTTGAGCAATAATCTGTGTGCTAATACCATGGTACTTTCTTTGCGGAGAAATTTCCTCAAAGCCTTGTGCCCTCATTTTTATATAATCGTTGCCTGTAGGCGTGTCGATGATTTTGCAAATCAATTCTTTTACATCATCTATTGAATTAGAATATCCACGAAGCAGAAAATCAACATCAATAGTAGCTCGGCTTTCAAAATTGGTAATCGTATATATAAACAATCCACCTTTGAGTATTAGCGTATCTTCACATCCGGATTTTGATAGCTTTCTCAAAAATTCTTCCTGAACAAAAAGCTGTAAGCACTGCTGATAGCTAATACCAGATGCTTTTGCTTTATTCCTCAGCTTTGCCAGAACGGAAGCTGCTATATCCATCATCACAACCACATCCCAATCAATTCTTTCACTTTTTTTTGCACACGCAGTTTTTTCGTATACATCATAAGGTTTGGTATATTCTTTTTCGGGTCATTCACATATCCTTGAATTGCTTTATTGAAAATTTCTTTATCCATTTTACTCATATTTTTCAAAACATCACAAATTGTTCGGTCACGGTCATAAATACGCACCTTTGTAAAATCAATCTCGCCTGTTGTTTCGCCAAGTGTAACCAAATCAGAGTTCATACGATATGCTCTGATAAACGGATAATCTATTTTTGTCCGCAGCTTTGAAACATTTTTGTCAATAGCAAAGCTCCACTCGGCAGGATTTCTGTCACTGTATTTGTAATAAAACAAAGCGGTTTCCATACAAAGCACGGCGTCGGGAAACAAACTGTTGATGATAATCACTTCACTTGTTTCGCAATTTTCAATCCAATGGTAGTAACCTCGCCTGATTCTTTCAATAAAGCCTTCGTTTAAAAGCTGTTTAATATCTGCATAGTATAACTTAGCTTCAAGAAGCTCGGCAGTAGTCATTACATAATTATGTTGGCTAAAAATTTTTCTTGCATTTTTAATACCATTTTCACAAAGCATTCGTCCACCTCTATTTAAGTAACCACTGATTTATTTATTGCAGGGTACTTTACTATATTATATGCGATTTCTAAATAAAAAGTCAATAGTAAACTACCCATTTGAAAAGAGCATATATGGGCAGTTTACTATATATGTAGCAAACAATTATTCGACTGTAAAAAAATCGGCATGTAATTTGAAATTATACAGAAGTAAATAAGAAACCGCTTAAATCAAATATTTCCCAATAAATTAAGCGGAAAGTCACGGCTCCCGATTTTATTTCAGCACGGGATTTACGTATCTGTTTCTTTTCCTTGTCTTTTCGCCGTACTGTATGGCTTTTACGGGACATCGGCTGATACAGGCGGTGCAGTGGGCGCAGCGGGATTTTATCCATTTGGGCTTTCCGTCCCGAATTTCAATTGCCTGTTCCGGACAATTTTTTGCACATTCACCGCATGAAATGCAGCTTTCGTCTGCATAAAATTTTGCGGTTTTTCTGAAAATTCCGTATGCGGACTGCATAAAGGCCGACGCAGCTCTCCCCGCAAGCTTTGACTCTTGAATATATTTTTCTTTGCTGTTGACGCTGTCGGCAATTTTCGCAATTTCCGCCTTGTTTCGCTCCAAAAGCGCCTTTGCCGTTTCATCGTCCATTGGGTTGTAAAGAAGCACATAGTTATCGGGCATTTTTATTTCGCAAACATAATCCGCTTGAATACCTACGGACGACAGCTTTCGGACGAAAACTCCTCTGCACCCGCAGGCGCTTCCGCCGCAGGTTATTACGCCGAACACATAGGGCTGCTTGGAAAAAGACAGCGTTGCCTTTTCGATAAAATCGCTTACTACAGTGGGAAGACCTCCGTAATATACGGGAAAAACAAAGCCCGCATTTTCGTTTTCACCTATATCGAAGCTCATTTTCCCGTTTTTAAGGCAGTCGCTCATGCTTATAATTTTATCGCCTGTTTTCTCGGCAATCCGGCCGGCGGCATCAAGAGAATTGCCCGTTCCCGTAAAATAAAAAATCATAGTTGTCACATCTCCCGATTTGAGAATTTACTTTAATTTTATCTCATTTTACCATAATATACAAGTGTATTTTGGTGAATTTACATTATCGGCCTCCGTTTCAATTCTAAACAAAAAATTTTTTTTTAGCTTACTTATATTCAGTGCATTTGACATTTGAATTTATTTTGAAGAGTGCTATAATATTACAGCAAAGAAGGGTATTTGTATACTATCGGAAGCTTATCCGATTTACGGTTTTATCAAAATTTTCACTCGGTTAAGGAGGCGGCCTATTTTGAACAGTATGCTGAAGGAAATACTCGAAGCCGAAAAAAAAGCTCACGAGGAAGCAGACGAGGCGGAAAAATACAAAAGCGAAACCTTGGCGGCTATTGAGGAAGAGAAAAAGCAAATATTAAGCCGCAGAATGGAAGACGCCCGTAAGGAAGCGGAAAGACTCCGTTCCGCTCACAGACAGTCGGTTGCGGACTCAATGCGTTCGGTAGAGCATTCCAACGAAGAGGCCATGGCAAAATTCAAAAAGACAGAGCAGGAAAATTTTGACTCATGGGTTGACAGCATGGTTAAAAATATTATCGGCGGCTGATTTGTATAATTACTTTAAAATCGATGAAGGGTGGTGAGATTCTGTGAGCTATGCTTTAAATGCCGTCTACGCCAAAATACACTGTATTTACAGCAGACGTTTGACGGACAGGAATTACAACGAGCTTTTATCGCAGAACAGCGTAAGCGGCGTTGCGGAATACCTTAAATCAAAAACCGCATATTCGGAGATATTCGAGGGAGTTCCCACAACCTCAGAGCTTCAAAGAGGACAGCTTCAAACTCTCCTTTACAACAAGCTTTACAACGATCTTACCTCTGTAATACGGTTTCAAACGGCTGCGGGATGCGATTTTTACAAATATTTTATCATGAAGTACGATGTAGATCAAATTACGAATTTCCTCAGCAGCTTAAAAACAAGAAGCGCAAGCTACCTTTTTACTTTTCCCGTTTTTTATAATGAGCGTTCAAATTTGGATTTATATAAACCGGCGCAGGCATCCGATGAGGACGAGCTTTTAAAATGCGTCGAGGGCACAATATATTATGACACCCTTAAAAATTCTCTGCCCAAATACAGAATTTCCGAAAATCTTATGACCGTTCAGGCTGATTTTTATGTGTTCTTGGACAGGGAATTTGTAAAGCTCACAGCCGGAAAAAAGAAAAAAGACATCTCAAGCAAAAGCGAGCTGGGCAAGCTTTATAAGACTCTCAACGACGTAACTCTCGTAAAAGCCGTTTACAGAATGAGGCGTTTTGCTTCTTTAAACAGCGACGGGACATACGCTCTCCCCGAAAGGCTCACTTTGCTTTCAAAAAAGCAGTTTTCCGAAATTATAAACGCTCCGAACAAGGAGGCGCTTCTTGAAGCCGTTTCAAAAACATATCTCTCGGATATGATTCCGAAAAACGAAGCGGAATTTTCCCAAGCGGCGGACGAATACTTATACAAGATTTTTTCAAAGGCGGTAAGACGCACGTCAGATGCGGATGCGGCAGTGTTCGCTTACGTATGGCTGGCGGAAAATGAGATTAAAAACATTATTCATATTATAGAGGGGATTCGCTACGGCATGACGCCTGTTGAAATTCTTCCGATGCTTTGCGGCATATCCCATGAACAGTAAGGTCGGTGATAAATTTTGATTGAAAAAATGATGTTCGTAAGAGCTACAGGTCCCATTGAAAGGCTCAACGAATTTAATTTAAAAACGCTGTCCGTCGATTACTATCATCCGGAAAACGCCATCGACTACATGTCGGGAACAGACGGCTATCATGCGGTTACCGAGCAATGCCCCTTCGATCTGCCCATAAAGCATATTGAGGATATTGCGGCGCTGACGGACGTGGATATTCTCCGCGACGCTTCAAATGTTTTCGGCACAGACAGACCGATAACTCAAGCCTACCTTGACAAGCTTGAAAAATACCTTTCCGAAAACGATTTTGACTCCAGCGACATTAATGTTTTCCTTTCGGGGCTGAAGCCCTCGATTGATGAGTACAGCAAAAGACAGTCTGAGCTTGCCGAAAGGGAAAAATTTCTTACTCAAAAAATAGATCAGCTCAGTCATTTTGCGGCTCTTGATGTAAACCTCAACGACATAAAAACAAACTACATTGACGTGCATTTCGGCAGCATACCCAAGGATTCCATAATCAAGCTGTATATGTACAACAATGACAACAAAATTATATTTAACACATACTCCTCCGACGACAAGTATTTTTGGGGAGTTTACTGTGCGCCGATGCAGTATGCGGCTGAGGCGGAAAAGATTATGACGGCTCTGTATTTTGACGAGCTCAAGCTTAACCCCGAAGAGGGTACGGTTCCGGAGCTGATACAAAAGTACAGGGACGAGCTTAAGGATATAGCCGCCGAGCAGGAAACTATCAACGCCTTCTGGGAAAAGAACAAGGAAGAGCTTACGGGAGATTTGTCAATTCTTTTGGATCTTCAAAAGCTTTGGGGCTTCAGAAAGTACGCCGTTGTAAAGGACGACACATTCTGCTGCTTAGGCTGGGTTCCCCAAAAAAAGGCCGGCGAGACAAGACATTTGCTTGCGCCGTTAAGCGATGTGGAATTTACCGTAAAAGACCCCGAAAGCTCGGTTACCGCTTCCGGAATAACACGCCAAAGCCCCTTTGAAACACCCATCAGAGACATAGAGCATCTTTCACACCACGTAAACTACCCGCTCACTCCTGAAAACCTCCACAACTGTATCGGCAGGAACAGACCTCTCACTGATGAATACATAAAAAAGCTCACAAGGTATTTGGGCGGTGCGGATATAAACTCCGACAGCAGCAGCTCATCGGGACTTAACGGCAAAATTCACGAATACAGCTTAAAGAGAAAAGAACTTAAGAAAAGCGAGCGGAAAATCAAAGCGAAGGTACAGACGCTCTCCCATTTTGAGTCCCTTGATTTGGACTTGGAGGAGCTTATGAGCGTAAGCTATACCGTGGTTAAGTTCGGCAGACTTCCCAATGAGGCAACAGATGAAATCCGCAGAGAAGCGGAAAGCAAGGGATTTATATTCAATGTCTGCTCTTCCGACGACACAAACGCCTGGTGCATTTACTGTGTTCCGAAAAAGTACGCCTCCGAGGTTTCTAAAATCTTTGAATCCGTTTATTTCAAGGAGTACAAAATTGAGGTCGAGCAGGGCACCGTATCCGATATAATCGCAAGATGCCGCAGATCTCTTGAGGAAATCGAAAAAGAAAAGCAGCTTATATCCGAGTTTTGGAACGAACACCAAAAGGAGATTGTGGAGTGCTACTCCTACCTTCAGGATTTGCAGCAGCTTTGGAACGCAAGCAAATACATTACAAAGAAAAACGATAAATACATATATACAGGCTCAGCCTCAAGCCGTGACAAGAAAAAAATACTTGCTTTATGCGACGCTGTGGGTCCCTTTGCTCACGACAGCCCGGATATTTCCGAAACCGAGACAAAGTCCGTCCTTACACCGCCCACAAGACTTAAAAATCCCCTTATCTTCACTCCCTACGAGTACTATGTAAAGATGTACGGAATGCCCACCTACGGCTCAATCGATATAACCTCCTTTGTGGCAATTACATACACATTGCTTTTCGGAATAATGTTCGGAGATTTGGGACAAGGGTTCGTTCTGTTCTTAGGCGGACTGTTCTTCTGGAAAAAACGGAAAATGGAGCTTGCCAGGATTATCATTCCCTGCGGCTTGTCCTCCATGTTTTTCGGATTGATATTCGGCTCCTTCTTCGGCTATGAGGAACTGTTGGATCCTCTGTATACGGCTATAGGGTTAAGCGGAAAGCCGTTGTCGGTTATGGACAACATAAACACCGTTCTTCTAATTGCAATCTCAATAGGCATTGCCCTTGTGGCGGCATCGATTTTGATTAACATGTACGCCAATGTGAAAGCCAAAAAATTCGGCGCCGCTTTATTTGACAACAACGGTCTTACGGGACTGATATTTTACGCCTGCGGAGTCAACCTTGCATCCGGACTTATGAACGGCCCGACTCCGATACCGAACAAGGTATGCGGAATAGTGATAGGAGTTTGCGCCGTAATTCTGTTCTTCAAGGAAATACTCATAGGAATAGTCGATAAGCACGAGAACTGGAAGCCCGACAGTATTGGAGACTTCGTAATGCAAAACATATTCGAGCTTCTTGAGTATGTTCTCTCCTACTTCAGCAACACTGTTTCATTCCTGCGAGTAGGCGCATTCGTACTTGTCCACGCCGGAATGATGATGGTTGTCTTCTCTCTGGCGGGCGACAGCGAAAACATTCTCGTAATTATTTTAGGCAACATTCTTATAATTTGTCTTGAAGGCTTGCTTACAGGCATTCAGGCGCTCCGTCTTGAATTTTACGAAATGTTCTCACGGTGCTTTGAGGGCAACGGAATACCCTTTGTATCGTCAAGAGAGATACTCCACAACCACTGATTAACAACCGTAAAGATAAATCAATCGGTATAAAAAATTAAAATATTAACCCTTTAACGGAGGTAATAAAAATGTCTAATTTTATTTATGCAGCAATAGTAATTCTCCCTGCGGCAGCCTTAGGTTATCTTGCCTACAGAGCCTTCAAAAGCCGTATGAACGGCGTATCAACGAAGAAGATTTTAAAGAAAAACCTTCTGGGCTTTGCGGTGGTGCTTGCAATTACTTCAACGCTTATGTTTTCCGTATCTGCGGCTGAAACGGCAGACGACGGAGTAAGCGCCGACACGGCGGCGGAAGAGGTTCAGGATGCAGAAGAAACCGAAGAAACATCTTCAGGCGACAACTCAAAGGGCTTGGGACTTCTTGCGGCAGGTCTTGTAACGGGTCTTGCGGGCATCGGCGGCGGTATTGCGGTTGCGGCAGGCGCTCCGGCGGCTATTGCGGCGGCCAGCGAGGATCCGAAATCATTCGGACGTTCCCTTATATTCGTTGCTCTCGGCGAGTCCATAGCTCTGTACGGCGTTGTTATTTCAATTCTTATTCTGAACCAGCTTTAAACAGCGGCAGCGTAAAATTATGAAATTTTTTCTTATAACAGACAATACCGATGCGGCAACGGGAATGAGGCTTGCGGGAATTGAAAACACTCTCATAACCAATGAAGCAGAGTGCAAGGAAGCCTTGGAAAAAGCCGTACAGGATGAACACATCGGTATAATACTGATTACTCAGGGCGCATATGAAAAATATGCCCCTATAATCGATGAAATGAAAAAGACGATAACAATGCCTCTTATTACAGAAATCCCCGACAACGGCGCATCCTTTAAGAGCGACGCAATTACAAGATACGTAATAGAGGCCATAGGAATCGGATAAACGAGGTGATTTCATGGCTGCAATGGACGCAAAGGGCAATGCCTTTCTCAAAGCCATTAACGAGGCTTCCCTTGAACAAAGGGCTGCAATGATTGCTTCTCTTGACGAGCTGAAGCAGCAGCAGCTCAGTGAAGCAAGAAACGAAGCGGAAATAAAATATGAAGAGTACCTTAAAACCGAAACGGCAAAGCTCTCCTCCGAGGACGGCGTGGAAAGCGCAAAAAGAGGCGCCGAGCTTAAACGGCAGGTTATTCAGGCCCGTTCGGAAATTGCCGACAGAGTGTTTTACGCTGTTTTGTCAAGGCTTAGGGATTTCACCGAAAGCGGCGGATACAAGGACTTCCTTTTAAACTCCGCAAAGGCGATGACGGAAAAATGCGGCGGCGAAAAGCTGCAAATTTTCGTCAGAAAGCAGGATCTTAAGTTTGAACAGGAAATTAAAGCCCTGTCTTCCTCAATCGTTTCGGTAAACGAGGACAGCTCCGTTACAATCGGCGGTCTTTACGGCATTTGCGAAAGCAAGAGCATTAAGCTTGACGATACCCTCGAATCGAGATTTGAAGAAGAGAAAAACCGGTTCTACGAAACATCCGGCTTAACACTATAGGCAAGAGGTGATATTTTTGTCGCAAACCAATTATATATACGGTATAAACGGTCCTGTTGTAACCATAAAGGGAAAAACAGAGCTTAAAATGATGGAAATGGTATATGTGGGCGAAAACTCCTTAGCCGGCGAGGTTATCAAAATTGACGACGAATATACCACAATTCAGGTTTACGAGGACACTGTAGGACTTCATCCGGGAGAAAAGGTTATAAGTACGGGAGCGCCTATGTCCGTAACCTTGGGTCCGGGACTTTTAGGCAATATTTACGACGGCATTCAAAAGCCTTTAACGGCTATTGCGGACGAAGCGGGCGTATTTCTGACAAAGGGAATAAGCACTCCGTCCATAGATTTTGAAAAGAAATGGCGTACAACAATGCTTTTAAAGGCGGGCGATACCGTTCAGGGCGGAGAAATACTTGCCGAATGTGACGAAACCCCCATAATAAAGCACCGTGCGCTTGTTCCTACGGACTGCAGGGGCGAAGTGATATTTGCCGCCGATGACGGTGAATATACAGTAAACGACTGCATTGCCAAGGTTAAATGCACAGACGGTTCCGTAAGAGAGCTTACTCTTGCGCAGAAATGGCCTATCAGAACTCCGCGTCCCGCAAAGGAAAGGCTTCCCATAACAAAGCCTCTTGTAACGGGTCAAAGGATTATAGACACAATGTTCCCCGTGGCAATGGGCGGCGCAGCGGCGATTCCCGGCGGATTTGGAACGGGAAAAACGGTTACGCAGCATCAGCTTGCAAAATTTTCCGATGCGGATATTATAGTTTACGTAGGCTGCGGCGAAAGAGGAAACGAGATGACTCAGGCTCTTACCGAGTTTTCCGAGCTTACCGACCCCTCCACAGGCAGACCCCTTCTTGAGAGAACGATACTCATAGCCAACACATCGAATATGCCTGTTGCAGCCCGTGAGGCTTCGATTTACACAGGCATTACCCTTGCGGAATACTATCGTGATATGGGCTACAACACGGCGCTTATGGCAGACTCAACATCCCGTTGGGCGGAGGCTTTAAGAGAGATTTCCGGTAGACTGGAGGAAATGCCGGCAGACGAGGGCTACCCTGCTTACCTGCCGTCAAGGCTTTCCGAATTTTACGAACGCGCCGGATATTTTGAAACATTTTGCGGCAAAAAAGGCTCAATTACGCTTATCGGAGCCGTTTCCCCTCAGGGAGCGGATTTCTCCGAGCCTGTAACACAAAACACAAAGAGATTTACAAGATGCTTCTGGGCGCTGGATAAATCCCTTGCCTATGCAAGACACTACCCCGCCATAAACTGGAACGACAGCTACAGCGAGTACATCAGCGAGCTTACGCCGTGGTACGAGGAAAATGTCAGCCCGTACTTTATTAAATACAGAAACGAAATTGCTTCAATTCTTGCCGAAGAGTCAAAGCTTATGGAGATTGTAAAGCTCATCGGTTCCGAAATTCTTCCGGACGACCAAAAGCTGACTCTTGAAATCGCAAGAGTAATAAGAATAGGATTTTTACAGCAAAACGCCCTGCATGAAACCGATACATATACTCCGATAATCAAGCACTTCAGAATGATGGAAACAATCCTTCATCTCAACGAAAAGTCAAAAGAGGCTCTTGCCCGTCAAATTCCCGTATCTGCGATTTTGGCGACGGGACTGTTTGACAAGGTCATTAAAATGAAGTACGATGTTCCCAACGATAAGCCCGAAGTCTTTGACGAGTATATTACCGAAATCACAAATGTAATGGAAAATCTGTAAAACGAAGTCAATAATTTTCCAAACGGAAATTGTGATTGCTCAAATGTAAAGTTGGTGAAAAAATTGATTACCGAACATATAGGTCTTAATGAAATAAGCGGTTCGCTTGTTGTTCTCGACGACGTTGAAGAGGCGTTTAACGAGGAAATGGTTGAATTGCGTCTGTCCGACGGCTCCGTCCGCTCCGGAAGAATAGTAAAGCTGGACGGCAAACGTGCGGTTGTTCAGGTTTTTGAGGGTACGAAGGAGCTTTCCATGTCAAATACCCGAACGGTTCTGAAAGGAAAGCCGATGGAAATTGCCTTGTCTCCGGAGATGATCGGCAGAGTTTTTGACGGCTTAGGCAGACCGAAGGACGGTCTGGGCGAGGTTTATCCCGTCTGCAAAAGGGATATTAACGGAACGGCAATTAATCCCGTTTCCCGTGTATACCCAAAAAACTATATAAGAACGGGAATATCCTCAATCGATGCGCTGGCTACTCTTATCAGAGGACAAAAGCTGCCTATTTTTTCAGGCTCCGGCATGAAGCACAACGAGCTTGCGGTTCAAATTGTTAAGCAGGCGGCCGTTGCGGACAATGAAGAATTTGGTATTGTTTTTGCCGCAATGGGCGTTAAAAACGACGTTGCCGACTATTTCAGGCGTTCCTTTGAACAGGCAAATGTAATGAACAGAGTAACCATGTTCCTGAATCTGTCAAACGACCCGATTATCGAAAGAATTATAACTCCCAAATGTGCTCTTACGGCGGCGGAATATCTGGCGTTCCAATGCAATATGAATATACTTGTCATTCTCACGGATATGACTTCCTACTGCGAGGCTCTTCGTGAGTTCAGCTCCTCAAAGGGCGAAATTCCCGGCAGAAAAGGATATCCCGGCTATCTTTACTCCGATTTGGCGGCTCTTTACGAGAGAGCGGGAATTGTAAACGGCTCAAAAGGCTCCGTAACTCAAATTCCCATTTTAACAATGCCCAACGATGACATAACTCATCCCATACCGGACTTGACGGGCTTTATTACCGAGGGACAGATTGTTCTTGACCGCTCTCTTGAAACTACGGGAATTTATCCTCCCGTAAGCATTTTGATGTCGCTTTCAAGGCTTATGAAGGACGGCATCGGCAAAGGGTACACGAGAGAGGATCACAAGGCTCTTTCGGATCAGCTTTTTGCATCATACGCTCTTGTTCAGGACGCAAGATCTCTTGCATCGGTTATCGGCGAGGACGAGCTTTCCGACAGCGACAAAACTCTTATGAAATTCGGCAGAGAGTTTGAACAGAAATTCTTAAATCAGGGAGAAAACGAAAACAGAACCATAGATGAAACTCTTGATTTGGGCTGGAAGCTGCTTTCAATGCTTCCCAGAGAGTCCCTCGACAGAGTAATCGATGATATACTTGACAAATATTACGGGAAACAGCTTTAACTTTAGGCGGTGACAGCAGTGGCGGAAAATGTCTTTCCCACAAAAAACAACCTTATAAATACAAAAAAGTCCTTAAGCTTAGCCAAGGTAGGCTATGACTTAATGGACAGAAAAAGGAATATTCTCGTCAGAGAGGTTATGGAGCTGATGGACGATGCAAAGGAAATTCAGCTTGAAATCGGAGAAAAGTACAATGCGGCCTACTCCGCTCTTCAACGGGCAATGATTGAAATGGGCGACTGCGATTGGGCGGCTCAAAGCATTCCCGTTGACGACTCGGTTAAAATTTCCGCAAGAAGCGTTATGGGCGTGGAAATTCCCACCGCAACCTCCGATGACTGCGAGCTGCGTCTTCATTACTCCTTCACCAACACCTGCGAATACCTTGATATTGCCTACGAACGGTTCAACGAGGTAAAGCGGCTGACCGTAAAGCTTGCGGAGGTGGAAAACTCCGTTTGCCGCCTTGCAGACGCCATAAAGAAAACAAGAAAACGCACAAACGCTCTGGGCAACATTATGATTCCCAAATTCGAGAGTACGATAAAATATATTTCAAACGCTCTTGAGGAAAAGGAGCGGGAGGAATTTTCAAGGCTTAAGGTTATAAAATCATCAAAGGAAGGCTGAAAAAGCCCTCCTTTTTAATTTCGGCACAAATTGCCGCCTGTATTGTCTCCGATAATGCACTTTATTTTATCGATGTTTACCTAATCTGCAATTACTTAAGTAAGCGCTGATTAAATCGAGTGCGTCGGATGTTTAGAGAATTTTTTTGCAAGACAAGGAACAAAGCGCAAGGAATACCGGCGTATTGCGAGCATTTGTGACGATGTATTGCGGAAAATAACTAAATTAAGATGTCCCCGCCTCTAAAGGCGGTGCCACTTAATTTTTTCGTCGGTGTGAAAATCCACCGCCGAAAACGTTGATGACGGGGCTTTGCCCCTTATAAAAGCAAACAGACGGCGTGCTCAGCCGTCAGGCGTGATTTAATCAGTGGTTACTTAATATATGTTCTGACTCTAAGCTCTATGCCGTTATCGGCGCAGAGCTTTTTGCATTTTTCAATTTCCGCGCCGCCAATTGTATTCACAACGGTCATTTTTACCGACGGGATGTATTTTTGGCAGTCCTTAGCAAACCTTATCATGGCGTCAAAGGATTTTTCGCCGAATTTGGGATGAACCACAGCGTTGTATTTTTCGGCGTCGGAGGCGTTAAGGCTTACAGACACGGCATCCACAAGTCCGTGCATTCTCTCTGCCGAATTGTCGCAGTTGTTTATAAGATCGGACAATCCGTTTGTGTTAAGCCTTATCGAAACGTTTCTCGTGCTTTTCAGATACTTTGCCGTTTTCAACATATTTTCCAGTGCGCAGGTAGGCTCTCCGAAGCCGCAGAATACCACATTCTCATAACCTGAAAAATCAAAGCTGTCAACGGCTTCCTTTATCTCCTCAAAGGTCGGCTCATGATCCAGCCACAGGCTGCCCATATCCCCCAAACCGTCCTCATTTCTTCTGACGCAGAACTCACAGGCGCAGGGACAGCGGTTCGTAATGTTCATATAAATTTTATTTCCGTATGTATATAAAATATTTTCCATATTCTCTGACTCCGATTTTCGGGATTTTCAATCCGAATAGAGCTTTCCCGTAAGCTTTTTCTTAAGTCCGGCAGCATCAAAGGCTGCGCCCACGATGTAATATACTATAAGGCTTGCTATCGCCTGGCACTCATTCCATATAATCCCCGGAACCGCAGCAGCCAACGAGCCTGCAAGGATTCCGTCCGCAAAAAAGTAAATTAAGGGAGTGATTATAAGTCCGAACAGCGGCGCAATGTAATTTCTCTTGCAAAGCACCTTTTCGTTTTTGTAGGAAAAAGCTATTGTCAAAAGGATTTTCACAACCACTGTAAAGGGCGCATAAGAAGCGTACCCGGACAGTATATCCGCAAGTCCGCCGCCGATTCCCGCAGCTGCCATAGCGTAAGGCAAAGGCAAAAAGCTCGCCGCAAGGTATATCATGGCGTCGCCTAAATGAACATATCCGCCGCTCCCGACCGGAATAGGGATTTTCGGGAAAAATGTCAATCCTGTTACAAGAGCTGCGAACATAGCCGCAAGCACGGCCTTAATTAATTTTTTGTTTTTCACGGTAGCCACCTCATCCGCAATAAGGCATTTCCCGCAGGCTGCTTACTCACCCGAATTTTTCGGTATATCTTTTGATTGACGCTGTGATAATGTCAACTGCTTCGCCGTAATCCTTAACCTCGTCCACAGCCGCTTCCTTGTTTTCAAGAACCTTGTATACGGTGAAAAAGTGGGACATCTCATCGTAAACGTGTCTGGGCAAATCAAAAATACTCTTATAGCCGTTATATGTAGGATCGCTGAAGGGTACGGCAATAATCTTTTCGTCGGCGTGGCCGTCGTCAAGCATTTTAATTACACCTATGGGATAGCACCTAACAAGCGTCAGCGGGTCAAGTGATTCGGAACAAAGCACAAGCACGTCAAGAGGATCAAAGTCATCCGCATATGTTCTCGGAATGAAGCCGTAATTTGCAGGATAATGAGTTGAAGTATGAAGGATCCTGTCAAGCATTATAAGTCCGGTTTCCTTGTCAAGCTCATACTTGGGTAACCACTGATTAAATCACGCCTGACGGCTGAGCACACCGCCTGCTTGATTATTTTCCGCAATACATCGTCACAAATGCTCAAAATACGCCGGTATTCCTTGCGCTTTGTTCCTTGTCTTGCAAAAAATCCTCTAAGCATCCGTCGCACTCGATTTAATCAGTGCTTACCCTATTTTTGCTGCCTTTTGGAATTTCCACCACAGCAATAAAATCCTGCGGAGTGATTCTGTCGGGATTAATTGAATGCCAAATATTGCTCATATTTTTTCTCCTATATATTAGCTCAAATCTGGTATGCCGTAAATATCCAATTTTGATTATTTTTATATAATCAGTTTATAATTCGGCAAAAGCGAAAAGTCTGCACCGGCGGCACAGACTTTAAAATTCAAACAAAAGCTTATCAGTTTTCGTAAACGCTGACCTTTTTACGGTCCTTGCCCATACGCTCAAACTTAACGGTACCGTTTACAAGAGCGAAAAGAGTATCGTCCGAGCCCTTGCCTACGTTATTGCCGGGATGGAAATGAGTTCCTCTCTGGCGAACGATAATCGTACCTGCATTGACTGCCTGTCCGTCCGCACGCTTAACTCCAAGCCTTTTTGACTCGGAATCACGGCCGTTACGGGTTGAACCCATACCTTTTTTATGAGCGAAGAGCTGAATGTTTATCTTAAGCATAAATTACACCTCCGTAGAAATTTTGATAAAGTCGGGATAATCCTTTGACAGCTCCGAAAGATGGAGCTTAAGTCCGTCAAAAATATCCTGCGCATTTTTGTTTGCGTCTTTCAACGTAATTTTCATATATCCGTCGTCAACATCCTCTTCAATGCCGCATCCCAAAATCTCGGTAACGGTATTAACCGCCATATAGCAGGCCGAAGAAACAGCCGCACATACAATATCGGGACCTTCCTCCGAAAAATCGGAATGACCGCTTATCTTAAAGCCGTTTGTTTTTTGGTTACGGATATAAAAAACCGCATCAATCATTAAGCGTTGATTGAAGCAACTTCAATCTTTGTATAGGGCTGTCTGTGTCCCATCTTACGCTTTTCGTTTTTCTTTGCCTTGTAGGTAGCAACAGTAATCTTTTTGCCCTTGCCGTTTTTAACAGCCTTAGCGGTAACTGTAGCGCCGTCAACATAAGG
The DNA here is from genome assembly GCA_021200555.1 of Clostridiales bacterium. Taxonomy (GTDB): domain Bacteria; phylum Bacillota; class Clostridia; order Oscillospirales; family Acutalibacteraceae; genus UBA1081. The sequence goes on along the minus strand of JAJQGK010000053.1, from coordinate 10,362 downwards.
AGCGCCTACTTTGATACCGTCATCGGCGCCTACGGCGATAACCTTATCAAAAACTACTTCGCTGTCGGCTTCAACATCAAGCTTTTCGATGAAAACAACAGAGCCTTCCTCGACCTTGTACTGTTTGCCGCCTGTTTCAATAATTGCGTACATTGGTTTACCTTCCTTAATAAGACTCGCTGCGACGGGCGGAATAAAATTCTCTTGGAACGGAAAGTCGATCTCACCTCCCGAATACGGGCGGATGAAAATCAAAATCCCGAAAAGGGCACAAAAACCCCTTGCCTGCCACATGCGGCAAAAGTTATTGTACCACTTAAGCAGCGCAAAGTCAAGCATTTTGATAAAAATTACATACGCCGCAAAATCAAAAATTTTTCTTTGTTTGCCTGCGAATATGTATATCATTACGGTTAATCGGCAAAAATATGATTGCCGGCAAAATTAAAACGGAGTGTGATAACATATGAATGTTAAGCGAGGGGACATATATTATGCGGATTTAAGTCCCGTAGTCGGTTCGGAGCAAGGCGGTGTGCGGCCCGTTCTCATAATACAAAACAACGTGGGGAATAAATTCAGCCCTACCATTATAGCGGCTGCAATAACAAGCCAACGTTTCAAAAACGACCTGCCCACTCACATAAGCGTCCACGCCGACACATGCGGACTTCAAAAGGATTCCATAGTTCTGTTGGAACAGGTCAGGACTCTTGACAAGCAGCGTTTAAGAGAGCGTATGGGCGCTTTGGACGACAGAGAGATGTCAAAGGTCGATCAGGCGCTGTCCGTAAGCTTCGGTTTGGAAGCGACATAATGCTTGCGATTGCGAAAACTTCATTATTTATAAGCAAAAATCTAAGCCGAGTATGATTTACCCGGCTTATTACATATTGATATTACTTCATTCTGAAAAATTCGCAGAACGCCTTATACGCCATATAAACATCTGTTTTTGCAACCGTTTCAAAGGGAGAGTGCATTGAAAGCACCGGTACGCCTATATCGATAACGTCAATATCGAGATTTGCCACATACTTTGCCACGGTTCCGCCGCCGCCGGCGTCAACCTTTCCCAAAGCTCCCAGCTGCCAAACGACTCCGGCATTATCAAGGAGAGAGCGTATCTTGCCCATAAATTCTGCGGATGCGTCGGATGTTCCCGACTTTCCTCTTGCGCCGGTATACTTCATAACCGCTACGCCCTTGTTTATAAAGGCTGAATTTCTCTTATCCATAACCTCCGGATATGTGGGGTCAAACGCCGCCGTAACATCTGCGGAAAGGCATTCGGATTTGCGGATAACCTCATATCCGTCATAGCCCTCCATTGCGGCAAGATAATTGAAGAAGTACTTCATATAAGAGGAGTTAAGTCCGGTATTTCCGTCGCTTCCTATTTCCTCCTTATCCGTAAGAACGGACATAACGGTATAATCCGGATCCTGTGCATCGAGAGCGGCCATAACTGCGGGGTATGCGCAAACTCTGTCATCGTGGCCGTATGCACCGATCATGCTCCTGTCAAAGCCTATATCGCACGCCTTAAATGCCGGAACGGCTTCAAGCTCTGCGCTTAAAAAGTCGGATTCCGTAATGCCGTATTTTTCATAAAGAATATTGAGGATATTAAGCTTAACGGTTTCGGAAGCGTCATCGTCCTTAAAGGGTCTGCTGCCGATAAGGATATTCAGCTCTTCGCCTTTAATTCCGTCGTTTAAGGTGCGTTTGCCCTGTTCGGCTCCCAAGTGGGGCAGAAGATCCGTAACAACAAACTTAGGATCCTTATCATCCTCGCCTACGGTGACGGTAACGGATGTGCCGTCGCTGAGGACAACGACTCCGTGAAGTGCAAGGGGAATTGTGGGCCATTGATATTTTTTAATTCCGCCGTAGTAATGAGTTTTAAAGAGCGCCATATCCGAGTCCTCATACAGCGGATTTTGCTTTAAATCAAGTCTGGGTGAATCTATATGAGCGGCTGCGATTTTCACGCCGTCAATAATGCTCCTCTTGCCTATAACGCAAAGAATAACGGCTTTGTTTCTGTTATTGTAGTAAATTTTGTCGCCCGCCGTGTATCTTTCGCCGGGAATAAATTCCTCAAAGCCTTCGGTTTTCGCCATTTCGATTATTTCGCTTGTTACCTCACGCTCGGTTTTGCCTTTGTCAAGGAAGGTCTTGTAATCCTCGCAAAAGTCGTCCGCCGCTTGAATTTCCGCATCCGGCACGACAAGCGAAGCGTGCTTCGGATTGTAAAAAAGCTTTTCCTTTAATGCATCGATTTCTGTTTTATCCATTTTCATTCTCCTCTTTCATTATTTTTTATTTCCTAAGAATAAATCTGCTCGTATTTTTCAATTGCGCTCATAACCTTATTTACATAGTGATCCGTATCGGAAATTGGAATAACCTTGAGGGTAATTCCGTCCTCGGAATATTCACTGTTTGCAAGCCATGAGGACACATTTCCCATGCCTGCGTGATAGGCTGCAACCGCCGTTTCCGTAACCGTATATTCATTTGCCAATATCGACAGAAAATAAGCGCCATATTTTATGGACACCTCGGGATTGAAAAGATCGTCAAAGGTAAAATCATCGCCCGTTTTCGTCAGGAGCCATTCAAAGGTGTCCTCCGTAATTTGAGTAAGCCCTCTTGCGCCGGCGGAGGATACCGACTCCGGATCAAAGCCGCTTTCGGTGCGTATTACTGCGTAAAGAAGCGTTTCCGACACATCATATTCGGCCGCATATTTTTCAACATACTCGGAATATGTTTTTGGGTACAATACGGTTTCGATTATATTATATGCGGTTCTGCCCGCAATAAAGATAAGAACCAAAACAATGCAAACCGCAAAAAACGAGAGAACAGGATGCCTTCTTTTATTTTTTCTCCCTGCCATCGGTCATTCCCCGCTTAAATATTTTTTTTGAAAGTCAGAAAGCTCCTCGCAAATATTGTACGGAGAATATGAGCGGACAACATAATCCGATTTGTCCGTGTAAAATTCATCTCCGTGCTGGGCGGACATTCTCTCCCTCGCCCGTTCTTCGGTTATGCCGTCACGTTCCATAATCCTTTTAAGCCTGATTTCCTCCGGACATATTACGGAAATAACAACGTCGCATTTCTTGTCTCCCCCGCTTTCAAAAAGAAGAGGAGCGTCTATTACAGCGGCGTCTGCACCGCTTTCAAGAGCGTTTCTGCACCTTTCAAATGATATTCTTAAAATTTCCGGATGAGTCAATTTGTTTAATTTTTCTTGTGAGTCCTTTGATTTAAAGGCTCTGTGCGCCAAAAGGCTGCGGCTGAGATTTCCCTCGCCGTCAATTATATCTTGCCCGAAATTCCTTGAAAGTACATTTAGAAACGGGGAATTTTTCCCTGTAAGCTCTCTGTAAATTTTATCCGTATCGCAAATATAGCAGCCAAGCTCCCGCAGATATTCGGAAACATAGCCCTTACCTGCGCCTGTGGGACCGGTAAGCCCCGCAATTATGCCTTTCTTTTCCCGAAGAAACCTGAATCCTGCGGCTCTGAAAAGTCTGTTGCAAACGGCAAGTCCCAAATCCTCGGCGGACGGACAGCGTGCAAGAGCGTTTTCCGCTCCCCTTTCATCCAGCTCCCTAAGGGACTCAAAAAGACGCTCCGTCTGTGTTAAGGGGTCGTCCTTTTTTCCGAATGTGACTGTGATTTTATCGGGAAAAAATTTCTCTTCTCCCTCAAAGCAGAGAACGGAGTCAAAGTCAGCCGCTGCGTTTTTAAAAAATTCAAAACCGCCTTTGCATACGGTAATGCGGGCTTTCGGCGCATAATGCTTGTATTTCATTCCCGGAGATTGGGCTTTCTCTCCCTCACCCATGGGATTGAGAACCGCATCCGCAACTCTCACCTCACCCAAAACGGATTTGAGCTGATTTAACGTTATCCCGCCGGGACGAAGAAGAACGGGCGTTTCCTCCGCAAGAGTGATAACGGTTGACTCAACGCCGATACCGCATTTCCCGCCGTCGCAAATTGCGTCCGCTCTGCCGTACATATCCGCCTTTACATGCTCAAAAGCTGTAGGGCTGGGAAATCCTGAGATATTTGCCGAAGGAGCAGCCAAAGGACATGAAAGCTCGATAATTTTGCGGGCTATGGGATTTTTCGGCATTCTGACCGCAACGGTGTCAAGTCCTCCGCTTGTCACAGACGGAACGGCGGCTTTTTTCGGAAGAATAATCGTAAGTGGACCCGGCCAAAATTTTTCGGCAAGCCGCTTTACGCTTTCGGGAACAGACCTTGCAATAGAGTATATCTGAGAAAATTGAGAAATATGCACAATCAGCGGATTATCCGAAGGCCTTCCCTTTGCCTTGAATATTTTTTCAACAGCGTCGGGATTAAAAGCATCGGCGGCAAGTCCGTAAACGGTTTCCGTGGGAATTGCCGCGATACCGCCGTTTTTCAAAATCTCGGCTGCCTTTTTTATATCTTCAATGTCACGTTCAACATCATATGTTTTCAGAATTTGCGTTTCCTTCACAATAAACCTTCTTTTATTTATGCTCTTACGGATTATTCAATCTCATCGTTCAGCTTTTTAGCCGTGTCGGCAGTTATGAGAGCGTCTATAATCTCATCCAAATCGCCGTTCAAAACAGCGTCCAATTTGTAAAGCGTCAACCCTATTCTGTGATCAGTGACTCTGCCCTGAGGATAGTTATAGGTTCTGATACGCTCGCTTCGGTCGCCCGTCCCCACCTGCGAACGGCGTTCTCCGTCAATGGCGTCCTGCTGCTTGCGGCACTCCTCATTGTAAAGTCTGGAACGCAAAAGCTCAACGGCTCTGTCCTTATTTTGGTATTGACTGCGCTCTACCTGACATTCAACCACAGTTCCCGTAGGTACATGTATAACACGGACTGCCGAAGATGTCTTGTTTACCTTCTGACCGCCTGCGCCGCTTGCTCTGTATACTTCAAAAACAAGATCCGCCGGGTCTAATTCAAATTCAACCTCCTGAGCTTCGGGAAGCACCGCAACGGTAACGGTTGACGTGTGTATTCTTCCTCCCGACTCCGTTTCGGGAACTCGCTGTACACGGTGAACGCCGCTTTCAAATTTAAATCGGGAATATGCTCCGTCGCCGTTAATCATAAAGCTTATCTCTTTTATTCCGCCCAGCTCGGTTTCGTTAAGGTTCATTATTTCAATTTTGAAGCCTTTGCTTTCGGCGTACATTGAGTACATCCTGAACAAATCTCCGGCAAAAAGTGTACTCTCTTCCCCGCCTGCTCCTCCTCTGATTTCAACAATAACGTTTCTGTCGTCATTTGGGTCACGGGGCAGAAGAAGCACCTTAAGCTCATCTTCGCATTTGGCTTTAAGCTCCTTTGAAGCATTAAGCTCCTGAGATACCATCTCCCGAAAATCCTTGTCGAGTCCGCCTTCGTCCAAAAGCTCTCTCGCTTCGTTGTAGGATTTTTCAGCCGCCAGATATTCTCTGAATTTCGATACAATCGGCTCAAGCCGTTTAAGCTCCTTCATAAGAGACGTATATTTTTCAATATCGGAGGCAACCTCATTCGTGCAAAGCAGCGCGTTTATTTCTTCAAACCTCTTCAAAAGTCCGTTAAGTTTTTCAATCATAAAATTTCTCCAATTGAAAATATTTCCAATATTTAATTATACTCAAAACACACCAAATGTCAACTGCCGCAAACAGTTCGATCCCTTCTGCGATGCCGTCAAAAAAATAATAACTTTTTTCTTGTAAATACTTGATTTTTCTCAAACATTCGTATATAATATCGTAGTAAAATTTAATAGATATTTGATCTGTGGAGAGTTGTCCGAGCTGGTCGAAGGAGCACGATTGGAAATCGTGTAATGGTCATAAGCCATTCGAGGGTTCGAATCCCTTGCTCTCCGCCAATAAAGTCCTTTGAACGCCTGTACTTAGGGCAATCAAGGGACTTTACACTAAAAAATTTATCAATGATTTATTTTTCTTATTTGATATTTTAAATCATTTTTTCAAATATACTTCAAACATCAAATCACAAAAAGCTTTTAAATCGGTGCTAAAAGAATAAAGAACGGCATTAATGCAGGATATGAATTTCCCGACAAAACAAAAAATTAACATCGTTTAAATTATCTGCAATTATATAACAACAGCCGAAGCAGACTACACCAACAACAACCTTCAAGAAAATTTGAAATCTCTGCTGAAAATAAAGGCACTTCTGTTGTATTCAAAGCAGCTTATCAATAACATCAATTGCCTGCTTCTGCATTTGCGAGTTGGTATGAGTATATATTTTTAAAGTCGTTGATATGTCGGAATGTCCCAACATTTGACTTGTTATCTTAATGGGCACATCACTTAAAGCAAGAAAAGAAGCCCAGCTATGTCTTAGATCATGAAAACGGATAGCGGGAAGACCGCCTTCGGCAAGAAGTTTTTTAAAATGAGAGTTTAACGTATTTGCGGTAAGTATTTTTCCGTTTTGCTGCTGCAAGACATATTCGGCTTCAGGAAGAAAAGACCTTTGAATTTTTTCCCAATCACAAATTTTTAAAATCAATTCTTCAGGCAGCATCAAAACTCTTTGACTGTTCTCTGTTTTACACGGTGAAAAGCTGTATCCGCCCTTTGCGGGAGTTGCAGTACGGTTTATGCTTACAAGTTTTTCGGAAAAGTTGAAATCGGACCATTTTAAACCGAGAATTTCACCGCGCCGTAAGCCGAGGAAAACAGCAAAGTAAAAGGGCATTGAATATTGTAAATCGTGATTATCAAGGACGCTTTTAAAAGTCAACAACTGATTTACAGTTAAAAAGTCGGATTTAAACCTTGACTTTGCGGGAGCTTCAACGAGTTCACATACATTCAAGTCAATAATTCTTCTTTTAACTGCTGTATTTAATGCACGCCGTAAAGTTGCAAATACATATCGGCGGGAAGTTCCCGACAAGCCGTTATCGGAAAGAACAGACAAAAGTCTGTCAATATCATCGGCGGTTAAAGCATTTAAAGGAATTTCGCCCAGTACGGGGATAATATGCTTGCATATGTTCACCTTGTAACCGTTGTATGTATTTTTCGCAAGGTTTTGCTGCACCGCATGTTGTTCAAGCCAACGGAGCAGGTAATCACCGAGAGCAACAGAAGATGTAAAAGCTGTTTTTCCCGTGATAAACCGAATTTGTTCATCAAGAAATTTTTTACAGTCTTTTTTATACTTAAAGCCTTTGCTCCACTTTTGTTTATACTTACCGTCAACTACTTCACCTGTATAATACACGGCATAGTATTTGTTGTTACGCTTGAATATAGTACCGTGCAATATTAATTACCGCCCTCAATTGATTGATTTAAAAAGTTATGAAATTCTTTTACAGGGATAAGGTATACCTTGCCTAATTTGATATTTGGTACTGCATTTTCATGAACAAGATTGTACATTTTGCTTTTGGAAACGCCCAGCAAAAAGGCTGCTTCCTTAATCGAATATGTCAGGCATGACAACATCGTAATCATCTCCTATAAGTACTTGACTGTCATCGGGATATTTAAAGCCCGCTTTTGCTTCGGGAATAAAATACTCCTTGCAATGAATATTTTCATAATTGCAATCGGTTAAAACCGTTACAGGCTTTTTAATCAAGCCCTTATTACTTGCAAGGTAGAACTTACCGAAAATCTTCTTACTGTCTTTGGTTATATATTTCGTGATATAACTGCAAATTTTTTGAATGTCACCCTCAAGCTTAACAGCTGTAGAAAAGCCGAGCGACCACTGAGGAAGATTGTAAATTATTTGTCCTCTTTTAGTCCTTTTTCCGCTGTCTGCAAGTTTAAAGTCACCGCTGCAAAGCATATGTATATGAATTGCTTCACCGTCCGCATGATATTCGGGGCAAAGCAAGTAAACAAGGTTATAACGCTTTGACATATTATGCAAAAAGGTAGCAAGGGACTTATACACGGCTGACGCATCGGTACGGTCAATAAGTTTGCCGTTTAAAGTGAGAGTAACAAAGTATTGCCAGACATTGATATTGCACATTGCTATATCAAAAACCTTCTGCTTCGCACGCTTTATACTGTCGGCACGAGGTTCATTATCGGAATTTTTAGGTTTAGGTTGAAATTTTTCGGGTTGTACAGGCTCCAGAAAGCTGTCTTTAAAAATTGCCCTCGAACAACATACAGTACGCACATAGCCATTAGGGTACTGTTGCAATTTAGAGTTATGGAGTGCAAGATTTTCAGATACGGGAGCAAATACATTTCGAGAGTTTGACATAAAATCACCTCACAATCAACAAAAAAAAACAAAAAGAAAACACACAAAAAAGTTGGACAGATGTCCAAAGTGACCAAGATTTGTGGCTATTATCAAGTATAAATAAAATAATAATTCTTATTTTATTTATATAGCCACAAATCAGATGCTGCACCAAACGGAGTTTTACAAGGGTTTCGGTTAGCAAAAAGGAAAGACTTGTAAATTCCGCTTCTGTCCGACGCTTGAACTTGCTGACCGCTCCCCTTCGGGAGCTGATATCTGCAAGAGTTGACAAAGGTGGTTGACAACAGAAGGCAAAGCAAGGCTTTTGCATTTAAAAACTGCAATTAGCTTTAACTTCTGCAACGGATTAAAACACCCCAAGCGTTTTAATCTCGGCATAATCGGATGGATTATACCGGCTGGACATCGTTCGGTGCAGCAGCCCGAACGATAAACCTCTGCAAGACTTGAAGTATCTGCAAATATTTCAAGTCTGCATAGCAGAGAAAAAACCCTAAAAAACAGAGAATACATAAGATTACAACGGAATACATCGTAATACGCCGTAATACATCTGTATGTATTCTCTGAAAAAAAGGAATAAATAAAGGAGTTAACAGCGTTTATTTTGCCTTTAAAAGGGTCTGCAATCAATTTTTTGATATTTTTCAAGTAACAACCACTCAAGAAGTTAAAACGGCTTACAGAGCCTCACAGACAATATTTTCAATATATTAATGGCTGATTAAAACCATAACAAACAAGTTATTTGCACTTATCTTGCCTTTAAAAGGGTCTGTAATTGTTTTTTCAAGTTTTTCAAGTAACATCTTGTACAAGGAATTAAAACAGTTTACAGAGCCTTGCAGACAATATTTTTAAAATCTTATCAAGTTATATAAATAAAAAATAAGTTTTTATTATAGTTAATTTTACAGCATTTTTTTCTTGTGCATTATTTTACAACAATATTTTTACTTTGTCAATACATTTCGGAAATTTTTTTTCGGGATTTAAAAAGCATATAAAACAATATTTTTCTTGAAACATTGCAACGAGGATATTTTAAAATTATAATATAGAGTGCTTGATAAAATATTACACGGAGGTAAAAGCAATGTATGAGCAGTTAAAAGCATACAACTATCTTTACAACAAAGAAGAACGAAGAAAAGTAACCGCAAACGCAATAAAAGCACTCAGAATAGACGCAAAATTACAGCAAAAAGAAGTTGCAGATTTATTAAGAATTAAAGAAACAACCTATCAAAGTTACGAAAACGGACGGGCAGAACCACCTACAGAGATACTTGTAAGACTTTCATTCCTTTATGAACTGCCGATTGACATAATCGTACAGAAAACGAACTTTGACAAGGATACGGAAAAAACAAAAGAAATCCTGACTGCATACGATGAACAGATTATAGAGTTGGAGGAAAAACTAAAAGGAGCCAATCCTGTACTGAAAGCACAATTGACTCCGATTTTAGAAAAGCTTAAAAAAACAACTCAAGAGATAAAGGACGAAACAAACAACGGCAGCTCCGACAACAAAAAGCCGTAAAAAAATAACGCTCAATAATGAGCTGCTGACAAACTAAAGCTTCACGAGGGCAACGCTCGGTTATATAAATAAAGCCGAGCGTCACCGTTCCGATATAGATAATTTCAGATTGAATTTGCAATTAAACAAACTCCATAATACAGGGAATTGAAACTGAATTTTGGAAATCGTGTAATGGTCATAAGCCATTCGAGGGTTCGAATCCCTTGCTCTCCGCCAATAAAGTCCTTTGAACGCCTGTACTTAGGGCAATCAAGGGACTTTTTATTATGCAGCCGCCAATTAGGCAGTCACTGATTAAATCACGCCTAAGCGTTGAGTCTCCGCCTGTTTGACCGGCAATTAGGCGTGTATCATCAGTTGCTTACCGTCATTAAACAGAATAAATTTTTTATGCTCATCATTTTTTCAAATGCAGGCTATTATAGACTTCTTTGCGGATATTTTTAAAAACATCAAAAATCTGTTTTCAATCTTCGGATAATAAAAATTATAACAAAAGAG
>JAJQGK010000063.1 GCA_021200555.1 Clostridiales bacterium | reverse complement strand
TTTGCACAAACTTATGTTAAATCCTCACGGATTTAATTAAATGATTATATTTTTAAAGGAAATCCTTCGGATTTGCGGGCGGACACATGGGTCCGCCCCTACGGAGGGAGATTATAATTTTCTTAATCAATCGAAATTTGCACAAATTAATATTTTATTTATTACACATTAAAATTTACCTCTCCGTCTTCATTCCGACATACTTTTCAAAGCGGAAATAATATAATCTACACATAACCAAACGAATGGGGGCTTTGGCTTATGTCCTCCGTAATTTACGCAGACGTTCTCATATTCCTCAACATAATCATAACCTTTCTGCTGCTGCTGACAACCTCCCGAATTATGAAAACCTCCGCCAAGGCGGGGCGTTACGCTTTAGGCTGTTTTTTGGGCGGAGCATTTTCCCTGATAATCCTTGCGCCGGATATGGGCGTGATTTTATCGCTGCTTATAAAATTAATTATGTCCCTTGCCGTGATTTTTGCGGTTTACAACCCGAAAACAATAAGAACGGTCTTAAGAATTTGGAGCTGCTTTTTCCTTGTGAATTTTATTTTTGCGGGAATAATGACCTTTCTCGGCGGGCTGATATCCTCTGAGCTGATAAGGGTAAAAAACGGGACGGTATATATGAATTTTTCGTTTCTGTCCCTTGTGCTGTCCTCCCTTATTTGCTACGGGGCGACCTGCATACTCAATAAAATTTCAGGCAGAAAATCGGGCGGCAGCCGTGAATTTGACATTACAGTCACAAAAGGCGGCAGAGAAATAAAGGGCAGAGCGGCAGTCGATACGGGAAATTCCCTGACCGATCCTTTTACGGGAGAGAGCGTGATTATAACGGACAAGAGCTTTATTATGCCCGTGCTCCCGAACAATATAAAGGATTACTTAAACGGCGGAGGCGAAAAATGCAGAGAAATTCGGCTTATCCCCTTTTCCACCGTTTCTGCGGAGGGACTTTTGCCCTGTTTCAGGTGCGACAAAATTTACATAACGGACGGCAAGTCGGAATATTCTCTGACAAAAGCGGAGGTAGCCATATCAAGCACAAGCCTTCACGGCTGCTCCGTGCTGTTAAGTCCGGAAATTCTTGCAGACAATGAGAGGAGAAAGGAAAATGCAAAGGCTTTCAAGTAGTTTATTTTCCATAAAAGAAATATGGCGTAAGATTAAAATATTCCTTTTCGGCGAGGGAATTTATTACGTAAACGGCTCTCAAACGCTGCCGCCGCCGCTGAAAAAGGATGAGGAAGAGCAGTGCCTGAAGCGGCTTGCGCAGGGGGACAATTCAGCAAGAGAGACGCTTATCACCCACAATTTAAGGCTTGTGGTTTACATCGCCAAAAAATTCGAGAACACGGGAATAGGCGTTGAGGATCTGGTTTCAATCGGGACAATCGGGCTTATTAAAGCGGTGAACACATTCAGACCGGAAAAGAACATAAAGCTTGCAACCTACGCCAGCCGCTGCATTGAAAATGAAATCCTTATGTACCTGAGAAAAACGGCGAACCGCAAAACGGAAATATCCTTTGACGAGCCTTTAAACGTGGATTGGGACGGCAACGAGCTGCTGCTGTCAGACATTTTGGCGGTAGACGGCGACAGTGTAAACTGCGGCATAGAAGAGGAGGACGAAAAAAAGCTTCTCCGGCAGGCTGTGGACAACCTGAACGACCGTGAAAAGCTGATAATAAATATGCGGTTCGGGATAGACGGACGGGAGGAGTACACCCAAAAGAAGGTGGCGGACTGTCTGGGCATATCTCAAAGCTATATCTCAAGACTGGAGAAGAAAATCATCACCGGTCTGAAAACCGAAATGGAAAAAAGATCTTGAATTGATTGGAATTTTTAATCGGACTTGAAAAAATTATAATTTCACAGCTCATTGCACATTGTTCATTATTAATCATCGACTTATATATCCAAATACATTAAGCTGTCGATTAATCTTGTGGGAGTACACGCCGACATATTATATTTTTCCGCCAAGCAATCTCCCGCTTTGCCGTGGATATACGCTCCCAGCTGCGCGGCTTCAAATTCATCCTCCGTCTGCGGCAAAAGTCCGGCGATTATTCCCGTCAGAACATCTCCGCTTCCGCCTCTTGCCATTCCGGGGTTGCCGGTGGTATTGACCGATATTCTGCCGTCACTTCCGGCAATTACCGTATTTGAGCCTTTGAGGACAAGAGTTACGCCGTATTCTCGGGCAAATTCCGAGGCAATTCCCATTCTGTCGGACTGAATTTCCGCAATGCTTTTCCCGCACAGTCTCCCCATCTCCCCGGGATGAGGCGTTAAAACAAGATTTCCCTTTGTATTTTTCAACACCTGAGGATTGTCCGCAATGCAGTTTATCCCGTCCGCATCCAAAACGACGGGACACTCCGCATTTTCAATTACTGCCTTCACGATTTGCTTCGTTTGCTCCGTCACTCCCAATCCGCAGCCTATAGCAGCGGCTGTGGAGACTTTGAGCTTTTCGATAAGGGTTTTTTCGGCTTTATCCGATATAAATCCGCCTTCGCAGGGCAGCGGCAAAAATACCGGCTCATTCAGCTTTGACGCCGCAATATTGTATATACATTCGGGGAACGCCGCCGTTACAAGTCCGGCTCCGATTTCCACCGCCGCCCGATTGAGCAGGTACACGCAGCCCACCATATTTCTGCTTCCCGACACGGTGAGAATTTTCCCGTAATCGCCTTTGTTGGACTCAAGTCTTCTCGGCTTTAGGGACTGCTTTGCTTCCGCATCCGTCAGCGATGTGTATTTTTCCGAAAAAGAAGTAACATCATCACCGTCAACGCCTATGTCTATAACCTCGGTTCTTCCGCAAAAATGCGCTGTGGGCATAAGAACGTGAACGGGCTTAAAGGCAATCATTGACAGAGTTGAGTCCGCATGAAAATACAGGTTATCGTCAAAGGCTCCGTCCGCAGTCAATCCGCTTGGGATGTCAACGGCGTATTTTGAGCATTTGTTGGCGTTTGCTGCCGATACAGCCTGCGCAGAAACACCTTCGAGAACTCCCTTAAAGCCTATTCCGAAAATGCAGTCGATAATTATATCCGCAGAATTTATATGGCTTAAGCAAGTGTCGGGATTTTTTTTGAAGTCCCGGATATCAACGGGATATTTTGCCAGAGACGCCAGCATTTTAAAGCAAAGGGGATCCGAAACGTCCCCGTGAACGAGAATTACCTTTATATTTTTAAATCCGAATTTCCAAAGATACCTGCCTATAACAAGACCGTCTCCGCCGTTTTTGCCCTTGCCCGCAAGAATGACGGCTTTTTTGCTTTCGCATCCGCTTTTCTCCTTAAGGAATATTTTTTCCGCACATCCCTTGCCGGCGCGTTCCATCATTTCATCAAAGGTCAAGCCCTTTTCGTTGGCTCTCATCTCCGCTTTTTTCATATTTTCGGCTGTAAGCACATACATAACTATCACCCTTAAAATAATCATTGCCTTTTATTGTATCACATATTTCCGAGGAATAAAATAAAAAACGCAAAAAACCTTGTAATTTTCAATTTTATAATGTATAATACATAATGTTATGGTATCCGTATAAGGAAGAGGTGACCATTATGACGGATAAAACAATTCAATTTAAATTACAGGGCGACAGGGATCAGCAGCTTAAGGCAATGCTTGCTCAGGTTTACGATGCTCTTGCGGAAAAGGGATATAATCCGGTAAGTCAGATAGTGGGTTACATTATTTCCGAGGATCCCACATATATCACGACCTACAACAATGCGAGAAACATTATAATGAAAATCGATCGCTATGAGCTTCTTCAGTCCCTGATTAAAGATTATCTCGGAGTTCGGGACGACTGACGCAGGCTTTATTTGCATTACTATTTAAAAGGGGGATAAAGGTTAATGGCAGGAAAAAAAGATTCGCAGTTTTTAACATATAAAGGCAGACCTCTTGTCCGCAGCGGAAAAACTCTTTATTACGGAAATATGTGCGACCCGTACGTTATTATGCTTCAGATTTGCTCCACAAAAAAAGTGGGGGATCTGGATGTGGCAAGCAGAGTCACGGTGCAGCTTCTGAATACGGACCCGAACGTCCGTCCAAGGGAGAAAATCGTCAAAAAAAGCGAAAAGCAAGGGCTTTATCAGGCAATGGACATAGCGACAATTTGGCTTGACAGGGCGCTGTCGCAATAAAACAGCAAAACAATCCAAAAGAAATAAGGTTGATTTCAATGCAGTTAAACGATACTCAGTTTAATCTTCTCAGACGCAGCATGAAACGGGCAAAGGCCTATGAGGGAAATTTATATTCAAAGAAGTACAAGGATATAGATGTTGACGGCATCCGCACTCAGGAGGATTTTGAGTCTCTGCCCTTTACGGAAAAAAGCGAGCTGAGGGACGTCTATCCGCTGGGAATACAGGCTGTGCCGGACGAGCAGATTGTCAGAGTACACTCGTCCTCGGGTACGACGGGAACGCCTATTATTATCCCTTACACAAAGCAGGACGTTGAGGACTGGGCTTTTCTCTTTGCGCGGTGCTATGAAATGGCTGGAATTACAAAAGAGGATCGAGTCCATATCACACCCGGCTACGGTCTTTGGACAGCGGGAATAGGCTTTCAGTTAGGCTGCGAAAAGTTAGGCGCCATGGCAATCCCCATGGGACCCGGCAATACGAACAAGCAGCTTCAGATGATGATGGACTTGGGCAGCACGGTTATCTGCGCAACCTCCTCATACGCTCTTCTTTTGGCGGAGGAGATTGAAAAGAGAGGCATTAAGGACAAGATAAAGCTTAAAAAGGGCGTTATCGGCTCCGAACGCTGGGGCGATAAAATGCGTCAGAGAATTTCCTCGGAGCTTGGCATTGAGCTTTACGACATTTACGGCTTAACGGAGATTTACGGTCCGGGAATAGGCGTAAACTGCTCCAGAGAAGAGCCTATGCACTATTGGGACGACTTTATTTATCTTGAGATAATAGATCCCGAAACGGGCAGGGTTCTGCCTGACGGAGAGACGGGAGAAATTGTTATTTCAACCTTGAGAAAAGAGGGCGCTCCTCTGTTCAGATACAGAACTCACGACCTTTCGAGGATTGTTCCGGAGAAATGCCCATGCGGCTCGCCCTTCCCCAGGATTGACAGGATTATCGGCAGAAGCGACGATATGATTAAGGTTAAGGGCGTAAATATTTACCCCGGTCAGATTGAGGACGTTCTTAAAACCGTAGACGGCGTAAGCAGCGAATATCAGGTTTTAATCGACCATGTAAACGGCAAGGACGTTATGACGCTGTCCTTTGAAACAAGTCCCGATGCGGACAAGACCTTAACGGAAAACGCCGTAACAGCCGCATTCAAAACAAAGGTGGGACTTACAATCGTTCCCAAAAGCGTGGATATGGGAGAGCTTCCCAGAAGTGAAAAGAAATCCAAAAGGATTATCGATAACAGATTTTAAAATTAAGACTGCGCCCGTTTTGAGTGCAGTCTTTGTGATTTTACTTAATTCAATTAGCAATGAGCAATTAGCAATTAGCAATGAATGGCGGGAACACCCGCACCCGATTATAATAAATAAAATTTAAAGCTTGTACGCTTTAAGCTCGATTGATAGGACTTTAATTTTTATTAGAGTGAGCGTTAGCGAGCGGAGCAAGCCCGTTAGGGCTTCCGAAATTATTAATTATTAATTATTCATTATTAATTCCCAACGGGTGTGCTGCAATGCGAATTGCTATTAAAGCTTGCGGAGAATTAATTCATTGTATTTTAATAATGCGCCGCTCCGCATTCGCAATATTGGTTAATACCGAATATCTTCCAAAGGAAGCGGATTATCCTGTAGAAGAACTGAATGAATGAGCTTTCACTGTGGCAGAAGTGTGAGCAGGTTAT
>JAJQGK010000136.1 GCA_021200555.1 Clostridiales bacterium | reverse complement strand
CATTATATGTGTATACGAATATCAGGACAATGGGTTGACAAAAGCCGGTTCGGAATTATTTCTCAATAATCCCCGAGGTTACGGATTATGGTTAAAAGAAAAATCGGAGTTTATGCATGATTCGCCTGTAAAAAAATTTAAAATGCACTATACATTCGTCTGCGATTTAAAGGACAGATACTCCGATGATATTATCGGAGATTGTATCGGCATTTCAACCGGCAAAGTAAAAATGCTGAAACGACTCAACAAATTTTTAAGAAGGCTAAAAAGGTGAATATTATGACAAACAAAATCAAAGCGTCTGTAAATGCGAGATTTATTCAGCCTTACAAGTCCTCTCATTTTGACAAATTCGATGAGGGCAAAAAGCTCTCCCGGCTTAAAGACGCACACAAGGGACAGAGATGCTTTTTTATCGGCAACGGTCCCAGCCTTATGTCTTCCGACTTGGACAAGCTTAAAGAAAATAACGAAATCAGCTTTGCGTTTAACAGAATATACCACATATTTGAGAAAACCCAATGGCGGCCGACATATTATATTTCTCAGGACGAAAAAATGCTTGAAGGGTGCAAAAAAGAAGTCAGCGACATGAACCTGCCCTTTAAATTCATACCAATCCAGCTTCAGTGGTACTATTCTATCAGCATAAAAGGCGCAACACATTTTAATATGGCATATCAGCAGCCGGAAGCGGAGGCAAATCTTTTATTCAGCGACAATATAGCGCAGAAAATTTACTGTGCATCCACGGGAATGTACACTGCCGCACAGATGGCCGCTTATATGGGCTTTTCCGAAATATATCTTATCGGCACAGATCATCACTTTCACATAAGCAAAAACAACAGCGGCGAAATTGTCCTTGACAACAGCGTTAAAGATTATTTTTCCGACAAGTACAACGCTGACAAAGACAAGCTTTTTGTTCCCAACACGGAAAAGAGCACTTTTACATATGTTGCAATGAAAACTCACTGTGAAAAACGGGGTATCAAGGTTTTTAACGCCACGAGAGGCGGCAAGCTTGAGGTGTTTCCGAGAATCGATTTTGATTCATTATTTTAAGCGCATACGGGGGAATTTTTACAGATGGAAAAATCTTCTGAACAATACCATACTCACATAGAAGCAAACAACAGACTTTTAACGCTCAATCTTAAAGAGGTCTTCAAATACAGGGATCTGATTGTACTTTTTATAAAAAGAGATTTTAAGCTTACATACAAGCAAACAATTTTGGGTCCCCTTTGGATAATACTTAATCCATTTATTTCCACAGTAATTTACACTATCGTCTTCGGAGGAATAGCGGGAATAGGAACAGACGGCATACCGAAAATACTGTTTTATATGCTCAGCAATGCGGTTTGGAGCTTTTTCGCCTCCTGCATAAATAAAACCTCATCAACATTCACCGCCAACGCAGCGGTATTCGGAAAGGTATATTTTCCAAGGCTGACAACTCCCATTTCCACAGTTGCCACAGCTG
The DNA here is from genome assembly GCA_021200555.1 of Clostridiales bacterium. GTDB lineage: Bacteria > Bacillota > Clostridia > Oscillospirales > Acutalibacteraceae > UBA1081. The sequence continues at coordinate 4,578 of JAJQGK010000136.1, read as the reverse complement.
CAATAAACTTATTAATTCAGCTTGCAATGTTCGTCTGCTTTTGGGTTTACTATTTGCTCAAAGGGCAAGTTTCTCCGAATTGGATTTATCTGCCGTTATTTTTCGTTGTGATAGTATTATTGGGAGCTATGGGGTTAGGCTGCGGAATTATAGTATCAAGCCTTACCACAAAATACAGAGATCTTGCCATTGCCGTCACATTCGGCGTACAGCTGTGGATGTATGCGACACCTGTGGTTTATCCGCTGTCCACTCTGGGCGAAGGAAGCTTTATGCGGTTTGTGCTTACTGTCAATCCCGTTACAAGCTACATTGAAATTTGCAGATATATTATACTTGGGCAGGGGTCGTTCACATTGGGCGGATGCATCTGGTCGGTCGCATTTACGGTTATTATACTTTTCCTCGGAATAATCTCCTTTAACAGAGTTGAAAAAACCTTTATGGATACGGTATAATTAAGCAACCACTGATTAAACCACGCATGACCGCTGAGCACGCCGTCTGCTTGCTGATTTTCCGCAATACATCGTCACAAATGCTTGCAATACATCAGTATTCCTTCGCTTTGTTCCTTGTCTTGCAAAAAATCTTCTGGCGCATCCGACGCACTCGATTTAATCAGTGCTTACTTTAATGAGGTAATACAAATGGAAGAATACGCAATAAAAATACAAGGCGTTAAAAAGAGATACAAGTTGGGGCAAATAGGCGGCGGAACGCTTACGGCAGACCTTCAAAGCTGGTGGGCAAGGGTCAGAGGAAAAGAGGATCCCAACACAAAAATAGGCTCCGATCAGCGAAGCAACGGCGAAACCTTTATGGCGCTGAACGGAATTGACCTGAAAGTCAAAAAAGGTGAAGCACTTGGAATAATCGGCGGCAACGGTGCAGGAAAAAGCACTCTGCTGAAGCTTTTAAGCAGGGTCACGGCGCCTACCGAGGGAACAATCGATATTTACGGAAGAATTACAAGTATGCTGGAAGTAGGAACGGGATTCCACGGTGAAATGACAGGCAGAGAAAATATATATCTTAACGGTGCAATTCTGGGAATGACAAAAGCCGAAGTTGACGAAAAAATGGAGGACATTATAGAGTTTAGCGAGGTCAGAGAATTTATCGATACACCTGTAAAAAGATATTCAAGCGGTATGTATGTAAAGCTGGCCTTCTCCGTGGCCGCACACCTGGACAGTGAAATTATGATAATGGACGAAGTGCTGGCTGTGGGAGATATGGCTTTTCAAAAAAAATGCCTTGATAAAATGCGTGACGCCGCAAAATTAGAGGGCAGAACGGTACTCTATGTCAGTCACAATATGAATACCATCCGCCAGCTCTGCGACAGGTGCATTGTGCTGGAAAAAGGAAAAATCATGTTTGACGGAGATGTGGAAGAAGCGATTGGAATTTATCTGAAAAAAAATACCACAAGAAAGCAGCATAACGATTTTCATATACGAGAATACGACCCTTTTATCACCGCAAATGTAAAGATATTGAGTATTGATATATTCAATAAAGATAATTTAGTACAATTTGGAAGTAAAATCTCATTCAAGGCACAATACACATGCAATACAGATTTAAATAATTTGTATTTCCGTCTTATCGTTTGCTTATCTGACAGAACAGCAGTAGCAACAGCGAACTCAGATAAGATTTTTTGCAGAAACGGTGAAACATATACAAAAAATTTCGAGTTGGATACATCGCAGCTTGCACCCGGTGATTATTTAGTGCAAATTGTAGCATTTGAGCCCAATGAATTAGGAGCTCAAATTCGACATGATTATTTATCAATTGCATTTACTTTTACAGTTTATACAAATAATCAACTCCATAATTTTGAGTGGAATCATAACGCATGGGGGCACAGCTCTTTGCCGCAGTTAACCGAGTTTTAACTTATTTGGAGGCTTTGATGAAATATATCAAAAAAATATATAATAGATTTAAATCCGATGGCATTAAAGGTTCATTTGTTCATTATTCAAAACTATTACGAAATTATCTTTTGTCCTTCATATTAAACTTAAACAAAAAAGTTCCTATTTTTAAAATACTTCCCCTAAGAAAAATAATCGTATTTGAATGCGAGAGCGACATGGACGATAATCCTCGAGCAATTTACGAATACATGCTGAATAATAAGGATTACAGCAAGTGGAAATTCGTATGGATTGTCAAAAATCTCTCTTACTGCAAAACTCACTATAAAGCAAATCGTACTGTTTTTGTATCAAGGTTCACATATACTTTTAAAGAGCAAATACGGTTAAACTATTATCTTGCCGTTGGAAAATATTTTTTATTTTCTCATCCATACTGGTTCCAAAAGCTTAATAAAAAACAGATAGTCATACACACAGAACATGGAAATCCTATCAAAAACAACAACAGCAGAGCAAAACAAATTTCTGAATGCTTTGATTTTCTAAGAATAAGCTCAAAATTTTTTACTCCATGGGTACTTAAATTCTGGGAATGTCCTATTGACAAAACTTTTATATGCCCGCACCCTAAAAACGATTTTCTGTTTATAGGAGATAAAAAAGAAATTTTCTCAAAGCTTTTCAATTATCAGCAGGATGAAAAAGTTATTATGTGTATGCCGACATTCAAGCAATCAAAGAATATGATGAATGCTCCGAGGATATGCGATCAATATTCATTATCTGTTATTAATAATAAAAGTGAATACGAACAATTAAACCGCTTTTTAGCTGACAATAAAATGCACTTGATTATAAAGCTTCATCCGCTTCAAATAACAGAGTCATTATACTTGGCAGATGCGTCAAATATACATTACATTCAAAACAGCGAATTATTAAATAAAAAAATAATCTTATATTCGCTGGTAGGCTGCTGCGATAGTCTTTTAACAGATTTTTCATCTATTTTTTATGATTACATTCTTTTGGACAGACCGCTGGCTTTCTTTATCAACAACTTCGATAAATACGACAGAGGCTTTATTATTGATAATCCTATGGATTTTATGTGCGGGGAATTGATTAACACATTCGATGATCTGATCCTTTTTTTAGAACATATCAGAGATGGCGTTGATATAAAAAAAGATGACAGACACCGTATTAATAACTTGGTAAATGAATATTCGGGAAATGCATGTAAGCAATTTGTCGATATCATGTTAACTCTTAATCAGAATTTGCAGAATGGAGCACATCAATGATTCCAAAAATTATTCATTATTGTTGGTTTGGACATAATGAAAAACCAAAGTTAGCCGAAAAATGCATAAAAAGCTGGAAAAAATATTGTCCTGACTACAAAATAATTGAATGGAATGAGGATAATTTTGATATTTATTGTTGTCCCCTATATGTAAGACAAGCATATGAAGCAAAAAAATGGGCTTTTGTAACAGATTATGTGCGATTAAAGGTTGTTTACGACAATGGCGGCGTTTATTTTGATACCGATGTTGAGTTGAGAAAACCGTTAGACACAATACCGGAATGCTCTGCTTGGTTTGGCTTTGAAAACGAAAGAAATGTAGCTACAGGTCTCGGTTTTGGTGCCGAAAAAAATACTCACGTTCTTTTGGAAATGATGCGGGAATACAACGATATTTCTTTTATATTGAATGACGGAACATTTGATAAAATCCCCTGTCCGATCAGGAACACATCGGTATTGCTTAGGCACGGATTGATACAAAATAACTGTATGCAGACGCTGGATTCAAATATTATTATTTTTCCCACACAATATTTTTGTCCTATTGATTACATGTCAGGGAAAAAGCATTGCACAAAAGAAACAATCTCAATTCATTGGTTTTCTGCAAGTTGGCACACAAAAGAAGATGATTTATACATAAAAAAAACAAAGAGAGCTTGAAAGGAAAAAAAAGCTTGACAAAATAATACACACTCCAAATATGATATTAAAGAATACTCTCGGCGATGAAAAATACGAGGTTTTAAAAAAAATATTAAAAAGAAAAATGTGATAATATGCCAAATGTAGCTATTATTATTCCGGTATATAATGTTGAACTCTATTTAGACAGATGTGTTAAATCTATTATAAATCAAACATTTACTGATTTTTCATTGATTTTGGTTGACGACGGTTCACCGGATTTCTGTCCCGACATGTGCGATAATTGGGCAAAAAAAGATAACAGAATTACTGTTATCCACAAACAAAATCAAGGTTTGTCCGCCGCACGGAATACCGGAATTGAGTATGCAAAAAGCAACGGATTTCAATGGATCTTTTTTGTTGACAGTGATGACTGGATACATAAAAAAACCATAGAAGTGCTTTATTACGCTGCAATAGAAAACAATGTCTCTGTAGCATGCTGCAATTTTATAAAAACACAGGGCGAACCCTTGGAAGATATTTTGAATACCACTGTTAACATTGTTTCTGCGAGTGACTTCTATCTTAATAAAAACATTATCGCAACAGTTGCATGTGCTAAACTTTATAGAACCGAGTGTTTCAGAAACATTCGTTATCCTGTAGGCAAGATACACGAGGATGAATTTGTTACATATAAAATTCTTTTTGCCTGTGATAAAATTGCATATA
>JAJQGK010000068.1 GCA_021200555.1 Clostridiales bacterium | reverse complement strand
CAAATTTAATCAAACTCAATGAAGTGCAGAATTAGAGCGAACGCAGTGAGCGGAGCAAGCCCGAAGGGCTTCCAAAACTCCACACTCCACACTCCACACTAAACAAGATGTGCATAAACCAAAAATTTCGCTCAAACTCAAAAAAAGAAGTGGTAAGCAAAACGAGGCGGGAAATTCCTGCCTCGCTTTGATGCCTCCGAGAGAACGATAACATGAATACGCTCTCTCAAAATATGGGATAATGTCTTGCAAAGAACGAATTGTTTTGATAAAAATTGCGGAAATTATAGGACTTGAGAAGGATTTTTGATTGCCGGTGCCTTATAACAAATTGCAATTATTCAATTAGCAATGATGGAAAGGCTTTACCATTTAACCCATTATAATGCAGATTGCAATATTCAAGCGGCAAATGCAAATTCAAAAGTTTTTACATATTAAGATTTGAAAAGTAAACTTGCAATTCAAATTATTATAAATCGGGTGCGGGTGCCCCGCCATTCATTGCTAATTGCTCATTGCTAATTGCTAATTCTCCACCGGATAATTCCGTACTGAGAAATGTGTACCGTCTCTGATTTCTCACAAGCCTTATGAGAGCCTATTACCCAAAAATGCTTGAAATATCGATATTCAGACCGAAGCCGTTGAGGATTTTCACAATAAGGATAATAATCCTAATGATGTACTCAACGATGGGAGAGAAGTCGATTGAGTCAAAGTCAATGGAGTCAAGATCCTCAAGGGAGAAGTCCGAGAAGAACTCCCTGAGCATGGAGAGGGTATAAGTAACCGTGCCGGCTACCTTAATATAAACATTTGACTGAACATTTTCAATGGCGTAAACGTCCACAAGGTACATCTGACCTGTCAGTTCATCCTCGTAAAAATAACGGGTCTCCCTCTCATTAATCTCATCCGCATCATCCGTGGCGGGGTATTTGAGGTAAGTGGTGGTGCGGGAGCTGCCCGAACCTAAGGTATAATAAACCTGATAGGTGTCGTAATTGTAGGTTGTGCTGCCCTCGTCATAAGGCATAATCACTTCAAAGTAAAGCGTTTCATTTTCATAGATAACCTTTGTGTTGTCCCACTCTGCGGTATAATAGGTTCCCGTTTCAACATCTTTGAACACTCTCTGAGTTGTGTAATAAGTTGATGAGGGGAAGTCATACAGGAAAGCGTTGTTGTACAAGTGCCACTCGGATACGGTGACCACAAGATCCTCAGAAGGACGAAGACCGTATGTGCCTGCGCTGCTTGCCGCAATGTAATACTGCTCATAGGGCTTGCCGGTGTCGGGATCGTAAAGATCGGAAACATCGAGAGAAGCCGGATAAGCTAAAATTTTCACGGAAGTGGGATCGATATAATCGGCAATTGAAACGGTAAACTCAAAAGCCTCACCCTCGGCTACCTCAAAGTTATAAGGCCAGCCCTTAACATCCGTGGTTGTGCCGTCGTCGTTTGTGATTGTGAACCAGTAATCCACGCCGTACTCATAGCCCATGTACTTGCCCACGTAATCCGTTCTGTACTCGGAAACGTCGTAAGGGCAGTCGATAAAGCTTACCTCATAGGATGAGCCGGCAGCCGATACGGCAACCGTCAATGCGGAAAATGCCAGTACCACCGCAAGGATTATCGATAATGTTTTTTTCATTTTAAAAGTCCCTCCTTAATTAAAGGTTGGTTGGAGCTTTTCAGCGTGAAGTGAATGTCACCGCAAGCTTTTAGAAATGTACGATGTACAATGTACAATGTACAATAAACGGCGGGACACCCGCACCCAATTATAACAATGCGGTTCAAATCACCAATTCGCTCCGTTTTTATCTTATTAAACAATTATATTATATATTACCAAAAGAAGTTTGTCAATCTTTATTTTTGCAATTCACACTTATTTTTATAATTCTCAATGGAATTTCTCATTACTGTACACCTTGTTTAGTGTGGAGTGTGGAGTTTCGGAAGCCGTAAAGCGGCTTGTTTCGCTCATTTCATTCGCTCTAATAAAAATTTAATTTGCAGTTCAATTTGCTAATGCATACAAACTTTTAATTCTATTTTTTTATAACCGGGTGCGGGTGTCCCGCCATTCATTGTAAATTGTACATTGTACATTGTACATTTCTAAGGGGCTTGCCCTTTCATTCATTGTACATTGTACATCGTACATTGGAACGGATCCGCCCTACGGCGGAAGGTTATAATTTTCTCAATCAAACGAAATTTTATATTAATTATTAATTATTAATTATTAACTATTAATTATTAATTTCCCTGAGTTTCATCATCATTGCCGCCGCTGCTGTCGTCCTTCTTTCCGGTATCCACGACCTTTGCGGCTCTTGTGACGGCGAGGTCATGCATCATCTGCTCTCTCGTCTTTCCGTGGACGCAGAAGAACCAAAGCGTGATTGCCTTTGCAATTCTGCCTATGGCGGGAGCAAGGGCGAACACAGTCCAGATATTCCTAAGCATTGTGGGATCGGTCTGACGGACAAGCTGACCGCCGATATACTTTGACTTAATGCCCAAAGCCGTAATAAGTCCGCCGCTGATAAGAGTTGCGGCCTGATTGGAAATAAGGCTGATATATCCCGTGGCGGCGCTCATAATGCCCTCGTTTCTCACGCCGGTCTTCCACTCCACGTAATCGTACATATCGCCCGTAAGAGCTGTGGAGCAATACCTTTGGATTGAGTTCATCGAGCCCGCAATCGTCAGCGCCACCGTCATATAAATAAGGTTCAGCACAAGGTGACTTTCGCCGAAGGGATTGTAGCCGATAAGGTACATTATCAAATAGCACACTCCGCAGAAGCCGTAGCTCAGGGAGCCTAAATTTTTAAGCCCTACTTTCTTTGTAAGCTTGGGCGCAAGGGGCAGGACGAAGTAAGCGGGAAGCCCCGTGAAAAGGCTTGTAATCGTAGAATATGACACCTTGCCGAAGCAGTTCAGCCAGAAGTCGCTTTGAATACGAACTCCCACGCTTTTTCCCACGGCGAAGAAATTCTTTAGCATCAAAATCCACATGGGCTGACAGGTTGCAACCATTTTCAGAGACTGCAAAACGCCGACCTCGTTCATATCCTGCCTTGAAGCAAGAGGCACTCGCTCCCTTAAGGAGAAGAAGCCGAATATCCTGAAAATTACAACAAGGGCGATAAAGAACCCTGCGCCGACCATATAGATAGACCGCCTTGAAATGCTTGCCGGCAGGAAGTCAACGAAAAACGGGAACAATGAGGGAATCCAAACTCCCAGCAAATCAACGTAAGTATCGGCGGCGATAAGTCTGTTTCTCTCGTCAACGTTGGGCGTTAGGTTGAACAGCAGCGCCGAATAAGCCGGAGTGTAAAATGAATTGGCAACAGAGCCGATATAATACAGCACGGCGAAAATAATCAAATATCCTATCTGCGACAAGCCCGTAGGCAGAAGCCAGGGCAGTCCGTTTGCAATAAGCCATAAAGGCAATGTAAGCACAAGATAAGGGCGGACTCTTCCCCAGCGTGTTCTCGTTCTGTCAAGAACGGGACCCGAAATAGCGTTGTCAAAGGTATCCGCAAAGGTGCAGATAACCGAGGCGGTGCTCAAGGTTGCCGCCTCCGCTCCTATTATTGTCCTGTAATAGAAGTCCGAATTGCTTGCGTTGAAGGTGTCCCAGTTTTTGTCGCCTACGCCCGACAGTATGTAGGACGCCATTTCCTTAGGCGATAAGTAAAACTTTTTCTGCTGCTCTTTTTGCCGCTCAATACGCTCCGCATCGGCAGTTGCTGCGGTTTGTTCGGTTTTTGCGGCTTGCTCTGTTTTTCCCGCCATCGAAAAACCTCCCCCATAGTAATAAATATGTTTTATTATAGTACTTTTTTTCGGAGATTGCAATAGTTTTCCCCGCAAACATCGACAGAAATTTTCATTTCCGCACAACCTTTAGCAATGTACAATTTACAATGGACAATGAAATAAAATTTTCAATTTGTGCATACCCGTTGGAAAATTAGGAATTAGGAATGAGGAATTAGGAATGAATGGCGGGGCAAGCCCAACACCCCATTATAAAATGTACGATGTACAATGTACAATGTACAATGAATGAAAGGGCAAGCCCTTTAACCCATTTAAAATAGAATAAATAGATTGTACGCATTAAGTTTGATTGTAAAGCTTTAAATTTCATTAGAGCGAACGCAGTGAGCGGAACAAGCCGCAGAGCGGCTTCCGACATTGCTCATTGCTAATTGCTTATTAGATATAATCGAGTGCGAGTACTCCACCACTAATTATTAATTATTCTTTATTAATTATTAATTAACCGTTATTTCTGTTTTTCTTAAAAATGTATTGAATTTTTCGCAAACGCAATGTATAATAAAATATCAACGGAGTTTACGCAATCCTGCGTAAGGGCAGACCCATGTGTTTCGCACAAATTATATATAGTCCGCCGTAGGGGCGGATCCATGTGTCCGCCCGCAAGCCGCTTGCGGCTTCCTTATTAAATTATAATTTCCATAATCAAACCCCACGGGTTTGACCAATCAAAATTTGTACAAACTTATGTTAAATCCTCACGGATTTAATTGCAATAATTGTATTTTTTATCGGAAGGGGCTGCCGCCCCTTGCGGGCGGACACATGGGTCCGCCCCTACGGCGGGCTATTTCAATTTGCACAAAAAATCCCCCACAAGTTTATGAAAAAGGAGAAGTCTATGAACAGTTCCCAATACAGAAAAATAACATCCTGTCTCCAACGCATTAAGGGCGGGGAGAGGAACGCCTTTGCGGAGATTTTCTTCGCTTACGAGAACCGCATATACTTCCTGTGCTGCAAGCTTTTAGGCAGCAAGCGGGACGCCAAGTCCATGACCGTGGACATCTTCAATTACGCTTATCTCCACTGCGCCGAGCTTCGGGACGGTATGGGCTTTGACAAGTGGCTTTTCGAGACTGCGGGAACAAAATGCAGACGCTTCATCATAGACAATCACCCGGAAATGTACGGCGATTACATAGACTCCGACTCCTCAGAGGGAGAGCGGGTGGAGGAGCTCCTTGTCCGAGAGAACAACCGAATGAGCCTTTTCCCCGACGGCATTGAAATAGACGTTGGGCTTATGCAGCTGACGGACTCCATTCTTTCGGAGATCCCCTTGAAAATGAGAGTCGCAGTCCTTCAATACTTCGGTTCGGGACTTGATTTTGACGAGATTGCGGCAACCGAGCAAATATCATCCGCTGCGGTGAAAAACAGGCTTTTAAAGGCTCTCATAAGGCTTGAGACGGAGGAGCACAAGTATTCCGAAATGGGCTACGGCACCGAAGGCTTGACTGCATTTTTGCCGGCAATCCTTGACGCAATGGCGGAAAATATCGTCATCCCGCCGGAGATTGCTTCGGGAGTTACGGAAAAGACGGGAATTTACTGCATTGACAACGCCAATTCAAACACTCGACCCTTTGACGAAAACGGGGACACGGCTTACGTCAATATACCCAAGCAGAGAAGCGGAAATTACAGCCCCACGGGTTACGCCACGCAAAATACGGGAACGAAGAAAAAATCCGACATGTCCCCCGCCGTAAAGGTTTTAATGGGCGTTGTGGCGGTGCTTGTGGTAGTCGCCGCCGTATTTGCGGTGGTTATGCTTGTAAACGGCTCAAGCGATGATGAAGACGGAACGATACTTAACGATGAAAATACGACTCAAAGCACGACAATTGAAATAACCACAAAGGAGACTACCACCGAAGCGGAAACCACAACGGAGGCGGAAACTACCACCGAGGCTGAAACCACCACCGAACCGGAAACAACGACTCAGCCGGAAACCACAACACAACCGGAAACGACGACCCAGCCCGAAACAACAACGGAACCGGAAACAACCACCCACTTTGTTGAGGAGGAAACGGGTTTTTGACGATTCTTTGAGAATTATGCACTCTCCCCGTAGGGGCGGACCCATGTGTCCGCCCGCAAGCCGCAAAGCGGCTTCCTTTTAAAATTATAATTTTCTTAATCAAATTCGTAAGAATTTGACCAAACGGAATTTGTACAAACTTATGTTAAATCCT
>JAJQGK010000101.1 GCA_021200555.1 Clostridiales bacterium | reverse complement strand
TTAAATCACGCCTGACGGCTGAGCACGCCGCCTGCTTGATTATTTTCCGCAATACTTCGTCACAAATGCTCGAAATACGTCAGTATTCCTTGCGCTTTGTTCCTTGTCTTGCAAAAAATCCTCTAAGCATCCGCCGCACTCGATTTAATCAGTGCTTACTTAAGAATACGGAAATTCGGATGATTATTTGTATTTCCGGTTGAAAATCACCGATGAATATTATTATCCGATAGGCGTAAATGAGGGAATTGACTGCGATTTTGACGCCGCTGAGACTGAAAGGAAAGGCTTGTTCTCCACTGTAAAGGTTTACGGGGATAAGTATATCATAGTAAACACATTGGAAAACACGGCGGAAATTTTTGACGATGAAGACGCCTTGTCCGATTACATGGACAGCCTGAACAAAAGTATTAAGTGGATAGATACTGAATGAAAGGATAACTGTATGATAATTAAAAATGAAGGGAGACTTTATGAAGAAGAAAACTAAAATTATTATTATTGTTTCCGCTGTGCTTCTCATCTTATGCATAATTTTTTGGAGATATGTTTTTTTGATGATTTATACAATAGTTTTCTATTTATTATGGGGAGCATTGTATATCAGCACCTTATTTCAGTAAACAAATTTTTTGGTGCTGCCGAAAACAGGTTGACACATTGCCCTAAGGTCAGCGAACGGTAAACATTACCGGTTACATTACTGAACTATCAAAAAACAGTACAGTCATTTCCGACCGTACTGTTTTAATTTATTTGGATTAATCCAGGAAATCCTTTAATTTTTTGCTTCTCTGGGGATGGCGGAGCTTTCTCAACGCCTTTGCTTCAATCTGGCGGATACGCTCACGGGTGACGTTAAACTCCGCTCCAACCTCCTCAAGGGTCTTCGGATGTCCGTCCTTAAGCCCGAATCTCAAGGTTAAGACCTTCGCCTCTCTGTCTGTCAACGTGCTTAAAACAGAGTCGAGAGCTTCCTTTAAAAGAAGCTGTGAGGCTGCGTCCTGAGGCGCCAAAGCGTCCTCATCAGGTATGAAGTCGCCCAAATGACTGTCCTCCTCCTCGCCTATGGGAGTTTCAAGGGACACCGGCTCCTGCGCAACTCTGAGTATTTCACGCACCTTTTCCACGGACATTCCAAGCTCGTCCGCAATTTCCTCTGCGGTAGGCTCTCTTCCGTTTTTATGCAAAAGCAGGCTGTTTGTTTTCTTCACCTTGTTTATGGTTTCCACCATATGAACGGGAATCCTGATTGTTCTTGCCTGATCCGCTATGGCTCTTGTTATCGCCTGTCTTATCCACCATGTGGCGTATGTGGAAAATTTAAAGCCCTTTGTGTAATCGAACTTTTCAACTGCTTTAATCAGTCCTAAATTTCCCTCCTGAATTAAGTCAAGGAACTGCATTCCCCTGCCGCCGTAACGCTTTGCAATGCTTACAACAAGCCTGAGGTTTGCCTCCTCAAGACGCTTTTTCGCTTCGGCGTCATTGTCCGCTATACGCATGGCAAGATCTATCTCCTCCTCCGCAGTCAGAAGAGGAACCTTGCCTATTTCCTTAAGATAGACCTTAACCGGATCGTCCATTGCGATATTTTTGGAATCGCTGTCGTCCGTGTCAAGCTCCGCTCCCTTTCCTATATCGGAGTCAAAGTTCAAATCCTCCAGCATGGCGTCGGACATATCATCGATAATTTCGATGTTGTTGCTCTCAAAGCTTTCGTAAAGCTTGTCCAGCTCCTCAATGTCGAAGTCCAGCTCAAGAATTGCGGCGTCAATCTCCTGAGTTGTCAGCCGCCCCGCCTGTTTTCCCTTTTCAATAAGGCGGTTAAGTACATTTTTCTTTTCAGCTGCGTCCATATCCTTTTCTCCTCTCGATTTTGCTTTTCCATTATCTTTTGAAAAAGCTTGCCCATTCCTCATCCGTCATTTGACCGGGATTTTTTGTATTCCTGTCCTGCTTTTCCTTTTGCATCCGCTTAATGCAGTCAAGGCACTCTCCTATGGTATTCCCCAGATTTTCGTGCATAGACTCAAGACGAACAAGATACCCCAGCTCTTCATCCGATAAATCCTCGGAAAAATATGTAATTTCAACGGGTCTTTGTTCTTCTATTCGCTGCGCTACTATTTTGAAAATTCTGCGGTTAAGCTCCGTAGAAAAGTCCTCTTCGCTGAGCTTGTCCTTTATTTTGAAATAAAAGTCCGGATTGTGTATAAGCGATGACAAAAGAGTCTCCTCCGCCTTTGCGGCGTACAGGAACTGCCGTCTTTCCGGATTGATTTTATTAAGCATATCGTCGTTAAAAGTAGCCGCTTTTTTAAAGCCGTCGCTGCTCTCTCTTCTTCTTTTTTGCTTTGCGGTTTTTTCGATTTGAGCGGTTATGGCTTCCTTGGTCACTCCGACCTCCGCCGAAAGCCTTGAAGCGTAAACGTCCCATTGTATGGGATTGTTAAGCCTCGCCAACAGCTCCACGCTGCGGTTCAGGTAATTGACCTTCCCGTAATCCGTGGTTAAATCAAAGCCCGCCTTTGCCCGCTGCAAATCAAATTCCACATTGCCCACGGCAGCGTTTAAAATGTTCTGCATTTCCTCTCTGCCGTATTTTTTTATAATCTCATCAGGGTCTTTGCCTCCGTGAAGTCTTGCGACACGGACTCTGAGAGTGGTTTTGGACAGTATTTGTATCGCTCTGCCCGCAGCCCTCTGTCCCGCTTCGTCATTGTCGTATGAGAGGATTATCTCATCGCAGTATCTTGACAAAAGCTTTGCCTGCTCCTGGGTAAAAGCCGTTCCCAAGCCTGCCACAGCATTGGTAAAGCCCGCCTGGTGATATGCGATAACGTCCATATATCCCTCGCACAATATAAGGGTTCTCTCCGTTCCCCTTTTGGCGAAATTCAAGGCAAACACGCCGCGGCTTTTTTTGTATACGGGCGTGTCGGAGGTGTTGACGTATTTCGGCTTTGAGTCGTCAAGGACTCTGCCTCCGAAGGCGATAACGCTGCCCTTTAAATCGATTATGGGGAACATAACCCTGTTCCTGAAAACATCGATTGTTCCGCCGTTTTTCGTCTTTCTCGCAAGGTCTGCGGATATAAGCTCGCTTTCTGAAAAGCCCCGCTGCTTCATATACCGCAAAAGAGCGTCCCACTTATCGGGAGCGTATCCCAATCCGAAATGACGGATTGTCTCAACGGTAAGCCCTCTGTCCAAAAAGTAATCGAGAGCCTTTTTTCCGTCGGGACCGAATAAATACCTGTTGTAAAATCTCGCCGCTTCTCTGTTCGCCTCAAGCAGTCTGCGTTTTTGCTTTGCAAGGGAATCGTCGTAGCCGTCGGCGGGAAGAGCCATTCCGCACTTATCCGCCAGCAGGGACACAGCCTCCGTAAAGCCGATATTTTCAATATTTTTAACGAAGGTTATCACGTTCCCGCCCACGCCGCAGCCGAAGCAGTAAAAGGATTGATTGTTGATATATATGGTAAACGAGGGCGTTCTCTCATTGTGAAAGGGACACAAGCCCCTGGCAATAGATCCGCTTACACGCAAATCCACATAGGGAGATATAACGTCAAGAATATTGTTCCTGTCCTTAAGCTCCGACAGAAATTCATCCGAAAAACGCATATGTTCTCCCTCCTTCTTCTTTTTGTGCTGTGACTGCTTTTCCGTGAGACTTTTGAGAAATTTTTGTATGTATACACCTTACAGATAATTAGCAATTAGCAATGAGCAATGAGCAATGAGCAATGTCGGAAGCCGCAAGCGGCTTGTTCCGCTCATTTCATTCGCTCTAATGAAGTTTAAAATCTTAACAATCAAACTTTATGTGTACAAGCTTTAAATTTTATTTATTATAATCGAGTGCGGGTGTCCCGCCATTCATTGCTAATTGCTAATTGCTCATTCATTGCTAATTGCTAATTGCTCATTGCTAATTGAATAAATTGCTCATTGATAATTGAATGAATTGTTCATTACTAATTATCTATAAGGTGTAAGTAATCTTAAATTTTTCAAGGCTTGCAGAGAATTACTTCACTTCCTCAAACCTTTTCCCCACGTTTGTCGGTGATATTTTACCGAGGCTCAGCTCCGTAAGCTTTGAGATAAACGACGGAGTATTTTCGCAGGGCAGGTAAAAGACGACGGTGACGCTTTCGCCGAAATCCGCATTTTCCACAACTCCCCCGCAATCCGGAATAAGAGCGGTCAGCCTTCCGTAAAAATTGTAATCGCATACCACTCTCAAAACATCGCAAAGGGACATTCTGATTATTCCTGCGGCAGAGACGGCAATCTTTGAGGTATGGGAGTAGGCTCTCACAAGCCCTCCCGCGCCCAAAAGCACTCCTCCGAAATACCTTGTGGCGACAACCGCGCAGTCCGTCAAATTCTCCTTCAAAAGAACGTCAAGAACAGGTACTCCCGCTGTGCCGGAAGGCTCTCCGTCATCGGAATAACGGCGGGTCTGTCCCTCTCTTAAGACATAAGCGTAAACGTTGTGCGTTGCGTCCCAATGCTTTGAGCGGATTTCATTTATAAACGCCGCCGCCTCCTCCGCATCGGCAACAGGCTTGGCGTAGCCGATAAAGCGGGAACGCTTTTCTGTAAATTCATCTCTCGACTCATTTTTTAGAGTAAAATAATCGTTCATAAATCAAATTTCCGATATGACAAAAAACGACGCCCGGATTTAAGCGCCGCTTATTTTACAAAAATGATTACTTATCAAGATTGTAACGCTTTTTAAATCTGTCAACACGACCGCCTGTATCAACAAGCTTCTGCTTGCCGGTAAAGAACGGATGGCACTTTGAGCATATATCAACACGAAGATTATCCCTTGTTGAGCCTGTCTCGTATACCGCTCCGCATGCGCATCTGATTTGGGTCTGTTTATATTCAGGATGAAGTCCCTCTTTCATTTGGTTCACCTCTTTCAACGATTTACATAACAGATGTATTGTATCATAACAATTCAAGAATTGCAACAACATTTTTTAATTTTTTCTTATATATGAGCCGAAATTTTTCAAAAAATCGAGAGAAAAAAATCCGATAATTTTCTTTATTTTGAGACGAGTAACGAAAATCGACAAAAAAAGTGTTGACATTTTTGAAAATGTGGATTATACTGACAATGTATAACAGTAAATTCTTTAACTCCTCACATAAAAGGCTCTCATAACCGAGCTTTCCTTAAATGCTATATACGGAATATTCGGGAACTTAAGGCATTTTAACCGTGCCTTCCGTCTCCCGAAAAGCAAAAACCACGGCTCCGCTTTTACAGACAGCAATCCTTGACAGCTCTCGGAGGAATATCACGGCGTTTCGCCCGCTTCATTCGGGCTTGCCGATGATAACCGAGAAAACTGTTGGCAACGCTCTGTGTCGAACCAATCCGAAGATTTTGAAGAATTTAAATCGTTCGGCAGCTGAACAATCCCGCATGGTGCGGTTGTTATATATGCCCTATACTCACAATGAGCGTTGATTCAACGGCAACGGTGCAATCCCGTTGCAAGGCAAATACTTAGTAAGCGAGGTACATCATTATGTACGAAGACAAAACACTTATATGCAAGGACTGCGGCAAGGAGTTTATATTCTCCGCCGGCGAACAGGAGTTCTACGCCGAAAAGGGCTTTGAAAACGAGCCCCAGCGGTGCAAGGACTGCCGTACAGCCCGCAAGCAGAGCAGAAGCGGCGAGCGTAAATTTTACACAGCTGTTTGCAGAGAATGCGGCGGCGAAGCAAGAGTTCCCTTTGAGCCTAAGAGCGATAGAGGCGTGCTTTGCAGTGCCTGCTTCGAGAAAATGAAAGCTGCGCAAAGCGAATAATGTAAGCTGTATGCGTGCAATGAAGGCAAAAAGGGTTGCTTAGGCAATCCTTTTTTCTTGCGCAGGCTTCGCACAAATTAAAATAGCCCGCCGTAGGGGCGGACCCATGTGTCCGCCCGCAAAGGGCGTTAGCCCTTTCCGATAAAAAATATAATTATTTAATTAAATCCGTGAGGATTTAACATAAGTTTGTACAAATATTGATTGGTCAAACCCGTTGGGTTTGATTACGGAAATTATAATTTAAAAGGAAG
>JAJQGK010000123.1 GCA_021200555.1 Clostridiales bacterium | reverse complement strand
AAGCCGCAGCAAAAGCCCGATTGTCCGGTGCGTTTTTCTTATTCTATTCATCGTAATCCCCCGTAATTCGATGATTGCAATTACAAAATTCTTATTTTAATGATACAACAAGGCGAAATTTTTGTCAACAGAAGTTTTTCTTATCGACAAAAGTTTTATTTTATTTTTAATTTTTTTTTAGTAAAACTATTTATAATTGATTTATCTTGTGGTATAATAAGGTTAGAATTTACTTCCGAGGTTAAATTTATGTTTGTAGACAAAGCACAAATTAAGATTAAAGCAGGCAACGGCGGAAACGGCGCCGTATCATTTCACCGAGAAAAGTACATAGCGTCCGGCGGACCCGACGGCGGCGACGGCGGAAAAGGCGGAGATATTATCTTTCAGGCCGAGCCGGGCATTTCAACTCTTGCGGACTTCCGATACAAGAGGAGATATTACGCCGAAAACGGACAAAACGGCAAAGGCTCCATGAAAAACGGCAGAAAGGGATCGGATATGATTGTCCATGTTCCCGAGGGGACGGTTATCCGAGATGCGGACAGCGGGGCTGTGCTGGCGGATATGTCTGCCAACGAAAGATTTGTAGCCGCAAAGGGCGGCAAAGGCGGTTGGGGCAACGCCCACTTCGCAACTCCCACAAGGCAGGCTCCAAGATTTGCAAAGGACGGTATGCCCGGCGAGGAATGGGAATTTATCCTTGAGCTTAGGCTTCTTGCGGACGTGGGGCTTATAGGCTTTCCCAACGTGGGCAAGTCAACGCTGATTTCTGTTGTAAGCGAGGCAAAGCCGATTATCGCAAACTACCATTTTACTACGATTATACCAGTTTTAGGCGTTGTAAAGCTGGGACCCGAAAGCAGCTTTGTTATGGCGGATATTCCGGGGCTTATCGAGGGCGCAGCAGAGGGCGCAGGACTGGGACATTCGTTTCTCCGCCATGTTGAACGGTGCCGTATGCTTATACATATTGTTGATGTTGCGGGCAGCGAGGGCAGGAACCCGATTGAGGATTACGAGCAGATAAACAAGGAGCTTATAATTTTCAATGAGGATCTGGCAAAATGTCCCCAAATTGTGGCGGGCAGCAAAATCGACTTGGCGACGGAGGTTCAGCGTGAATATTTTAAGGCTTATATAACAAACAGGGGTATTCCCTATTTTGAAATTTGTCCTCCCGTTGCCGAGGGAACGCAGGAGCTTGTAAACGCTGCGGCGGCAATGCTTGCAAAACTTCCTCCCATAAAACGGTTCGAGCCTGAAAAGGTGCCTATGGAGTCCCTTGCAAAGAAAAAATCAAACGGATTTAAGGTTACCAAAACGGACGGCGTTTACTATGTTGATGCGGATTGGCTGGTTAAGATAATAAATAAATCGGATTTGGACGATTACGAGTCTCTCCAATACTTCCAAAGAGTTTTAAGCTCCAGCGGCATTCTTGACGAATTGAAAAATCAAGGCATTCAGGAGGGAGACACGGTTAATATTTATGGCTTTGAATTTGAATATGTCCCCTGATGCCTTTGAGACGCATATTGACAGGCTGAAATTATCGGAAAGCTCTTCCGAGGGCGTCCCCGTATCCGCTATGGCTTTTTTGGGAGACGGCGTTTGGGAAATTTTAGTAAGGGAATATCTGACGGTATCCAACTTAGGCAAGGCGGACAAGCTCCACGAAAGGAAGACGGAAATGGTCAACGCCGTGTACCAGTGCAGAGCGGCGGAAAAAATCATGGAGCATTTAACAGACAGTGAAAAAAACATATACATACGGGGCAGGAACACTCACACTGCCCACACTCCGAGGCGAACGTCAAAGCGGGATTATCACAGCGCAACAGGGCTTGAAACGCTGTTCGGCTGGCTGTACCTTAATTCGGAAACGGATAGGATAAAGGAGCTTTTTCGGATTGCCGTAGGATAAAGAGAGTTTGCAGTCATGGAAAAAACAAAAAAATCAAAATCATCCGCCGCAAAGGAAATTATACTTGACATTGTAATATGCACTGCCGGAAGCTTTATTTACGCTCTTGCGGTGAATTGCTTTGTTGCGTCAAACGACATCTCATCCGGCGGAATTACAGGCTTGGGAATATTGATAAATTACCTTTGGGATCTGCCCATAGGAGCGTCAATATTCGTGCTGAACGTTCCGCTTTTTATAATCGCATTTATCGTTTTGGGCTGGCGGTTCATAGTAAAAACACTGTTTTCCACATTTTTAACCTCGCTGTTTATAGATTTAGGCGATCTCTTTATGCCGTCATACAGCGGGGATAAGCTGCTGGCGGCTCTTTTCGGCGGAGCGCTTATGGGAATAGGACTGGGGATTATTTTCACAAGAGGGTCAACCAGCGGCGGAACGGATATTTTAAGCAGGCTTTTGAAAAAGAAATATCCACACCTGTCCATGGGGCGGCTTATGATGGTTTGCGACATGTGCGTGGCTCTTCTTGCAGGTTTGGTTTACAGAAATATAGAAAGTATTCTATATGCGGTTATCGTTTTTCTCGTTTCCGGAAGGACAATCGACTTTGTGCTTTACGGGGCTTCAAGGGGAAAAATGATGATGATTATAACTTCAAAATCCGAGGAGATATCAAAAGCCATAACCTCAGAGACTCCCAGAGGAGTGTCAATTCTTCCCGTACAGGGAGCCTACACAGGCGAGGAAAGGCATATGCTTTTAATCGTGGTAAGACCCCAGGAGGTCACAAAAATACGGAAAATTGTCAAACGCTATGACGAACAGCCCTTTATAATAATTTCCGACGCATCGGAGATTTTGGGGCTCGGCTTTAAATCCGGCGACAGTGATATATAACTAAATTAAGATGTCCCCGCCTCTATAGGCGACGGGTTCCGCTTAATTTTTTCAGTGGGAGTACAATCTCCCACTAAAAACGTTGAATGACGGGGATTCGCCCCTTATTGAAGACAAACAAAAGGAGAAAATAATGAAAACAAAAAAAGAGCATATCAGGAATTTTTCAATAATTGCTCATATCGACCACGGAAAATCAACTCTTGCGGACCGTCTGCTTGAAATCACGGACACGGTTGCAAAAAGAGATATGCAGCAGCAAATTCTTGACGATATGGATTTGGAGCGTGAAAGAGGAATAACCATCAAGGCACATGCCGTAACGCTTAAATACATCGAAAACGGAGAGGAATACGAGCTTAATCTTATTGACACGCCCGGTCATGTTGACTTTAACTATGAGGTTTCCCGCTCTCTTGCGGCGTGCGAGGGGGCAGTACTGATAGTTGACGCAACACAGGGAATAGAGGCTCAGACCCTCGCAAACACATATCTTGCTCTCGATCACGATTTGGAGCTTGTTCCGGTTATAAACAAAATCGACTTGCCGGCAGCCGATCCCGACACTGTGGCGGCGGATATTGAAGAGATAATAGGGCTTGACGCAGAGGACGCTCCGAGAGTATCGGCAAAAACGGGCGAAAACGTAGAGCAGGTGCTTCATCAGATTATAAAGCTTGTACCCTGTCCTGAGGGAGACGACGAGGCTCCGTTCAGAGCGCTTGTTTTTGATTCGGTGTACGACAATTACAAGGGCGTAATAGTTTACATAAGAGTTATGGACGGCAGAATAAAGCCCGGAGACACCATGAGAATGATGGCGACCGGTGCAGAGTTTACCGTTGTGGAAGTGGGAAAAATGGCGGCAACGTCCCTGACTCCGGGGAAAGCCCTTACAGCCGGAGAGGTGGGATATATTACGGCATCCATTAAAACCGTCCGGGACGCCCGTGTAGGCGATACGGTCACAACCGCCGAAAATCCCGCTTCGGAACCGCTGCCTGGATACAAAAAGGTAAACCCCATGGTTTTCTGCGGAATTTATCCTGCGGACGGCGCAGATTATGAAAATTTAAAAGAGGCTTTGGAAAAGCTTCAGCTTAACGACGCTTCCCTGTCCTTTGAGCCTGAGACATCCGGTGCTTTGGGCTTCGGGTTCAGGTGCGGATTTTTGGGACTTCTCCATCTTGAAATTATCCAAGAAAGGCTTGAGCGGGAATACGATCTCGACCTTGTTTCCACCGTTCCCGGAGTCGTATACAAAATCCACATGAGAAACGGCGATGTTGTTGAAATAGACAATCCTACAAAATATCCGGATCCGGCGGAAATAGACTATTGCGAGGAGCCCATAACGGACGCTCACATTTTCTCCCCTCCCGAATATGTGGGAGCGATAATGGATTTGTGCCAGGACAGGCGGGGAATTTACAAAAGTATGACTTACATTTCCTCCGACCGTGTGGAAATAGTTTACGACCTGCCTTTAAATGAGATTATTTATGACTTTTTTGACGCTCTGAAATCACGGACAAAGGGCTACGCCTCCTTCGATTACGAGCTGAAAAGCTACGAGCGGTCAAACCTTGTAAAGCTTGACGTGCTGCTTAACGGCGATATGGTGGACGCTTTATCCTTTATTATCCATGAGGACAAGGCCTACGGCAGAGCAAGGAAAATTGCGGAAAAGCTCAAGGACAACATTCCAAGGCAGATGTTTGAAATTCCCGTACAGATTGCCATAGGCGGCAAGGTCATAGCGAGAGAGACCGTAAAGGCAATGCGCAAGGACGTTCTCGCCAAATGCTACGGCGGCGATATTACGAGAAAGAAAAAGCTTCTTGAAAAGCAAAAGGAGGGCAAAAAGAGAATGCGCTCCTTCGGAACCGTGGAAGTACCTCAAGAGGCGTTTATGGCTATTCTTAAGCTGGATGAACAGTAAAATCATAAATTCAACAAAACAATGCTCAAAAATCCCCCTGCCGAAACAGGGGGTTATATTTTGTTAAAATATTCCTTTAATCAAGCTTTGCGGCAACTCTTAAAATGGCTCTTGCGTCCGAGGGCTTTATTGCCGAGTCTGCGTCAAAGTCCGCCGCTACAGCATAAACGCCATCAAGAGTATCAAGCTGAGCTGCCGTTCTCAATGCAATTCTTGCATCCGCAGCGGTAATCTTGCCGTTGCCGTCAACATCTGAGGGAACGATAACGGTGTACTCCGATATAACATTTCCGTCTTCGTCAAGAGTCTGAATTTTGCAGCCCGTGCCGATAAAATCGTCCGCCGTAAGCTCTTCGCCGTCCGCACTGACAACTTGGACATTGCCCACATTTGCAAATTCCGCAAAGGTTTCCGCACTTGTTTCAGGTGACACCGTCACTTGATTGCTTTCCTCGTTAAATTCAATTGTCGGATCTTCTGTTACAGTGGGTTCATCGTTGCCGCTGTTTTCATCTAATGGAATAAATGTTATGCCGTTTTCATTGGCGTATGTCTGAGCAGCAGTACCTTCATAACCGTAAATAGTAAAGCCGTCAATAACGGTATATACAATTGTTAAAACGTCAACAGCGATATATACCACGTCCTCATAAGCGTATCCAACTGCATAATCGTCTATCGTGTTTACACCGGCAGGGATAGTTATACTTGCAAGAGATGTACAGTCACAAAATGCACAAAAGCCTATTGATGTTACATTACTGCCAATGGTTACGCTTTCAAGGGATGTGCAGTTTGAAAATGCACTATTGCCAATGGTTTCTACACTGTCGGGAATTTCTATGCTTATAAGAGAACTGCAATTTTCAAATGCCGACATATCTATCAGTTTAACATTGCTGCCGATTTTTACCGTTTCAAGTGCGGGACTCCAAGCAAAAGCATACCAATAAATTGATGTCACAGAATCCGGTATTTCAACAGTTGTCAGCGATTCGCAGCCGTAAAATGTATACTCTTTAATTTCTGTTATGCCTGTAGGAATATCTATGCTTTCAAGAGATTCACAATAGAAAAACGCCCAAGCACCAATCTCAGTTATATTGTCAGACATGATAACATTATTAAGTGATTCACAATAGTAAAATCCGCCATAGTCTATTGACGTTACACTGTCCGGTATAATTATGCTTTTAAGTGATTTACACTCTTCAAAGGCAAATGTTCCAATCGAGGTCACGGGATATCCGCCCAAGGTATCGGGGATTGTATAATCACCGCTTATCGAAGTATCGCAGTCGGTGATTATTGCTTCGCCGTTTTTAATCTCATAGGTCAAATAACCGTCCGGAGATATTTGTTCTGTAATTTCTTCCTCTGTAGTTGGTTCTTCGGTAGTCGGCTCCTCAGTGGTGGGTTCTTCCGTAGTAGGTTCATCTGCGGCAGTGATTGTTATTGAACCGTCTGCGGGAGTTTCATCACCTACCCATGAATCACATGTCCATGTGACAGATGTATTACCTGCTTTTAGAACATTAAAGGTTAAGTACACAAGTTCTGTA
>JAJQGK010000120.1 GCA_021200555.1 Clostridiales bacterium | reverse complement strand
AATATAATTCGTTATATGATATTCCGCTTATCGGATGGATTTATGCAATCGTACATTTCTTTGTACATCTTGCCCATTACATCAGCTACATTACCTGATAAGGCAAAAATATGATTATAATCGAGGTGCGGAGGGTAAAGCTTCCGCACTTTTTTCATAACGGGCATAAAAACAACCGTTTCAAATCGGAAACGGCTGAGAGGTTAAATTTTTGTTTTTTATGAATTTTTAGGCGCAAGATAGCTTTCAATCATATCGAAGGCGCCGTTGATAAAGTCTGCGGGGGTCATTTTGTAAGCGTCGCCCAGCATTCCCTTTACAGCCGCAAATCTTTGAGCGGTGCCTATCAGGGCGTTTACCGTAATTGACCTTAAAACGTTAAAATCCGCATCCTTTCTTATTTCTCCGTCATTCTGTCCCCAAGCGATAATTTCGGAAATTTTTTTGTTGTTCAATACACATTCGGCGTACATTTTGCCGTAATCCTCGGAAGAGCTGTTGTTTAGAGCGTAGCTGTCCAAAACGGATATAATATTCAGCTCATCGGGAAATTCCGTGCAAAAATCCAAAAGCTTCAATAAAATATTTTTCAGCGTTTCCCGACTGCTTTCGCCGCCGCATTTGTCCGTAATATACAACATAAAATGGCGGATGCAGCCCTTTTGAACTTCTAACACCAAATCGTCAATACCCGAAAAGTACTTGTAAAAGGTCTGACGGCTTATATTCGCCGCTTTGGAAATATCGTTTACCGTGGTATCCACAATTCCGTGCCGTGCAATCCAATTTTTTGCACTGTCAAGTATTTTGGCTTTTCTTTGGCACCGTACCGCTTCATAAGACATTTTTAATCACCTGATATTAATGTAATATAGTATACAAAAAACTAAAGCCGGTATTTTTACCCGGCTTTGCTTATTTTTCCTATAATGTAATTTAAAACCTCGGATGGATTGATATCAAGAGATACCGCAAACTCGTCATACAAGAGCTTTTCCGCCTCTTTAAAGGACTTTTCGTCGCTTTGATGAAGCTTTTTTCCCGCCGTTTCAACCTCGGTTTTGTGCTTGTATACGGATTTTATAAGCATAAGAATGCGGAACCTGTCCCCGCTTGCGAGGATTTCCGAAAAGCTTTGCTTTCTGATATTTTCGTTTTCAATCCACTGGGGCTCTTCATCCTTAACCGAATGCAGCAAATCGTCAATCTCATCCGGTGAGAGAATTTCCTTTACTGTTGAGAGAAGCTGCTCGCTGTCGGTAGGTATAAAAAGCGTGGAAGAAGCCTGATAAACGGGCTTTAGAACATAATATTCATGCTTTCCGTTGCTTAAATTTTGAACTACTTTGCCCTCTACGCGGCAAACGCCGTGAGAACCGTATAAAACAGTCATTCCCTGTTCAATCATTTTGTCCTTATCCTCCGATCTGTTTTATTGATTATTCCGTAAACTATAATTTGAGCAATGTGTCATCCTTTGCAAGCCAAGGCTTTTTCCCGCCGTAATATGTTCCGGCAATCTTTGACTGTAAGCCTTCATCCATGCTGCATAACCGATTTCGCCAGGATTTCGCCGCACTGTCGTTTTCCGTTTCCGTTTCACAAAAGCTGCATGATTTTCCGCCGCATACTTTAACCCTTAAAATTCCGCATTCTCCCGTTTTCGTCAGATGTATGCAATTGGTATCTTCGGTTGAATTGGATTTTTTATCTGATTCCATATTTACAGTCCTCCTTAAAGCAATGTGAATATCAGCACAGCATAATCCAGCTCCTGCTTGGCTGACTGCCTTCCATCTCACCTATATTATAGCACATTTTTTTAATTCTTGTTATAGGCAATTTAAACAAAATTCCGGAGAATATCAATGTTTTTCACTCATATTCCCGATTGATATCCTCGCTCCCTTTTCGGTATTCGCTGGGAGACACACCCGTGTGCTTTCGGAAAATTTTGGAAAATTGCATAACGTCGCAATATCCCACACTTTTCGCCACCGATGTTACCGTTTCATCGGTTGTCCGCAGTAAATGCTTCGCCGTTTCAATCCGCACTCTTATAAGATGGGCTTGCGGAGGGAGGTCGGAATATCTGTCAAAAAGCCGGCTCAGATAGCGCATGGATACGTTTTCCTCCTTTGCAAGAAGAGCAATGCAGTCCTTTTCTCTGTAGTGGCGGTTGATAAAGTCAATTCCCCGCAGCACCCGATTTTCCATAACGGAGTCGTTCCTGTCGGAAAATGTTTCCACCTTGCCGGATGTAAGATAGGCGAAGGAATCAAGAAGCGCAGAGCTTAAGTGCAGTCTGATATTTGCGTTTTCGTAGTCGGTGTCCAGAGCGTCTTTTATGATTTTTACTATTTTCTCCGAATTGGAGCAGGTGAATGTGCATTTGCTTTCCGTGAAGCCCGCATTGTTAAGCAGCTCGTCGCTGACATTCCCGTCAAAATTTATCCAGCAGTAGGTCCACGGATCGTCTTTTTGAGGAGCGTATTCCGCAACGCAGCCCTGTCTGACCGCAAATCCGTCGCCGCTTTTCAGAGGAATGCCGTCAAAATACCCTTGACCGGAAATTATAAAATGCAGGGTGTTGCTTTCAAACGTGTGAGTTCTTGCATCTTTTTCGGCGCGGCAATTTTCAAAGCCTATCGCCTGAACGTTTATGCTGTCGTTTTGGGGGATGTTCGGGACTATGCTTTTCAATATGTGTTCGCCGTTTCCGTCCGTCATTGTTCTTAAAGTGAATTGAGGATTTCTTTGTATTTGCTCGTTGAGTTTTATATTCATAAAAAATACACCGTAATTTTGTTATAACATAGTTACATTATACCATATATGAGTTACATAATGCAATTCTTTTTTTTGCAATGTTATGTTAAAATATCTCTAAATTGCTATAAGCGGATGTGCATGAAAATAGATATTTTGAATAATTTTCCTGCAATTGCGTTGGATATTTTTAAGCGTATTAATCCGCCGATATTTTTAATTAGGAAAAGAGTGGTTTTTAATGGCTACGGCAGCGGGGAAGACTTCTCCCCTGATGGACAACAAAAAATATGTGGGCAATTCGGAGTTCGTGCTCTATCTTGTCTCCGTATTTTTCTACACGATGATGACCGGCGCTTTGGATTCGTACCGCAACGATTATCTGGTAAACGTCCTTACCCTTTCGGACTCGGATGTTTCCACATACAACACCATTGTTTCGGTGGTGCCGTTTGTATTGAATTTCTTTATCGCCATGTATATAGACAGCAGGAAGACAAACAAGGGCGGCAAATTCAGACCCCTTGCCCTTGCTATTGCTGTTCCCTGCGGCATATTCCTTGTTTTGTCGTTCTGGACGCCGTCGGGACTTTCCGGAACGCTCCTTATGATTTACCTTATAACAATCGCAATCGCTTGGTCCATATGCACAAGCTTCGGCGACTGTGTAAACAAGGTTGCAATTGTTATGACTCCCAATATGAAAGAGCGTGACAACGTTATGTCGTTCAGGAGCATTGCCGCAGCAGTGGGCAACTCCGCTCCTCTCGTTGTTGAGCTTGTTCTTGCCATATTCATTGACGACAAAGCGGTTAAATATATCCTCGTTGCATCTCTTTGCGGTGTAGTCGGAGTTATAACAATGCTTATAGGTATGAGGCAGGTTAAAGAGAGAGTTGTTTACAGCAATGAAAAGAAAAATCCTCTTGCGGGCTTTAAGGATGTCGTCACCTGTCCCTATTCGTGGAACGTTATCATTTCCGAATTTTTGAAAAACTTCAGAAAAATCTCAACCTACATGGGCATATTCCTTGCGGAGGCTCTTATGGGTCAGGGAAAATATTTGCTCTTCTCTCTGCCTACGGGTATCGGCACGGCTGTCGGTATGCTTCTTATCAATATGCTCCTTAAAAAGTTTAACTCGAGAGTGCTTTACATTGCCAGCGGTATTTATTCCGTCATCGCAAACGTTGCGGCGTTCGGCGTAGGCTATGCTTATCTGAAGAACGGCGGAGCTGCGCTCCAGATAGTATTTATAGTCTTCCTGTTCCTTATCGGTCTTCAATTCGGCGCTTCCAATCTTCTGCCCCTTATGTTCCAGGCGGATGTTCTCGAAGCAATCGAATACAAGACAGGCAAGAGGCTTGACGCATCCCTTCCCTTTGTTGTTTCCGTTGGCACAACAATCAGCGGAACAATAGCTACCGCAGCCGCTCCCAAAATCCTTTACGGCACCAATCCGTCGATTATCGGATACATACAGGCAAGCGACGGTGTGAACCAGGTTCAGAGCGACCGCACCAAGATTATGCTTCTGTTTGTATATACGATTGTTCATGGCATAATGATGTTCCTTGCCGGCGTACCTTACTTCTTCTACAAGCTGACAGGCACAAGGAAAGAGGACATTCACAACGCTGTTATCGAACAGAGAGCAAAGCTTGCGGAGCAGAACGGCGAAGGCGCGGAGGATACTCAAACCGCAAAATAATCGGATTTTTCAGAAAAGTTAAATTTACAAAGCAAGCACAAATAAAATTATACCAAGGGCGGCAAAAAACTGCCGCCTTTTTTAGGGGAGAAACCATATGAAACCTTTGAAATTTTACGTTATTACCGATCCTCATTACTTTAAAAATTCCCTCGGCGCATACGGCAAGGAGTATGAGGAATTTATGGATTTTGAGCAAAAGTGCTTTGCGGAAACCCAGGCAATAAACGAAGCCGTTTTTAAATATCTTGAAGAGAGCAAAGAAGCGGATATCGTGCTTATTGCCGGCGATCTCTCCTTTAACGGTGAGAAGGAAAGCCATCTTGCGTTTGAAAAGGAGCTTTTAAGAGAGCTGAAAGCAAGCGGCAAGGCGGTTTATGTTGTTACAGCCGGCCACGATATAGAACCGAACCCCTTTGCATATCCGGGAAAAGAACGCACCTATGTGGAGGGCATAAGCTTTGAGGACCAGTACGATATTTACAGGGATTACGGCTATGATCAGGCAATCTCCCTGTATAAGGAAAGACTTTCGTATGTGGCTCAGCTTGCGGACGGCGTAAGGCTTTTAGTGCTTTGCAACGACAGTCCGGAAAGAAAAAATGTGGAATACTCCGAGGAGCTTATGGCATGGGCGAAGGAGCAGATACAAAAGGCTGCCGACGACGGTCAGATGATGATTGCCATGGAGCATTATCCCATTCTTCCCGGTCAGCCCGTTTTTTCCCTTATTCCCGACGCAAGGCAGAAAAAGAGCAAGGACGTTTATACCATGCTTGCGGATAACGGCGTGCATCTTATATTTACCGGTCATATGCACAACCAGAGCATTAATGTGGTTACAACGGAAAAGGGAAATAAATTTTACGACGTCTGCACAGGCTCGCTTATAGGCTGTCCGGCGTATATGAGGCTCGTGACAATCGAGGATGAAAAAACCGTTAAAATTGAGAGTATTCCCGTTCCCGAATTTGAATGGGACACCAACGGAAAAACGGGAAAACAGTATATGCAGGATCAGTTTGAACGTATGATAAGGTCTATGATTTTCGGTATGCGCACCGATCCCGAAAGACTTCTCCGCCGTTTCGGGGCAGGCGACAAAAAGGCTCTTTACAAGCCCGTTAAGGCGATAGGCAAGGCTCTCAGCACTTGGAGCGTAGGTAAGGTTGCAAGGCTGTTTTTCGTAAAAGCGGCGCCGGAAATTAAGGACGAAAAAATTCTTGAGCTTGCAATTCAAATAGTAAGATATATGTTTGAAGGCGATCAGCCCTTTGTGGAGGGAACTCCGGCGGGCGATACGGTTTTAAAGGTTTTCAAACGGCTTAATCCCATTTTCAAGACCCTTAACAAAAAGCTCCACGGCTCTCAGGGGGAGGAAATAGACATGTACGATATGCTTAAAAATTCAATCGGCAATTACGGCATATCGGATTATAACGCAACCTTGGAATTTTGATTTTAACATTGAATAAAAACTGCCCCGCCGGTTTGCGGGGCTTTTGCTTTTATCAATTTACGTTTTATCAATTTACGGCGTATTTTGTGTGGCCGTATTCCTTTTCGTGTAATCGGCTTTCCTCGTTTTCCAATAAAGCGGAATGGTTGAAAATTAAAAGCAGAAAATATGTCAGGAATATAGGCGTAATTTCCATAATTCCGTTTTTGCCGGACAGGGAGGCGGTCGAAATAAATACGGTTAAAATATAGATTATGTCCGCAAAATAGGCGGCAGCAAAGACGCACATAACCGCTATGTACCTTCCGTTTTTCCTCCGCAGCTTAAATATGGCGGCGTATAAAATCAAAATCGGGTTGACGCCCATAAAGAGCAGGGCGCTTGTCCAGTGAATTACGC
>JAJQGK010000125.1 GCA_021200555.1 Clostridiales bacterium | reverse complement strand
AATTTTATATTAGAGTGAGCGTTAGCGAACGGAACAAGCCGCTTGCGGCTTCCGATATTGCTAATTGCTAATTGCTAATTGCTCATTGAATAAAACGCTTATTCTCTTAAAGGTGTGCACACACTAAAACTCTATCAATCCTATCGAAATTTGCTTACTTCTTCTTCGTAATCATCCCCACGCCGAGCTTGACTCCGCTGCCGAGGACTTCAAGGAGAGCGCCTTTCTTATCGCTTATCAAATCGGCGAGAGCGTCCGCCAAGTCCTCCGTAACAATTCCGTTTGACATTGCAAGGAGAGTTCTTATGGGCGTTTCCATTGCTCCGGCGTAAATCATTTCGCTGTTGCCTATGTTCATTTTCATTTTGCTGCTGACAACGGATATTACGCTTTCCAGCACATGACCCCACTTTGTGTCCTTTGCATCGGAGAAGCAGTTCTCCCAGGTAAAGGGCTTTTGGGGAATTTCCACGGTTATCTCTCTGCCCAAAAGCTTCTCAAAGAAAGAGCGTGTGATCTCTCTTGCATCCGTGCTGTAAACAGTGTTTACTTCCTCCGAATAGGGATTTTTGTGAACGCCGAAGCCCTTGAGTGTAACAGTGTCCTCAAGCCTTATATCCGCAACGGATGCGCCCGCTTTGATTATATATTTGCCGTCATCGCATACAAAATCCTTTTCGTCCGTATTGTAATAGGCGAAGGATCTGCCGCAGAGCTTAACGGTGACGGTCTTTGTCTCTCCCGCTTTAAGGAATACCTTTGTAAAGCCCTTAAGCTCAATGCTGCTTCTGAAAACGGTTTTTTCCGTCGGTGATACGTAAATCTCAACAACCTCTTCTCCGTCAACCTTGCCCGTGTTGGCAACGTCAATAGAAACCTCGATTTCACCCGTTTCGGGAGTAAACTCCTTGGAGGACAGCTTCAGCTTTGAATACTTGAAGGTTGTGTACGAAAGTCCGTGGCCGAAGGGGAACAGCACCTCTTTGCCGAAAGTCTCATAATAACGGTAGCCTACGTAAATTCCCTCTCTGTATTCAACGGTGTTGAAGGTTCCGGGGAAGCTGTTGTAGCAGGGAGTGTCGCTGAGCTTTACGGGGAAGGTCTCCGCCAATTTTCCGCTTGGGTTCGCCTTGCCGAAAAGTATATCCGCCTGAGCTTCTCCCACGGCTTCACCGCCCAAATAGCTTTCGAGAACGCCCTTTACCTTGTCTATCCAAGGCATTTCAACGGGAGAGCCGTTGCAGAGAACCACAACGATATTTTTCTGAACCTCCGCAACTCTTTCGATAAGGTGGTTCTGGCAGTCGGGGAGACGCATATGGTGCCTGTCAAAGCCCTCCGACTCAAAGGATTCCGGCAGTCCCGCAAAAATAACGACAACATCCGAATCCGCCGCTACCGCTACCGCATCGTTTACAAGGCCTTCGTCGATTTTCGTGTCGTCAACGCCGTAGCCCGGAGTATAGCCTATGCTTGCGTAATTCAATGAATTTGAGTAAGCGTCCGTAACCTTATATGAATTTATGTGAGAGCTGCCGCCGCCCTGGTACCTGGGCTTTTTGGCGTACTCTCCGATAAAAGTAATCTTTTTGTTGGCGTTAAGAGGAAGAATGCCGTCCTCGTTTTTAAGGAGAACCTGAGTTTTAAGAGCGGCCTGCTTTGCTTTTTCGTGATGCTCCTCTCTGTCAAAGGTGCATTCAAGCCTGTTTTGCGTCCACTTGAAGGCAAGGTTTATTATTCTTCTGCAAGCCTTGTCAAGAACCGCTTCGTCAAGACTGCCGTCCTCTATGGCGGCTTTTATTTTTTTGCCGCTGACGCCGTAGGTTCCGGGCATTTCAAGGTCAAGCCCCGCCTTGAGTCCCTTTACTCTGTCGTTTACGGCGCCCCAGTCGGATATTACCGCGCCCTTAAAGCCCCATTCGTCACGGAGAATATCGTTAAGGAGCTTTTTGCTCTCCGATACCTGCTCGCCGTTTAATCTGTTGTAGGAGCACATAACCGTCCAAGGCTGAGCCTCCTTTACCGCCGTTTCAAAGCCCGCAAGGTATATCTCCCTTAAAGTCCTCTCATCCGTCTCCGCAGATACGGTAAAACGCCTTTTCTCCTGATTGTTTACGGCAAAGTGCTTTAAGCTTACGCCGGTATTTTTGGACTGAACGCCGTTTATGTAAGCGGCGGACATTTTTCCCGCTGCAAAGGGATCCTCCGAGAAATACTCAAAGTTCCTGCCGCAGAGAGGAGAACGCTTGATGTTGATTGCGGGTCCCAGAATTGTGGAAACGTCCTCAGCCTGGCACTCCTCGCCTAAGGTTTCTCCCAGCTCCTTCATAAGCTCCGTATCAAAGGACGAAGCAAGACCTGCCGCAGAGGGGAAGCATACGGCGACAATGCTGTCGTTCATTCCAAGATTGTCCGCAGTCTCTCTTTGGGTGCGCAGTCCGTGAGGGCCGTCGCTGACCATAACCGAGGGGATTTTTACCGGCGAATCGTCAATATTGACCGTGTGCCAGAAATCCTTGCCGGAAACGAGAGAGATTTTTTCATCAAGAGTAAGCCCCGCAACAACCTCGTCAAGGGTTACCTTGTTCTCTTTGGCAATTTCCGTTTCTTCTTGTTTTTTCTTTTTTGACATATTGAAACTCTCCTTATGCATTTTCTTTTGCTTCCTCAATCATCTGTCTGACCTTGGGAGCTATGGATTTAAATTCTTCTCTTGACATGGATTTTACCTCCACGAAGGGAAGGATCCTTATTTTTATGTTTGCTTTGCGCAGGCGTTTGCGTTCCTCCCATATTTTGTATGTGCCGTCAATAAGCACGGGAACAACGGGACAGCCCGCCCTTTGAGCTATTTTAAAGGCTCCGTTTTTAAATTCGCCTATTTCCGAGGATCTGCTCCGCTTGCCTTCCGGGAACACCACAAGGCTCCGTCCGGATTTGATAATTTCAACGCCTTCGCTTACGGCTTTTACCGCCTCTCTGGGATTCTGCCTGTCAACGAAAACACAGCCCATCTCACGCATCCACCGTGAGAGAATGGGAATTGACGCAGCCTCCTTTTTGATGAGGAAACCGCATGGCTCTCTCATTTTCACAAGCATAACCATAGCGTCGAATATTCCCTGATGGTTTGCGGCGTAAAGCACGGGACAATCGGGAATGTTCTCCTTGCCTTTGATGTCGTAGGTTATTCCCAAAAGCGTTGACAGAGAGTTTACAAGCCCGTAGGCTTTTCTGTTTAAAATTCGGCGCCTGTCCTCCTCTCTGCCTTGCGTTTTAAGCCTCTCCGCCCGCCGAAGAGCGGGAAGTGTCGAGGTAAGGTAAAGAGCGAGGTAGGAAAAACCGACCGCTGTTTTAAGCATATATCCTCCGTTCCGCCGCATAAGCGGCTGGGGTTCTTTTAACGATAATTTTATTTTATATGTACCATATGGATTTTAAAGAGAATTAAGAATTATGATATGACTAATTAGGAATTAGGAATTAGGAATTTCGGAAGCCCTGCGGGCTTGCTCCGCTCACTGCGTTCGCTCTAATAAAAATCAACATTTTATTTTCAAATATTGATATTTACAAATATTAAATTTCGCATTTACCGCCTAAATAAGTTAATCTGTGTTATTATGGGTTAAAGGACTTGCCCTTTCATTCATTGTGCATTGGACATCGTACATTTTATAATGGGGTGTGGGGTTTACCCCACCATTCATTCCTAATTCCTCATTCCTAATTCCTAATTCTCCAACGGGTATGCATAAATTAAAAATTTTTATCAGGCTTGCAGAGATGTAATCAGGCTTGCGGAAAATTACTCCCCGTTCTCCTCATACACAGCATATGAATAAATTCCCTTTTCATTCAAAGCGGAGAGCTGTTTCGCAAGGTTATCCGTCTGTTCAAGTATGGGCAGAATTTCAAAGCTGCATTCATTTTCCGTCATAAAATCGAGAATTACATCTGTAAGAGCGGAAGTAAATTCATAAGGTGAGTCCGAGGGGATTATATATGTATTGTCACCCAAAACCGTATTATCCGGCAAAAGCGAAAGTCTCATATCCGCAGCAAGATAATCACAGCCCGTAAGGAAAATATCGGGAATTTGTCCGCTAACGCTTGCGGCGGCTATATTTTCGGCGGAAATTTCAACGCCGATTTCACAGGTTAAGTCGGAAATAACCGATGAGACGAAGGCTGCCATTTGCTCGTTTACGGTGGTTTCGTCATCGTCTGAGCGTGTGTCGAAAAGCAAATCCGCCTGGTCTGTTCCCTCCGGCAGAACAACGCCTGTGAGAATAATGCCGTCAACGCCTGTGTTTGCCGTCTCCGTCAAAAGGTCTTCAAGGTATTCCATAACGATGTATGAATAGGGACTGACCCAGGCGTGGGAGTCGGCTGAGGTGTCATACCAAAGGGTTTTTACGGAGGTAAGACTTCCGGAGCCCTCTTCCGTCATAATAAAGGCGGCGGCGTCGCTGTTGTTCCTTGCGTAAATATCGTCCGCAAAGCAGGAAAATGCGGCGTAAACCTTAAAGCCCAGCTCTTGGAAATCGGAAACGACCTCAGCGGCGTCAGACGAAGCCTTTGTAAGAGCTTCATCGGAGACAGAGGTTTGCGGAGTGAAGTATATGTAGCCGGAAGCATCCTTAAATTCGATTATAACGGAGTCAAAGCCCTGTAATGATAAGGATTGGGCAAGACTTTCCACGCTTGAATAGGACAGCACTTCTCCGGAGAGATATACCGCTGCCGAGCCTTGAGCCGTTTCCGCCGCCGTCTCCTCGGAAGCAAGAGTTGACTCCTCTTCGGGGGGCAGCTTTGAAATGCTGAAGCACGTTGCCGCAGCGGCAAAGGAAATGATGAACACCACCGCAAAAAGAGCGGCGTATTTCCACCGTCTCCTCTTTTTTGTGTCCGGAGAGTTGATAAAAACAGTGTTGTCCCGATAGCCGCCGCTGTCCGTAAGTGAGGGAAATTGACGGGAGAACCGGTAATAGCCCTTTGTGTGGGATGGAGCCGCAGCATGGTTTTTTCTGCTTTTTTGACGCTTATTCTTTTTGTCCTTTTCGGGAATGTTTATTTCCCGTTCTTGTTTTTTTCTTTTGGCCATTTTTTTGTTTTTCAGAAAGATTGAGTTGATTTTGAAGAAGCACAGCTTATAAAAATCAGCAATGAGCAATTTGCCCAATTAGCAATTTACTCAATTAGCAATTAGCAATTTACCCAATTAGCAATGAGCAATTAGCAATTAGCAATGAATGGCGGGGTTGCCCCTACGGCGGGAGATTATAATTTTATCAATCAATCAACATTTGTACAAATTGGAATTTATTCATTGTACATCGTACATTGTACATTGTACATTGAAACGGATATGCTCCTACGGGGATGTTTGCAATTCCGTTATTCACTTCCATTTTACTATATCCCGTCTGCATTTACAAGCATTTTATTTGGCGGCAATGTAAAATTTTCAAGGCATATTTTTGAATAAAATTTTAAATTTGTGAAAAAAGAGGGGAAAGGCGAAAAAAAATCAAAAAATTTAAACAAATGTTTGCTTTTTTACAGATTGTGTGATAGAATAAAATCGAACAAATATTTGAAGGGAAAGAGTCGGCTACAGACGGGAGGATAAACCATGAACAGCCTGAACCCAACTCAGAGAAAAATCTATGAATATCTTGCCGAACGTTCGCAGCAGGGCGTTCCTCCGTCAATCAGAGAGATATGCGACGCCGTAGGGCTTAAGTCAACCTCATCGGTGCAGGCTAACCTTATTGCGCTGGAGAAGGCCGGCTATATCGAGCGGGATCCCATGCACAAGCGGTCAATCAGGCTTGTGGGAGCCGACTCCGAAAGGATTACGAGAGTTCCTCTTTTGGGAACCGTAACGGCGGGACTTCCCATTTTGGCGGTGGAGCAGATTGAGGGATATATCTCCTATTCGGGACCCGTCTCCTCCGACAAAATGCTTTTCGCCCTGAGAGTGCGGGGCGAGAGTATGATAAATAAGGGCATTCTTGACGGGGATATAGTTATCGTTGAAAAAACCTCCTTCGCCGAAAACGGAGATATCGTGGTTGCCCTTATCGAGGACGAGGCGACAGTTAAGACCTTTTATAAGGAAAACGGCGGCTTCAGGCTCCAGCCGGAAAACGATACTATGACGCCGATTATCACCAATAACCTTTATATCCTTGGCAAGGTAAAAGCAGTGGTTAGGTATTATGATTGAGGACTGCAATGCTTGGCATTGTCTTTATTTGCAGTATTTCAACCGTAATGGAGTTTCCGTGTATTTTCTTGAGTGTGGAGTGTGAAGTGTGGAGTGTGGAGTGAATGGCGGGGATACCCCGCACCCCATTTTAATTAATAATTAATAGTTAATAATTAATAAT
>JAJQGK010000079.1 GCA_021200555.1 Clostridiales bacterium | reverse complement strand
ATCTTCAAGCGTGAACGGTATCTCCACAAAGTCCGCAATATCGTAATCGCCTAAGCAGGAGGTGAGCTCGCCTACACGGCTTGCTTCAATCTGTACTCTTGCTCGGAGCTTTCCGTGATTTTTTGAGGTGAATTTAAACGGCTTTTCGATAAAGCTTAAATAGGACTGTTCATTCTTGAATGTCACACGATAAATTCTGTCATGGCTTGATTTCAGCTCTTCTGATTTAAATTCCGAGACTATTTTTCCGTCCCGTATTATCGCAATTCTGTCACATGAGGCGTCAACCTCGTGAAAAATGTGGGACGACAAAAATATGGTTTTTCCTCTTGCCTTTTCTTCCTTGACAAAATCTATAAACGTCTCCTGCATTACGGGATCCAAGCCGGAAGTCGGCTCGTCCAATATAAGGATATCCGGGTCGTGCATGAAAGCCGTAACGACTGCAAGCTTCCGTTTGACTCCGAGACTCATACGCTTAATGCTGATATTCGGATCCAAATCAAATCTGTCGAGAAGCATTTTTAAATATTCATCGTTTTTGGTACGGCGCATTTCTTCCATCATCCGAAGGAAGCCGGTTCCTGAAAGTCCCTGCGGAAGGGTCACCTCTCCGGGAAGATAGCCGACTGTATTTTTCAGTTCGGCGCTGTGTTCCCAGCTGTCCATATCCGAAATGGAGGTCTTGCCTTTATCGGGCTTTGAAAATCCCATTAAATGTCGTATGGTCGTTGTTTTTCCGGCGCCGTTAGGTCCGAGAAAACCGTAACATTCGCCTTTATTCACTTGAATAGACACATCAAACACGCCGCGGTTGTGACCGTAGTCTTTTGTAAGACGGTCTACAGAAATTACCGGCATTTAAGTTCCTCCCTTAATACTGTTGACGAACGGTTTATTGCCACTTCAAAGAATGGTTACTTAATTGGATTAGGTGTGTAATAGGCTTTTTATTCCGTTCGTTTTTATGAGGCTGCGGGAAAGGTATGATTTCGACTTTATCCAACAACCTGTTGTATTATATATTATCTTAACAAAGGAGGATTATCAACCCTCAATTTTCTTCCGAATTGTCGGATGATTGGAGGAAGAAATCAAGTTTGTTGAGAAGCGAAAGATTGTTTGCAAGATAAGGAACGCTGTCGTATTATGAGTATTTGCGGCAATGAATAAGGAGACTGTTCTTTTCATCTGTTATTTGTGTGAATTTTGTCGCGCTGTCAGAATATCCAACTGTTTTGTGCAAAGTATACAATAAACTGTGAAAACAATTGGCGGCTCTTTTTGCAATATGGTCAAATTTACCCTTGAAAAATCCGTCCGTCTTTGGTAAAATATCTATATATATCTAAAATTGTAAAGTGAGCATCGGTTAAATCAAGTGTACTTACTGAAGTGTAAAAATTATTAATTATTCATTATTGAGTAAGCAATGATTAAATCAAGCACGCTTACTCAAGTGTAAAAAATTATTAATTATTCATTATTGAGTAAGCAATGATTAAATCGAGTGTGCTTACTGAAGTGTCAAAATTATTAATTATTAATTATTAACTATTAATTATTAACTATACTCGTTGGAGGGCAAGTTTATGGAGAACAACGGCGGGAATATGAAGGAGAGCTATCGTATTCCCCTTTATCTGTTCCATGAGGGGACGAATGCAAGGGCTTACGAATTTTTCGGAGCGCATAGGATATCCGACACCGAGACGGTGTTTCGGGTATGGGCTCCTCATGCCCAATCCGTATCTGTAACGGGTGATTTTAACAGCTGGTCGCCGGAGTTAAACCCAATGCGGTTAATCGACAGGGACGGCGTGTGGGAGGCTGTTGTGTCCGGTCTTAAGCCTTACGATACCTATAAATACTGTATTACGGCAGCGGACGGAAGACGGCTTATGAAGGCGGATCCCTATGGCTTCCACACCGAGACAAGGCCGGAGACGGCTTCAAAGCTTTACGATATTGACTGCTTTAAATGGACGGACGGCAGCTGGATGCAGAGCAAGAAAAAACACTCCGTATACTCCTCTCCAATCAACATTTATGAGGTTCACGCAGGCTCATGGCGGCTGCACGACGACGGTAATTTTTACTCGTACAGGGATTTGGCGGACGCTATTATTCCTTATGTTCTCGATATGGGCTATACTCACATTGAATTTCTGCCCTTGACGGAATATCCCTTTGACGGCTCATGGGGTTATCAGGTGACAGGCTATTTTGCTCCCACCTCCCGTTACGGCACGCCCGAGGACTTCGCTTACCTTGTGAATAAGTGCCACGAAAACGGAATAGGCGTTATTATGGACTGGGTTCCCGCTCATTTCCCCAAGGACGCTCAGGGACTTTTTGAATTTGACGGTCAGGCCTGTTACGAATACGCCGACCCGAGAAAGGGCGAGCATTACCAATGGGGAACGAAGGTCTTTGATTACGGCAAAAAGGAGGTTCGCAGCTTCCTTTTGTCAAGCGCCGAGTTCTGGATTAAAATGTACCACATTGACGGACTGCGTGTTGACGCCGTTGCGTCTATGCTTTACCTTGATTACGACAGGGACGACGGACAGTGGATTGCCAATGAAAAGGGCGGCAGGGAAAATCTTGAGGCGGTGTCGTTTTTCAGAAAGCTTAACGAGGTAATTTTTAAGGATTATCCCGACGTTCTTATGATTGCGGAGGAAAGCACCGCTTGGCCTCTTGTTACAAAGCCCGGCTCATCGGGAGGACTTGGGTTCAACTTCAAGTGGAACATGGGCTGGATGAACGACATCTTAAAGTACTTTTCTCTTGACGGATATTTCAGAAAATACAATCACGATCTTATAACGTTTTCGTTCTTCTACGCTTTTTCGGAGAATTTCATACTTCCCATTTCCCATGATGAGGTCGTTCACGGCAAAAAGTCTCTTCTTGACAAAATGCCCGGCACATATGAGGAAAAATTCCACTCCATGAGGGCGTTCCTGGGATATATGTACGCTCATCCCGGAAAAAAGCTTATGTTTATGGGACAGGAGTTCGGTCAGTTTATAGAGTGGGACGAGAAAAAGCAGCTTGACTGGTTCCTGCTGGATTATGACGCCCACAGGCAGCTGCACAATTATGTAAAAGCCCTGAATAAATTTTACAGGGAAAATCCGCCCCTTTGGGAGATTGATTATTCCTGGGAGGGCTTCGGCTGGATAATCAGCGACGACTGCGACAATTCCGTTATCGCCTTTAGAAGAACGGACGACAGCGAAAATTCGATTATAGCTGTCTGCAACTTTACAAACGTTCAGAGAGATATGTACAAAATCGGCGTACCCGAAAAGGGAACCTACGATATAGTGTTTAATTCGGATTTAAAGGAATACGGCGGTATGGGTGTTTCAAAAAAGCGGGTCTTCAAAACGAAAAACGTCCCCATGCACGGATATAGGCAGAGCATTGAAATGACTTTGCCGCCTTTGTCGGCTATGTACCTTAAATACCGCAAAGAGACAAAATGATGTTTATTCAATAGAAATTCTTATTCCTGCACACCTTGTTTAGTGTGGAGTGTGAAGTGAATATCTTTGCAGAACCTCAATAGAATTTTACGATTGTACACGCATTTAGAATAAATTAGCAATGAGCAATGAGCAATTAGCAATGTCGGAAGCCCTACGGGCTTGCTCCGCTCACTGCGTTCGCTCTAATAAAAATTAAAATTCCATTTTCAAAATTTGATATATACAAACTTTTAAATTTGTATTTACCGCCTGAATATTACAATCTGCATTATAATGGGTTAAAGGGCAAAGCCCTTTCCATCATTGCTCATTGCTAATTCTCCAACGGGTGTGCACAAATTATAATTTTATTTCATTGTGCATTTACATTCAAATCAAAACTTTTAATCAAACTTTTTACAATAAAGAAAGGACGATATGCTATGGCAAGAAAAACTGAATGCTTGGCAATGCTGCTGGCGGGAGGTCAGGGCAGCAGGCTCGGGATTCTTACGAAAAACGTGGCAAAGCCCGCCGTTCCCTACGGCGGCAAGTACAGAATTATTGACTTCCCCTTATCAAACTGCGTAAATTCGGGCATTTACACGGTAGGCGTTCTAACTCAGTATCAGCCCTTGGAGCTTAATGATTACATCGGCAACGGTCAGGCGTGGGATTTGGACAGATCCAACGGCGGCGTTCACATCCTCTCCCCTTATCAGCAGATAAAGGGCACCGATTGGTACAGAGGAACCGCCAACGCCATATATCAGAACATTAATTTTATCGACAGATACAATCCCGAATATGTGGCTGTTTTATCCGGCGATCACATTTACAAAATGGATTACTCGAAGATGCTGTCCTTCCATAAGAAAAATGACGCTGCCTGCACCATAGCCATGCTTGAGGTGCCTTGGGAGGAGGCGTCCCGCTTCGGTCTTATGTTTACGGACGATGACGGAAAAATCACCGCCTTTGAGGAAAAGCCGAAAAATCCGAAAAGCAACAAGGCTTCGATGGGCGTTTATATGTTTACGTGGAGCAAGCTCAGAGAGTACCTTATTGCCGACGAGGAAAATGAAAACTCCTCCAACGACTTCGGCAAGGACGTTATCCCTGCCATGCACTCCGCAGGCGAAAGAATGTTTGCGTTCCCCTTTGACGGATATTGGAAAGACGTGGGAACTATAGACAGCCTTTGGGAGGCCAATCTTGACTTGCTCAATCCCGTGGCGAATATAGACTTGTCGGACGCTACATGGAAAATATATTCAAACAATCCCGTAACTCCGCCTCAGTACATCTCCGAAAAGGCTGCTGTTGAAAATTCCCTTATTACCGGCGGCTGTCATGTGGAGGGAGAAATAGATTACTCCATTTTGTTCTCAAACGTAACCGTTGAGGAGGGCGCTCAGGTTAAGTATTCAATCGTTATGCCCGGTGCAAAAATCGAAAAGGGCGCAAAGGTTCAGTACGCCATGATTGCGGAGAATGCCGTCGTTAAAAGCGGCGCAGTGGTAGGCGAGGACCCGCAGGAAATTTCAGATTTGGAAGAATGGGGCGTAGCGGTTGTGGGACCGGCTCTGACAGTGGGAGAAAATGCAAAGGTGAAAGCCAAAACCATGGTAACGGAAAATGTAGAGGGAGGCGCTGAAATATGAGAGCGAACAATGTATTGGGCATACTGTTTACAGACGCTTACAACGACTGTATAAGCGATTTGACGGCGCTCAGAACAATGAGCTCCGTACCCTTCGGCGGCAGGTACCGCTTTATAGATTTTCCCCTTTCAAATATGGTGAACTGCGGAATATCAAAGGTGGGAGTTATCACAAAGAGCAATTACCGCTCTCTTATGGATCATCTGGGAACGGGCAAGCCCTGGGATCTGTCAAGAAAAAACGAGGGACTGTTTTTGCTCCCGCCCTTTAATCACGGAAACAAGACCTATTCCGACAAAATAGAGGCTCTTACAAGCGTCAGCGATTTTATCCATATGTCCAAAGAGGAGATTGTTATTCTTTGCGACTGCAATATTATCTGCAATATGGATTTCGGAAAGCTTATAGAATACCATATCGAAAAGAGAGCGGATATTACTCTCTGCACAAAAAACGGCAAATATCCAATGCTTGACAATATATTAAAGCCCGAAACGGACGGCGAAGGCAAAATCACAAAGCTTTCACTTTCCCCCGCAGCCGAGGAGGGCGAGGGCGACTACTGCGTCAACTTCATCGTTATCAACAAGCCGCTGCTGGAAAGACTGATAAACGAGTCCGCAGTTGAAAATTACAATGTATTTGAAAGGGATATCCTTGTTAAAAACGTGGGTAAGCTGGGAATTTACGCTTACAATATCGACACC
The DNA here is from genome assembly GCA_021200555.1 of Clostridiales bacterium. Taxonomy (GTDB): domain Bacteria; phylum Bacillota; class Clostridia; order Oscillospirales; family Acutalibacteraceae; genus UBA1081. Next base: position 615 of record JAJQGK010000079.1, on the reverse strand, counting down.
TACTGCAAGGTTATCGACTCTATGCAGACCTATTACGATACGAATATGGATCTCCTCAATCCGTGCAACAGGGAGAGCGTTTTTGACAGCTCAAATCCCGTATTTACAAAGGTAAACGACGATATGCCCTCAATTTACGGTCTTGAGTCCAACGTAAAAAATTCATTTTTGGCGGACGGCTGCAAAATTTACGGTCAGGTGGAAAATTCCATCCTGTTCAGAGGCGTTCAGATTGCAAAGGGCGCATCCGTGAAAAATTCCATTATTATGCAGTCCTGTTATATCGGCGAGGACGCCAAGCTTGACTGCGTTATCATGGATAAATACGGCGTTATCCGCCCGAGAAAATCAATTTCCGGAGATATTGAGTATCCTATTTATATTGGGAAGAAGATTATTATTTAAGTTTGCAGAGAACGGCGTATAGCGGTTTTATGTGGATTTTCGGTGTATGTGCGGATCTGTGCGTTTTTTGCACAAATTATGTATAGCTCGCCGTAGGGGCGGACCCATGTGTCCGCCCGCAAGGGGCGTAGCCCCTTCCGATAAAAAATATAATTATTTAATTAAATCCGTGAGGATTTAACATAAGTTTGTACAAACATTGGTCAAACC